>NZ_JAFIBW010000001.1:4950000-5262500 GCF_017833295.1 Methylobacterium sp. PvR107
AGCGCGCCAGGGTCGGCACCACGGTATAGGTCAGCGCGTAGGACGCGATCATCGCGAAGACGACCGCCATGGCGAGTGGCCGGAACAGGAAGCCGGCCACGCCGCCGAGCGCGAGCAGCGGCGCGAAGGCGATGCAGATGCAGAACAGCGCGATGGTCGCCGGCGGCATGATCTCCTGCGCGCCGCGGGTGATCGCCGTGACGATGTCCTCGCCGAACTCCTCCATGTGCCGGTTGATGTTCTCGATCGTCACTGTCGCATCATCGACCAGGATGCCAACCGCGAGCGCGAGGCCGCCCAGCGTCATGACATTGATGGTCTGGCCCAGGACCGAGAGGGCTATCAGCGAGCAGAGCACCGCCAGCGGGATCGACACGGTGATGATCAGGGTCGAGCGCCAACTGCCGAGGAAGACCAGGATCATGAAACCGGTCAGCGCGGCGGCGATGAGACCCTCGCGTACCACGGCGACCACCGACTCCTTCACGAAGCCCGACTGGTCGGCGACGTATTTCAGGTCCACCCCGGCGGGCAGGGTCGCCTGGATGGCGGGCAGCCGCGCCTTCACGCCGGCGATGATGTCGAGGGTCGAGGCGTTGCCGATCTTCAGGATCGACATCAACACGCCCTTCTTGCCGTCGAGCTGGACGACGTTGGTCTGGGGCGGCGAGCCGTTATGAACATGGGCGACATCGCGCATGAACACCACCGCGCCGTCGACCACCCTCACCGGCAGGTCGTTGAACGCCTCGATGGTCTTGGGCGAGTCGTTCAGGTCGATGACCCACTCGTAGCTGCCGATCTTCTGCGTACCGACAGGGGTGATCAGATTCTGTCGGGCAAGCGCCGCGCCGACATCGGCCGCCGACAGCCCGTGGGCGTGGAGCGCCGACTGGTCGAGGTCGATCTGCACCTGCCGCGCCGCGCCGCCATAGGCGTAGGGAAGCTGCGCCCCCGGCACCGTGGCGAGCTGGGGCCGGATGAAGTTCATCGCAAGGTCGTTGAGGGCGGATTGCGAGAGCGTATCGCTCGACAAAGCGAGCTGGATGATCGGCACGCTCGATGCGTTGTAGGCCAGCATCAGGGGCGGCGTGATGCCAGGCGGCAGCTGCTTCAGCTGCGTTTGCGAGATGGCCGTCACCTGGGCCTGGGCCGCGGTGATGTCGACGGTCGGCTGGAAATAGATCTTGATGATCCCGTAGCCCGGGACCGACTGCGATTCGATATGTTCGATGTCATTGACGGTGGTTGTCAGCGACCGCTCGAAGACCGAAACGATCCGGCCCGACATGTCTTCAGGCGGAAGACCCGTATATTGCCAGACGACGCTGATGACCGGGATGCCGATACTCGGAAAGATGTCCGTCGGCGTCCGGAAGATCGACAGGATCCCGAAGATCAGGATCAGGATAGACATCACCACGAAGGTATAGGGGCGCAGAAGCGCCAGTCGGACGATTGCGGCCATCGTTGGAGATCTGTCCGCGTCGCGATACGGGGATGAAGCCGGGGCTTGGCTCACCACCCGCATTCGGCATTTTGCATTCATCCGATCAATAGGGCAATTTGATGACCTGCCCAGCCTAATACGCACGGAAACATTCCGAGACAAGTTTTCTATACTTCGATAAATTGAAACTTACATCATATTGCAATATATCTCGTGAGTGGATTGGAGAACGCATCATAGAACATGCCCATGTTTAAGGTGCAAATCTATTCCCGGCAGCGTCTCTCGCTGTTGAAGGATCGGACGTGGGCAATTTCCGCTCCGGGCCGTCAAGTCGTGCCGGGCGCATTCCGCACATAGACAATGCGCCGCGCAGCTTGGCGGCAGGGAAAGGGCGACCGCCGATAAGTCGCCCTCGACACACGACCCGCGAAGACGCCTTGGCCAGATCGGGCCGCCCCCTGCGTTCACGCCGCCGAAAATTCCCAGCATGGCCAGAACTCGGCGCTGTAGGGCGATTGCCGGCATCCCCAGGCCGGATCGACCATCTTGGCCAATGCCTGGCGCGCGAGCCCGGCAATCCGCGTCCGGACGTCCGGCGGAATGTCAGCCTGACCAAGAATATCGAGGCAGGTCGAGAAGCAGGCGCGGTACTGACCCGTATTGAAGGCGGCGACGGCGTACTCGTCTCGCAGGCCGTACAAATATATCCAGTTCTGCAAAAACAATGCCTCGTTGGGCGCCGTCAGGTGGAGGGCTTCTTGAGCGTACAAGAAGGCCTCGGCGTGCTGGCCGCGTTGCCGGAAGAAGACACTGGCACCATGACGCGCTTCGGCCCGCTCGGGGCAGACCGGAATCGCGCGGTCGAAGATGGCCCGGACTTCATCCTCAGGGTCTCCGAGGAAACCCTTGAGTTGAGCGGCACTCAGAAGGCTGATGTAGACCTCTTCGCGCCAGTTGCCCAGTTCGGACCGCCTGGAATAATTTTCGATTGCTTTACGAAGCTCACCGCAGTCGCGATAACTCTGCGCGAGATAGAACGTATACCGGGCGATCAGGAAAGGGTCTCGCTCAGTAGTGAGGGCCTTCTCGAGAATTCCAGCGTCTTGCCGATACGTCGATTCGTCGCGATGGCGGGCGCCGTCCTCGCCGCGCCGCATCACCAAGGGCATCGGCTTCGTCCAGTATTTGTCTCTACTATCGATAAATTCGTGCAACACGCCGCGATAACACCAAGTCAAAGTGTTGCTGACCAATTGAATGCGCGTATACTCGGTGTGGCGGTCCGAAATCGTGAAGACATACCCGGGAACGTCGAGCTTAGGCATCGTGAAGCCGGCCGGGATGATCAGTTCATCATCGGCATCGATGATAAGCGTGTAGCTGCTGTGGGGGCGCGCCAGAGCGAGCGCTTCGCTCCTGTTATGGGCGAAATCGACCCACGGCCGCTCGATAAGCCTTCCGGGCAGGTCCGCCATAGCCGAGCGGATCACATCCTGCGTCCCATCGGTCGAGCCCGTGTCCACGATCACCCAATGATCAATGATCGGCCGAACAGAATCGAGGCAACGTCGTATGACATGCGCTTCATTTTTGACAATCATCGAAAGACAGATTGTCTGCCCAGAAATATTCATGCCAATATACCTTCGGAAAAACGATACGCGAAAGCTGTCTGCTCGCGTTGATCGCCCTATTAAGTCAGTTAAGGACTCTCTGCAAAGGGAATGACGAAACGCTCTGTAGCAACATAAATCTAACGATCTATTTAACGGCGTTTATATTTCGAATTCTTTGTTAGAAGAACAGTCTATTTGATAAATAGATCGGAGCGATAACATCATATATCAACAAAAACAGATTGCGACCGTGTTCGCGCGCGCAAAGAACGGTTGGTTTCGGATCCGTCACCGTTGACGGGACAGTCTGAGCGTCCGGGTTCAAGGCCTGCCATGCGCCGAGCAGGTCCCGCAGCCGCCGGTGCCTTCGTCGCGAACGGATTGCGATCCCGCCGGTTCATCGCAAGGGCGCCGTTTCTCGGACCGCAATCCGGTCGGGCGAAGGGACGATCACGCGGCTCGCGCACCCAGATCGACAGGAGCGAAGTGACGACGGAAAAATCTGGCACAGCGCCGGTCGCGGAAGCCAACGGCATCATCGGAAAGGCGCTGATGGAAGAACTCAGCGCCCGTCCCGACTGGACCACCCGCGCATTGTCGCGCCACCCGCACACGGCAGCCGGCGCCATAGCGGTGGATCTCACCGATGCCGATGCGACCCGCACGACCCTCGCGGCGGCCCGCGACACCACGCATCTCTTCTACGCCGCCCTTGCGCCTCAACCGAACCTGGCCGAGGCGGATCGGGTCAACGGGGGCGATTCTGCGCCATCTGCTCGACGGATTGGCGGCCGTCGGTGCACCGCTGCGGCGCGTCGTTCTGTATCGAGGGCGAAGGTTCAGGCAAACCGTCTCGGACCGGTCCCATCGCCCTTCACCGAGGACGAGAATTCGCGTCACAGCGGCCCGTATTTCTACTTCACGTAGGAAGACGAGCTGCGGGCTCGCACGACAACCGCGGTGGACGCTGGTCCATCCTGCGCCCGGACGCGGTATTTGCCGACGCGGCCGGCAATGTTTTGAACGTCGCCTTGGTGATCGGCGCCTACGCGGCTTTGTGCCGGGCAGAGGGTGCGGCCTTACGCTGTCCGGGTCCGGCCCACGTTTACGAGGGTATTTTCGCTCACGGGACGGACGCCCAAGCCTTGGCGCGGGCCAGCCTCCGGGCAGCGACCGAGGGATCGGCACGCGATCAGGCCTTCAACGTCGTGAACGAGCCCGTCCGCTGGCGGCGCATCTGGGGAAAGCTCGCCGCAGCGCTGGTTCTGCCCATCGGGCCGCCCGTGCCCATGCGTCTGGCGGTTCACAGGGCCGACGCGCGCGCCGTCGGCTGGGGCCTTGGCGACTTCGCGTTTCACAGCGCCTTCGATCTCGTCTCCGACATGGGCACGATCTGGCGGGCCGGCTTCGATGAGAGCGTGGACAGCGCCGCAGTTCTGCTATCGGCGATCGGCCGGCTCCAGGCGGCGCGGGTGCTGCGGCGTTGACGCGATGCCGCCGAAAAGCGGAACCGGCCACCGGCCGGCGCCGTGATTGGTGCCGTTGACCGACCCTGATGAAGGCGTGAAGCTGGCTTGCGCAGTGCGCCTATCGTTTGAGCCGAACGCATCCTGATGGCTCTTCGCGCGGAGAAGGCCAGAATGGCAGAGGGATCCGATAACGCGGCGCGCATGGTGCGGCTGGAAGCGGACAATATGCGGTTACGCCGCCTCCTGGATGAGGCGGGCGCGCCGGACGGGCTCCGACACGGCCTGCGCGACACAATGGCGATGCTCCGGGCGGTCCTGCGCCTGTCGGCCGAGACCGCCGACAGCGTCGAGAATTACGCGACGCATCTCGAGGGCCGCCTCGACGCCATCGCGCGCGTCCGGGTCACCGCCGACACCTTCGGCGAAGTCAACCTGCACACCCTGATCTCAGATGAGCTGATGATCCATCTCATCCGCGAGGGCGAGCAGGCGGCGCTCGACGGGCCGGCGGTCCGGCTCCGGCCGAAGGCCGCGCAGCTGGTGGCGCTCGCATTTCACGAGCTCTGCAGCAACGCCGTCGAACATGGCGCCTTCGGCCTCGCCGAAGGCGGCGTCGAGGTCCGCTGGTCCGTCGACAGCACCGGTGCGACATCCGCCGGGGCGCTGACGCTCGCGTGGAAGGAAACGGGCGGCGCGGCGATCGGCCCGCCGGCACGGCAGGGCTTCGGGATGCAGGTTCTGACCGAGATGCTGAGCTATGAACTGGGCGCCCGCGTCGATCTCGCCTTCGAAGCCGACGGCTTACGGTGCATCATACAATTCCCGCTGACGACGCGAGTCGGACACATCGTGGACGAGACCGACGTCGATGAAAGCGGCGAGCTGGACTGAAACGGCCGGCGCCGTCCGCGCGCTTCAGCGCTGTCAGCCCATCACCCGCGAGGCTTCCCGGACCTGATGCGTCGCCCGGTCGACCCGGACGCTCGCCTCGGCAATCGTGTCCATGCCGGACGCGATCGCGGACACGCCGTGCGACGCCGTCTGCATGCTGCCGGACATCTCACGTGTCACCGCGGATTGCTCTTCCACCGCCGCCGCGATGGTCGACGAGACCTCGTTCAGCGTGCGGATCGTGCCCTGGATAACGCCGATCGCGTCCACGGCCTCGCGGGTCGCAGATTGGGTGGAAGCGATCTGGCCGCGGATCTGATCCGTTGCCCGGCCCGTCTGCGCGGCGAGGGTCTTCACCTCACTCGCCACGACCGCGAAACCGCGGCCCGCTTCCCCGGCGCGGGCCGCCTCGATCGCGGCATTGAGCGCGAGCAGGTTGGTTTGGGCGGCGATGCCGGAGATCAGTCCGACCACGTCACCGATCTGGGTTGCCTGCTCGCTCAGGCCTGCAACGATCCGTCCCGTGTGCTGCGCCTGGTCGACCGCTCGCCCGGCCATATCCGCCGCGTGGCTGACCTGCTGGCTGATCTCCCCCACCGAGACGGATAGCTGCTCGGCACCGGAGGTCACGGACCGGATCTCATTCGAGACCCGCCCGACCGTCTCGGCGGCCCGGCTTGTCTGCCGCGTCACATCCGCGACAGCGCGACCGATCGCGTCGAGATCGTCGCCGATCGCACGTTGCGCTTCGGCGCGCCGCTGCCGCTCGTGGACCTGCGCGGTGATGTCAGTGGCAAACTTGACGACGCGGACGGGCCGGCCGTCCGAATTGGTGATCGGGTTGTAGGTCGCCTGGATCCAGATCGCGCAACCGCCTTTGCCGGTGCGCCGGAATTCGCCCGACTGGTACTCGCCGCGGGCGAGTGCGGCCCAGAACGCACGATAGGCCTCGCCCGCCCGCTCGGCCTCGCCGACGAACAGGCTGTGGTGGCGACCGACAATCTCGTCCAGGCGGTAACCCACGGCTTCGAGGAAGTTCTGATTGGCGCTCAGGATCGTTCCGTCGAGCGCGAATGCGATCACCGCCTGCGAGCGGTGGAGGGCCGTGATCTGGCCTTCGAGATCGAGGGAGCGAAGCTTGTGCGCGGTGATGTCGGTGGCGAACTTGACGATCTTCACCGGCTTGCCGGCGGCATCGAGCACGGGATTGTAGGTGGCCTGGATCCAGACCTCGCGGCCGCCCTTGGCGATCCGCTTGTACTCGGCGGTCTGGAACTCACCGCGCCGCAGATCCTGCCAGAACGCACGGTAAGCCGCGCTCTCGCGCTGCGCCGGCTCGACGAACAGGCTGTGGTGACGGCCGCGGATCTCATCCAGCGTGTAGCCCATCGCGGTCAGGAAATTCGCGTTGGCGTCCAGGATGGTTCCGTCGAGCGCGAATTCGATCGTGGCGAGCGACCGGCTCAAGGCGGCCAGCTTGGCATAGTGATCCCGGCGGCCCTTCAGGCGCTCAAACATGATGTCCTCCCCCATGCGCAACCCAAAGGTGCGGCGAAAGCGCACCTTGACGGTCGCGGCTAATTGCAGGCCGCCTGAAAAAGCTATCTCTGTTAGCAAGATCGAGGGCTGCTATACTGAAAAATTTCTGTCTGTTGACCTAAAACAATTCCCTTGCCTAAATGTTAAATCGGCCCTCGACCATCCTAAACTGAGCAATCTCGGAGACACGTTTATAAATCTACATGGACGCGACGGGACTCATCCAGCGATTGTATTATCCTATCTCAGGTTGGTGCTTCCGCAGACGTTGGGTTGGCAACGGGCACGCGTGATGCGCGCGGGCTTCCGGAAACACCGCATCCCACGAAGAAGTGTCAAACTTTCACAAGTTCTCGACCGCGTTTAAGCCCAGACCAATGAGACCGATGATCATGAGGCCGTCGATTTGGGCAGCGGCACGCTGAGACCGGAAGGCGCAGAGGGAGACAAACGGCTGCCCTGAAGCCGATCGACTGTGCGTGCGCGCGAAATGCCTCATCGATGGTCAGACGTCCCGGCTGATCGTTGCCTCGATCCGCCCGTGGGGTTGGTCGGTCGGCAGGAAAACGGTGCCGGAATTGTCCAAGCCGAAGACCGTCAGGTCGATGGGAATGTAGTGCTTGTTCGGCATCACGAAGGTGATCTCGCTGATGTCGTGCACGGCCGCGAGCGCGGCCTCGCCCATCCTGTACATGCTGTCCTGCACACCGCGACTGTAACTCGTACCGAAGACCGCCAGCAGCGTCGCGAGAATCCGCGCGTTCGCCGCCTCACACGCGGCAGGCACGTCCGCCCACGACCAGGTCGCGTCCATACTGGTCGCCGCGATCCGGTCGGTGGTGTCGGGCAACGTCCGGTAGTGATCGGCGACGAAACCGGCCCAGCCGGACTGCGTGGTCTTCATGAAGGTGTAGCCGCGCAAGCCGGAGCGCAGGGTCGAGCCGACCCGGTCGGCGACGAGCGCGACGAAGCCGACGCCGTTCCCGTCCCGCGTGAAGGTATGGCCATGCGGCTGGCCGTCGATGCTGTGGCGCAGCCAGCGCGTTTCCTCCGCCTCGATCGCGACCGTCTCGATCTGCGGGTAGGTGTCGAGCAGAACCCGCGCGACGGCGGTGACGAACGCCTCCTTGTCGAGGGAGAGGTTTCGGGCCGCCGTGACGTTGACGATGTTCTTGATGCTGTCGGTGGCGATGCAGGCGCGGTTGTCCCCCTCGGTCCAGGCGGCACCGAAGCGGCCGGTCAGCATCACCGAGAGCGTCAGCTCCCGCGGCGTATGGTGGTCGCCGTCGCGGGTGAGGCGCATCACCCGGACCTGCTCCTTGCCGTAGCGGGACGCGATCAAGGGCATGGGGATCTCCGACGAAGTCGATGGACGCCGTCCAGCTTAGGGCGGCAGCGATCGTGGATCCAAGATCCATGCGCGCCTGGGCCAGGCCCGGGCCGACTTGACCGCGGCGGCCGGCCGGCCGCCATATTGCGAGGCTGACGCCTTCCGGTCACCCGGCAGACGAGAGGGGAATGGACCTCAACACGATCGAGACGGTTCTCCGGCCGCGCAACCGGTTCGATTTGCCCGCTTGGCGGGCGGGCGACGCGTGCCTCGCGGGCGGGACATGGCTGTTCTCAGAGCCGCAGGTCGACACCCGAAGACTGATTGACCTCGCCAGTCTCGCCTGGCCGCCGCACGCGATCGACGCGGACGGCTTGGTTCTCGCCGCGACCTGCACATTCGCGCAACTCGACCGCCTCGACCTGCCGCCCGCCTGGATCGCGGCACCGCTCGTTGGGCAGTGCTGCCGCGCATTGCTCGGCTCGTTCAAGATCTGGAACACCGCCACCGTCGGCGGCAATCTCTGCCTCGCGCTGCCGGCCGGCCCGATGATCGCGCTGGCGACCGCGCTGGACGCCACCTGCGCGATCTGGTCAGCGGATGGCGGCGAACGGCATGTGCCCGTCGCGGACTTCATCCTCGGCGCCCAACGCAATGCTCTGCGTCCGGGCGAGATCCTACGCAGCCTGTCGATACCGGCCGCCGCCCTGATGCGCAGGACCGCATTCCGGCGGATCAGCCTCAGCTCGAACGGCCGATCGGCAGCTCTGCTGATCGGGACGCGGGATCCGGCCGGCGAATTCGCGCTCACCGTCACCGCGTCCGTCCGGCGCCCGGTGCATCTCGTCTTCGCCAGCCTACCGGAAACCGCGGAGCTCCTGGCCCGCCTGGAGAACGCGATCCCCGAGGCCCTCTACCATGACGATGTTCACGGCCGGCCGGACTGGCGCCGCCACATCACCCGTCACCTCACCGGGGAGATCCGCGACTCGCTCGCGGCGGACACAGACCGATGCGGCTGACCGTCAACGGCCTCGCGCAGGATCGCGAGCCGCGCCCGGGGCAATGCCTGCGCACGTATCTCCGCGAGGCGGGCTGGTTCGGCGTGAAAAAGGGCTGCGACGCGGGCGATTGCGGCGCCTGCACCGTCCATCTCGACGGCGAGCCGGTCCATAGCTGTCTGATCCCCGCCTTCCGTGCCGAGGGGCGCAGCGTGACGACGATCGAGGGCCTCGCGGGTCCTTGCGGTCCGGACGCGGCCGAGCCGAAAACGTTCCATCCGATGCAGGCGGCCTTCCTGGCGGCGCAGGGCTTCCAGTGTGGGTTCTGCACCCCGGGCATGATCATGACGGCGGCCGCCCTGGACCAGGGCCAGAGGCGGGATCTCGGCGCCGCCCTCAAGGGCAACCTCTGCCGCTGCACCGGCTACCGCGCCGTTCGCGATGCGATCACGGGCACCGGGCACGCGGTGGCAGCGGGGCTCGATACCGATCCGATCGGCCGGAACCTGCCCGCCCCGGCCGCGCCGCTGGTCGTGTCCGGGCGCGCCCGTTTCACCCTCGACCTGCCGCCGACCGATGCGCTGCACCTGAAGGTGCTGCGCTCGCCGCACGCCCATGCCCGCATCGTGGCCATCGACGACACGGCGGCGCGCGCGGTCCCCGGCGTGGTTGCGGTGCTGACGCATGCGGACGCGCCGTCGGGCCGGTTCTCCACGGGTCGCCACCAGGATCCGCGGGACGACGCGGCGGACACGCGCGTTCTCGACCCGATCCTGCGTTTCGTCGGGCAGCGGGTCGCGGCCGTGATCGCCGAGACCGAGGCGGCCGCGGAGGCCGGCTGCCGGGCGTTGCGCGCGACCTACGAGGTCCGAACGGCGCTCCTCGACCCCGACCACGCCCTCACGCCTGAAGCGCCGCGAGTCCACGATCCCCGCGACCGGCCGGGCGAGGACGCCCCGCCGCGGGGGCACCATCCGAACCTGGCCGCGGAGGTGCACGGCGAGGTCGGCGATGTAGATGCGGGCTTCGCCGCGGCCGATTTCGTCTATGCGGGCGTCTTTCATTCGCAGCGCCTCCAGCACGCGGCCCTGGAGACGCATGGCTGCCTGGGCTGGCGTGCCGAAGACGGGCGCCTGACGCTCCGCACGAGCACCCAGGTCCCGTTCCTGACCCGCGATGCCCTCTGCGACCTGTTCGGCCTCGAGCGGGACGCGGTGCGTGTCGTCTGCGGCCGGGTCGGCGGCGGCTTCGGCGGCAAGCAGGAGATGCTCACCGAGGATCTCGTCACCCTGGCGGTCCTGCGAACCGGTCGTCCGGTGCGCTGGGAGTTGACCCGTCAGGAGCAGTTCGCCGCGACCACGACCCGCCACCCGATGCGCGTGGCCGTGAAGGTCGGCGCCAGCCGGGACGGGACTCTCACGGCGATCAGCCTCGACGTGCTGTCCGACACGGGGGCCTACGGCAATCACGCGGGCGGCGTAATCCACCACGGCTGCAACGAGGTTCTGGCCGCCTATTCCTGCCCGAACAAGCGGGTCGACGGCTATGCCGTTTATACCCATACGGTGCCGTCCGGCGCCTTCCGGGGCTACGGACTCAGCCAGACGATCTTCGCCCTCGAATCCGCGCTGGACGAGGTCGCCCGCAGCCTCGGGATCGACCCGTTCGCCCTGCGCCGGATCAACGCCGTGAAGCCCGGCGATTCCATGGTCTCGAACAGCCTGGAACCGCACGACGTGGTGTTCGGCAGCTATGGGCTCGACCAGTGTCTGACCCTGGTCGAGGACGCCCTGCGGGCCGATCCCGGGCCGGAGCCGGAGCCCGGCTGGCGGGTCGGCACAGGCATGGCCATGGCGATGATCGACACGATCCCGCCCCGCGGCCATCACGCCGACGCGCGGATAACCCTCGACGGCGACGGACATTACACCGTCCGGGTGGGCACGGCCGAATTCGGCAACGGCACCAGCACGGTGCACCGGCAGATCGCGGGCTCGGTGCTGAACGTGACCCCGGAGCGCGTGCGCGTTGCGGGCGCGGACACCGACGCGGTCGGCCACGATACCGGCGCCTATGGCAGCACCGGCACGGTGGTGGCGGGCCTCGCGACGCTCCGTGCCGCCGAGGCGCTCGCGGCGCGGATCCGAACGCGGGCCGCGGACATGTCGGGTACGGCCCCGGAGACGTGCCGGCTCGTTGGTGACACCGTCGCGACACCGAACGGATTGCTCCGGCTCGCGGCCCTCGGCCCACTGGACGCGTCGGGCCGCGCGGACGGCACGCCGCGCTCGGTCTCGTTCAACGTTCAGGGCTTCCGGGTCGCCGTCCACCCGATCAGCGGCGAAGTCCGGATCCTGAGGAGCGTTCACGCCGCCGATGCGGGCCGCGTCATCAACCCGATGCAGTGCCGCGGCCAGATCGATGGCGGCGTCGCGCAGGCGATCGGCGCGGCGCTCTACGAGGACGTCCGGATCGACGCGGCGGGACGGGTCGTGACAGAGGCGTTTCGCGACTACCACATCCCGGCCTGTGCCGACGTGCCGGACACCGAGGTGCTTTTCGCCGAGACCCACGACAGCGTCGGCCCGCTCGGTGCCAAGTCGATGAGCGAATCGCCCTTCAATCCCGTCGCGGCGGCGCTCGGCAACGCCATCCGCGACGCGACCGGAATCCGGCTTACCGCCACGCCCTTCGCGGCCGACAGGATCTACCGGGCCGTGGCGGCCGGGCGACGCGGGGATCAGGGATGGACATGAAGCGCGAGGCGGCTCCGGACGCTTCCGGAATCCTCGAGCGCACGTTCCGGCTCGCCGAGCATGGCACGAGCGTGCGCACCGAACTCCTGGCCGGCCTGACCACCTTCCTGACGATGGCCTACATCGCCTTCATCAACCCGAGCATCCTGGCCGATGCCGGCATGCCCCGGGGCGCGGTGTTCGTCGCCACCTGCCTCGTGGCGGCGCTCGGATCGATGATCATGGCGCTCTACGCCAATTATCCGATCGCCCTGGCGCCGGGGATGGGGCTCAACGCCTACTTCACCTACGTGGTGGTCCAGGGCCTGGGCTTCTCGTGGCAGGCGGCGCTGGGGGCGGTATTCATCTCCGGCCTGTGCTTTCTGGTTGTGACACTCACCGGCCTGCGGGCACTCATCGTCGACGGGATCCCGGCCTCGATGCGGATCGCCATCACGGTGGGGATCGGCCTGTTCCTGGCGATCATCGCGCTCAAGAACGCCGGCCTCGTCGCGGCGAGCCCGGCGACTCTCGTCACCCTGGGCGACCTGCACAAGCCCGAGGCGATCCTGGCGATTGTCGGCTTCCTGATGGTTGCCGTGCTCTCCGCCCGGAAAGTGCGGGCGGCGCTGCTGGCCAGCATCCTGACCGTGACGGCGCTGAGCTTCGCCTTCGCGGGCAACACCTTCCAGGGCATCGTCTCCCTGCCGCCCTCGATCGCCCCGACGCTGTTCGCCCTGGACATCAAGGGTGCCGTCTCGGCAGGCCTGCTCAACGTGATCCTGGTGCTGTTCCTCGTCGAGCTGTTCGACGCCACCGGCACGCTGATGGGCGTGGCGGGCCGCGCCGGGCTGCTGACCGAAGGGCGGATGCGCCGCCTGGACCGGGCGCTGATGGCCGATTCCGCCTCGGTTTTCGCGGGCTCGCTTCTCGGCACATCGAGCACCACCGCCTACCTGGAGAGCGCCTCCGGCGTTAAGGAGGGCGGACGCACCGGATTGACGGCCGCCACGGTGGCGGTGCTGTTCCTGGCCTGCCTGTTCTTCGCTCCGCTGGCCGCCGCGGTCCCGCCTTACGCCACGGCGCCGGCCCTGTTCTACGTGGCCTGCCTGATGCTGCGCGAGCTGGTGGAACTCGACTGGAACGACCTCACCGAAGTCGTGCCGGCCTGCGTGACGGCGCTCCTGATGCCCTTCACCTACTCGATCGCCAACGGCGTCTCATGCGGCTTCATCACCTACGCGGCGCTCAAGCTCCTCGCCGGCCGCGCCAGGGATGTGAAGCCGATCGTCTGGGTGATCGCGGCGGTCTTCCTGTTCAAGTTCGTCGAGACCGGCGGGGCACATTGATGGCCGACGCCGCCTCTGCCGGGCCGGGCCGGTCCGCAGCTTTGCGGGGGCGCGCCGCGAGCCTCACCGGCAACCCGTTCCTGGCCGAGGGCTGCCTGCATCACGTCGAAGACGCGCTGATCCTGATCGACGGCGGCCGGATCCTGGCGTTCGGTCCATACGCCGAAACGGTCGGCCTCGTGCCCGAGGGCGTGCCGGTGACCGAGTACACGAACGCCCTGATCCTGCCGGGCCTGATCGACACGCACGTCCACTATCCGCAGCTTCAGATGATCGCCTCGTACGGCGAGCAGCTCCTGGCCTGGCTCGACAGATACACCTTCCCGGCCGAGCTGGAATTCGCCGATCAGGCCCATGCCGAGCGGGTCGCCAAGCTGTTCTTCCGCGAGATCCTGGGCGCCGGCACCACCACGGCGGCGGTCTACTGCACGGTCCATCCCGGCTCGGTGGAGGCGTTCTTCGCCGAATCCGCGCGGTTCAATACCCGGATGGTCGCCGGGAAGGTGTTGATGGACCGCAACGCCCCCGCGGCCCTGCTCGACACGGCCCAGCGCGGCTACGACGAGAGCCGCGCCCTGATCGCGCGCTGGCACGGGCGGGGCCGTCAGCTTTACGCCGTGACGCCGCGGTTCGCCCCCTCCTGCACCGAGGCGCAGCTCGACGCCGCCGGCGCGCTGCTGGCCGAGCATGACGGGCTCTTCCTGCAGACCCACCTGTGCGAGACCACCGACGAGGTCGCCTGGGTGATGGACCTGTTCCCCAATCGCGCGAGCTACCTCGACGTCTATGCCAGCGCGGGGCTGGTCGGGCCGCGCTCGGTCTTCGGCCACGCGATCCATGTCAGCGAGGACGATCTCTGCACCTGTCACCAGGCGGGCGCGGCCCTCGCCCATTGCCCGACCTCCAACGGCTTCCTCGGCAGCGGCCTGTTCCGCCTGTTCGACGCGCAGGATCCCCGTCGGCCGGTGCGGGTCGGCCTCGGCACCGATGTCGGGGCCGGCACGACCCTGTCGCTGCTGAAGACGCTGGGCGACGCCTACAAGGTCGCCGCCCTGCAGGGGACCAAGCTCGATGCGCTGCGGGCCTTCTGGCTCGCGACGCTGGGCGGGGCGGAAGCCCTGCGCCTCGACGACCGGATCGGCCGCATCGCCCCGGGTTACGAAGCGGATCTCTGCGTCCTCGATCTCGCCGCGACACCGCTCCTGGGCTTCCGCACCGGGACCTGCCGGGACATCGAGGAGCTGCTCTTCGTGCTGATGATTCTCGGCGACCACCGCACCGTGCGGGCGACCTGGGTGGCGGGCGAGTGCGTCTACGACAACCGGCGCAGCGGCGACCCGCTCCGCTACCCGCCGGTCACCGCCGCGTAGAGACCAGCCGCGTCCCGGGCGCCGCGCATCGCTGCCGCGGTCTCGGCATCGCGCAGGCGCCGCGCCACGCAGGCGAGGGCGTTGAGCGGCTCGTGCCGGGCGGGCGCGGGCAGGAGCAGCAGGAAGACGAGATCGACCGGGCTGTCGTCAACCGCCTCGAAATCGACCGGCTCGCGCAGGCGGCTCAGGATTCCGTACGGCCGGGCGACGGCTTCGAGCCGCGCGTGCGGCAGAGCGATGCCGCCGCCGATCCCGGTCGAGCCGAGATTCTCGCGCCGAGCAAGCGCCGGGAAAATTGCGTCGATGCCGATGCCGAGGGCCGCGGCGGCCCGCCGAGCCAGGTCTTCGAGAAGAGCGGACTTGGTGGCGGCGCGCAGGCCGACGAGCACGTCGGACGGCGCGAGGATTTGGTCCACCGTCATCGCGCGGGGAAGCCGGTGCTCAGTTGCATCATCCGTACCTCGGTTTCAGGGCGCGGCCGCGCCGTCGAGGGCGCGCGGCGCCGGCTCGTCGTCGGGCGCCCGCAGGCGGTAGCCGACGCCGGTCTCGGTCAGCAAGATCCGTGGACGCTCAGGATCCGCCTCAAGCTTCTGGCGGAGTTGGCGCACGTAGACGCGCAGGTATTGCGGGTCGGACGAGGACGGCACCGCGCGCATCAGCTGCGCGTGAGTCAGCACCTTGCCGGCATGCAGCACCAGGACGCGCAGGAAATCGTATTCGCGCGGCGTCAACTTCACCTCGGCGTCGTCGACCTTGACGATTCGCCGGATGAGGTCGACCGACAGGGTGTCGACGCGAAAGATCGGCCGCTCGCCCCGTGCGGCGAGCTGGTGGCGCATGGCGGCCCGAAGGCGCGCCAGCAGTTCCGCCATGCCGAAGGGCTTGGTCACGTAGTCGTTGGCGCCGAGATCGAGCGCCTCGACCTTGCCGCCCTCGTCGTCGCGGCTCGAGAGCACGACGACGGGCAGGTCGGGATGGCTCGCCCGCATCGTCCGCAGCAAATCATGACCGCGCATGTCGGGCAGCCCGAGATCGAGGATCACGAGATCGACGCCGTCGCGGCCGAGCAGCGCCAGGGCCGTCCGGGCATCGGGTGCTTCCAGGACGGCGTAGCCCTGGGTGGCCAAGCCCATGCGCAGGAGCTTGCGGATCGGCGGATCGTCGTCGACGACCAGGACGGTAGGGCTCATGCGGCGATGTCCCTGGGCGCGCTCCGGTCCGGAACCGGCAGAGCGATGGTGAAGCAGGCCCCGCTCCGGTCGCGGCGGTTCGCGGCCGTGACGGTGCCGCCCATCGCCTCCACGAAGCCCCGGGAGATAGCGAGCCCCAGCCCGGTGCCGGCCCGGACCCGGTCGCCCTTCCGGACGCGGTAGAACTTGTCGAAGACGCGCTCGACATCCGCCTCGGGCAGGCCGTCGCCCTCGTCCAGCACGGCGATCCGAACCCGGTCGCCCGCGCGGCGCGCCCGTACCGTCACGGTCGAGCCCTCGGGCGCGTACTTGGCGGCGTTGTCGAGGAGGTTGACGAGAACCTGCTCGAACAGGACCGGGTCGAGCGCCAGCGCCGGCAGGTCGGGATCCACCGCCACGGCGACCCGGTGGTCGGCCAGGATCTTCTGGGTGCGGCGCAGGGCGGTATCGACCGTCTCCGCCACGTCCTGGGCGGAGAGATTCGGCGCCACCGCGCCGGCCTCCAGCCGGGTCATGTCGAGGAGGTTGGCGATGAAGCGGTTGAGCCGCTCCGATTCCGCGATGATCGTCGCCAGCAGCTCCGCCTTGGCGTCCGCGGGCAGCGCCGCCTCGAGGTCGCGCAGCGTGCTGGCCGCGCCCAGAACCGAGGCGAGCGGCGTGCGCAGATCGTGGCTGATCGAGGTGAGCAGCGCCTGGCGCAGGCGGTCTGTCTCGGCGGCGCGCTCGGCCCGGTCGAGATCCTCCACCAGCCGGACCCGCTCGATGGCGAGCGCGCCCATATCGGCCAGGGCGTCGAGAAGACGGCGGCCCTCCGGCGACAGGATCGGCCCGACCCCATCGGCGTCGAGCCCGATCACCCCGATCGTGCCGCGCCCGGTCCGCATCGGCAGGAACAGGCGCTTGGCGCCGGGCAGCGTGTCGGCGGCCCGGCCCGCGGGCCGGTCGTTGTCGAAGGCCCATTGCGCCGCCGCCAAGTCGGCCTCGTCGAGCATGTCTTCGGGCGGATAGCCGGCCCGGACCGTCACGACCGGACCATCGGGCAGGAGCAGGACGACACGCACCTTCAGCATCGCGGCGACCTGGGCGCAGGTGGCCCAGAGCACGTCGTCGAGGGTTCCGCAGGCGGCGAGCTTGCGCGAGAAACCGAACAGCCGCTCGGTGGCCCGCGCGCGGCCCTGGCTGACCACCGCCACACGGCGGGTGCGGGCGGCGAGATTCGAGACCAGCACCGCCACCAGGGTAAACAGCAGGAAGGCGGCGACGTTGGTCGGGTCGGCGATGGTGAGCGTGTAGACCGGCGGCAGGAAGAAGAAATTGTAGGCGAGCGAGCCTGCCACCACGGCGGCAAGCGCCGGCCCGAGGCCGCACCGTACCGCCACCGCGACGATTGCGGTCAGCAGAAACAGGTCCGCGTTCTCGACGCCGGCGTAAGGCTGGGCGAGGATGGCCGCGCCGAGTCCCGCGGCGACCGCCGACAGTGCGATGGCATAGGGCCGCGCATCGAAGCCGGAGCGCGGTGCGGCTACCGCCACGGCGCGACGCGGCCGCGTCTCATCCGGCACGGCTTCGCCGGGGACCACGTGCACGCTGATGTTGCCGCTGCGCCGCACGAGATCGTGCACCACCGAGCCGTTCACGAGCTCGAACAGCCACGATCGTTTCGCCTTGCCGACGACGATGTGGTTGACGTTGGCCGAGCGCGCGTAGTCGAGCACGTCGTCGGCGATCCGGCGACCGCCCGGCAGGGTGACGGCGTCGCCGCCGAGGCGGTCGGCAAGGCGCAGGGCCTCGGCGATCCGGTCGCGCTCGGCCTCGCCCATTGTGGCCGCCTGCGCGCCCTCGATCGAGAGCGCCGTCCACGGCGCGTGGAGGCGGTCGGCCAAGCGCTTGGCGTAGCGCACGAGCCCGGAGGAGCGGGGATCCTGGTTCACGCAGACCAGGACGCGCTCGCCCGCCGCCCAGGGGCCGGCGATCGCGTTGGCCCGCATGTGGCCGAGCAGCTCGTCGTCGACCCGGTCGGCGGTGCGCCGGAGCGCCAGCTCGCGGAGCGCCGTCAGGTTGCCGCGGGAGAAATAGTGCTTGAGCGCGCGCTCGGCGTGGGTCGGAACGTAGACTTTGCCGTCCTTGAGGCGCTGGATCAGGTCGTCGGGGTTGAGGTCGACCACCTCGATGTCGTCGGCCCGGTCGAGGACGCCGTCCGGCACCGTCTCGCGCACCCGGATGCGGGTGATGGAGGCGACCACGTCATTGAGGCTCTCCACGTGCTGGATGTTGAGCGTCGTCAGAACATCGATGCCGGCATCGAGCAGCTCCTCGACATCTTGGAAGCGCTTCGGGTGGCGGGAGCCCGGTGCGTTGGTGTGGGCGAGCTCGTCGACCAGCGCCAGGGCCGGCCGGCGGGCGAGCAGCGCGTCGAGGTCCATCTCCTCAAGCACGGTGCCGTGATACGGAATCGCCCGGCGCGGGATCGTCTCGAACCCGTCGAGCAGGGCCTCGGTCTCGGCGCGGCCGTGCGTCTCGACCACGCCGACCACCACGTCGAGCCCAGCCTTCAGCCGGGCCTGGCCGATGGTCAGCATCTCGTAGGTCTTGCCGACACCCGGGGCGGCCCCGAGGAACACCTTGAGCCGGCCGCGAGTCGGCTCCTCCCGGCGCGCCGCTTCGAGCAGGGCATCGGGCGAGGGGCGGGTCGGGTGGCGGCCAGTCTCGGGCATAATCGCCATCTTAACAAAATGCCGCGGCCATCGCGGGATCGCTTCGTCATTGCGAGCGGAAGCGCCAGCTTGCCGTGTCGCGGTCCGCCTATGCGACCGGACCGTACCGGTCATCTCGTCAGGCCAGTCGACGTCGATCCGGCCCGACGGTGATGTCATCCCGAGAGGTGTCGGGTTTACTTCAGCGGGCGGTAAGCCCGTCGACGGCGCGGTTCAGCGCCAGGACGTTGACGCGCGGCTCACCCAGGATGCCGAGCGTGCGGCCCTCGATGTGAGAGGCCACAAGGTCGTGCAGCTTGTCCTGCGGGATGTTGCGGGCCTTGGCGACGCGGGGAACCTGAAAATAGGCGGCCTCGGGCGAGATGTCCGGGTCGAGGCCGGACCCGCTGGTCGTGACGAGGTCGTTCGGCACCGTCGCGCCCGGATTCTCGGCCTTCAGCGCCTCGACGTCGCCCTTCACCCGCTCGGCCAGAGCCGCGCTGGTCGGGCCGAGATTCGAGCCCGAGGAATTGGCCGCGTTGTAGGGCGCCGGCACCGTCTTCGTTGCGTCGGCGGGGTCCGGCGCCGTCGTCGCCGAGGGGCGACCGTGGAAGTACCCGGCACCGATGAAGTTCTGGCCGATCAGGCTGGAGCCGATGATTGTGCCATCGCGCTCGATCAGGCTGCCCGCGGCCTTGGCGGGGAAGATGGCGCCGGCGAGGCCGGTCATGGCGAGGGGGTAGGCGAGGCCGGTGATCGCCGTCAGGGCGGTGAGCACGACCAGGGCGGGGCGAAGCTGTTTCAGCATGGCGGGTCTCCGAGGAACCGGATCAGACGAGGTGGAGGGCGCTGACGGCGAGGTCGATGGCCTTGATGCCGACGAACGGCACGAGGACGCCCCCGAGGCCGTAGATCAGGAGGTTGCGGCGCAGCAGCGCGGCGGCGCCGACGGCCCGGTAGGTGACGCCGCGCAGGGCGAGCGGGATCAGCGCCACGATGATCAGCGCGTTGAAGATGATCGCCGACAGGATCGCGCTCTGCGGCGAGGCCAGGCCCATGATGTTGAGCGCCTGGAGCTGCGGGTAGAGCCCGAGGAACATCGCCGGGATGATGGCGAAATATTTGGCCACGTCATTGGCGATCGAGAAGGTCGTCAGCGCGCCGCGGGTCATCAGCAACTGCTTGCCGATGCCGACGATCTCGATGAGCTTGGTTGGGTCGCTGTCGAGATCGACCATGTTGCCGGCCTCGCGGGCCGCCACCGTGCCGGTGTTCATCGCCACGCCGACATCGGCCTGGGCCAGCGCCGGGGCGTCGTTGGTGCCGTCGCCGCACATCGCGACGAGCTTGCCGTCCGCCTGCTCCTTGCGGATCAGCGCGAGCTTATCCTCCGGGGTGGCCTGGGCGAGGAAGTCGTCGACGCCGGCCTCCGCCGCGATGGCGGCCGCGGTCATCGGGTTGTCGCCGGTGATCATCACCGTGCGGATGCCCATCTGGCGCAGCTCGGAGAAGCGCTCGCGGATGCCGCCCTTCACGATGTCCTTGAGGTAGACGACGCCGAGCAGGCGGCCGTCCCGGGCCACGGCGAGCGGTGTGCCGCCGGCCTTGGCGATCTCCTCCGCGATGGCGCGGGTCTCCTTGACGGCGCCCGTCTCCGGAGCCGGCTGGAAGGCCAGCGCGGCGCTCGAGCCCCGGCTCGCCACCGGCTGACCGGACAGGGACGCGATCACCGCGTCGACCGCACCCTTGCGGATCGAGGCGCTCTCCAGGTCGACGCCCGACATCCGCGACTGCGCGGTGAACGGCACGAAGGTGGCGTTGAGTGCGGCCATGTCGCGCGCGCGGAGGCCGTACTTCTCCTTGGCCAGGACCACGATCGAGCGGCCCTCCGGCGTCTCGTCCGCCAGTGAAGCGAGCTGCGCCGCGTCGGCGAGATCCTGCGCGCTCACGCCGGAGACCGGGCGGAACTCGGTGGCCTGCCGGTTGCCGAGCGTGATCGTGCCGGTCTTGTCGAGGAGCAGGGTGTCGACGTCGCCCGCGGCCTCCACGGCGCGTCCCGACATGGCGAGCACGTTGAAGCGGACCAGCCGGTCCATGCCGGCGATGCCGATCGCCGAGAGCAACGCGCCGATCGTCGTCGGGATCAGGGTGACGAACAGGGCGACCAGCACGATCACGGGGATCGCGCCGCCCGCGTAGCTCGCGAAGCTCGGGATCGACGCCACCGCGAAGACGAACACGATGGTGAGGCCGGCGAGCAGGATGTTCAGGGCGATCTCGTTCGGCGTCTTCTGCCGCGAGGCGCCCTCCACGAGCGCGATCATCCGGTCGACGAAGGTGGAGCCGGCCGCCGCCGTGATGCGGACCTTGATGGCGTCCGACAGGACCTGCGTGCCGCCGGTCACCGCCGAGCGGTCGCCGCCGGATTCGCGGATCACCGGGGCGGATTCGCCCGTGATGGCGGCCTCGTTCACCGAGGCCACGCCCTCGATCACCTCGCCGTCGGAGGGGATCAGGTCGCCGGCCTCGACCAGGACGACGTCGCCGACCTTGAGGGAGGTGCCCGGCACCGTCTCGAAGACGCGGCCCGGTCCCTTGAGGCGCTTCGCCGTCATCTCGGTGCGGGTCCGCCGCAGGCTGTCGGCCTGGGCCTTGCCGCGACCCTCGGCGAGGGCCTCGGCGAAGTTGGCGAAGATCAGGGTGAACCACAGCCAGAGGATGATCTGGCCGGAGAAGGCGAGGTCACTGCCGCCGGTGATGAGGTCACGGGCAAACAGCACGGTGGTCAGGAGAGCCACGACCTCGACCACGAACATGACCGGGTTGCGGATCATGGCGCGGGGATCGAGCTTCCTGACGGAGCCGATGAGGGCCGGCCCGATCAGGGCGGCACTGAACAGGGATGATGTCTGACGTGACATGGGGGGATGTCCGGAGGAGAGATGGGAGAGAGGCTGCCGTCTTTGCGAGCGCAGCGAAGCGATCCAGGACAGCGCTTCGTCCGGAGGCGTCGAGCAGCCCTCAGTCGAATCGCTGCGCCCGCGATGACGGTTGCGGAGGCTCAGCCCCCGGCGCCGAGGGTCAGAGCGTAGGCGGCCAGGAGGGCGAAACCGCCGAGCAGGACGACGCCGAGGAGCGCCAGCACGAGATCGGACGTCCGCACGGGCCGGGCGCGGCTGGGGCTGTGCGGCTGTCGGTGCAGCACGAGGTGGTGGCGCGCGACGCGCCGGGCGGGGAGGGCGCGCGGCATCTCAGCCCCCCGTCGCGAAGGTCTGGCCGGCCGCGCCCGCGAGGTGCTCGACCACGGGGCCCAGCGCCAGGGACGGGAAGAAGGTCAGGCCGCCGATGATGAGGATCACGCCGACCAGGAGCCCGACGAACAGGCCGCCATGGGTCGGGAACGTGCCCGCCGAGGCCGGGACCCTCTTCTTGGCGGCAAGCGAACCCGCGATGGCGAGAACCGGGATCTTCACGAAGAACCGCCCCACCAGCATGCCGATGGCGAGCGTGCTGTTGTAGAACAGCGTGTTGGCCGTCAGCCCGCCGAAGGCCGAGCCGTTGTTGGCCGCCGCCGACGTGTAGGCGTACAGGATCTCCGAGAACCCGTGCGGTCCGGCATTGGCCGGGCCGGCGAGGCCCGCAGGCACCACCGTCGCCAGCGCCGTGAAGCCCAGCATCATCAGCGGCAGGCAGAGGATGCCCAGCATGGCCATCTTCACCTCCTTCGCCTCGATCTTCTTGCCGAGGTATTCGGGGGTGCGACCGACCATCAGGCCCGCCACGAAGATCGCCACGATCACGAAGATCAGCATGCCGTAGAGGCCGGCGCCGACGCCGCCGATGATGATCTCGCCGAGCTGCATGTTGAGCAGCGGGATCAGGCCGCCGAGCGCCGTGAACGAGTCGTGCATGGCGTTCACCGCGCCGCAAGAGGCCGCGGTGGTGATCACCGCGAACAGCGCCGAGGCCGCGATGCCGAAGCGGATCTCCTTGCCCTCCATGTTGCCGCCGGTCAGCCCGAAGCTGTTGAGCACCGAGCTGCCGTTGGCTTCGGCCCAGTAGGTGACGGCGACGCCGGCGAGGAACAGGAACCCCATGGCGCCGAGGATCGCCCAGCCCTGGCGCTCGTCGCCGACCATGCGGCCGAAGACGTTGGTGAGCGCGGCGCCGATCACGAAGATCGAGACCATCTGGACGAAGTTCGACAGGGCGGTGGGGTTCTCGAACGGGTGCGCGGCGTTGGCGTTAAAGAAGCCGCCGCCATTGGTGCCGAGCATCTTGATCGCCACCTGGCTTGCCACCGGTCCGAGCGCGATCGTTTGCTTTGCGCCTTCGAGCGTGGTGGCGTCGGCGTAGGCGCCGAGCGTCTGCGGAATCCCCTGCCAGACCAGGAACAGCGTGTAGGGGATACAGATCGGCAGGAGCACGTAGAGGGTCGCGCGGGTCACATCGACCCAGAACGAGCCGATCGTGCCGGTGGAGGCGCGACTGAACCCGCGGATCAGCGCCACCGCTACCGCGATGCCGGTCGCCGCCGACAGGAAGTTCTGGTGCGTCAGGCCCAGCATCTGGGAGAGGTACGAGAGCGTGGTCTCGCCGCCGTAGGACTGCCAGTTCGTGTTGGTGATGAAGCTGGTCGACGTGTTGAACGCGAGGTCCGGCGCCACCGCGGCCTGATCGGCTGGATTCAGCGGTAGGACCGCCTGCAGACGCAGGATCGCGTAGAGCACCGCGAAGCCCAGCACGTGGAACAGGATCACCGCGCCGGTATAGGCGAGCCAGTGCTGCTCCTGGCGGGCATCGATGCCCGACACGCGGTAGAGCCCGCGCTCGACGGGGCCGAGCACGGGCGAGAGGAGGGTGCGCTCTCCGGTGAAGACGCGGGTCATGTACGACCCGAGGGGCTTCACGAGCGCCAGAACGACCGCGCAGTAGAGCGCGATCTGAATCCAGCCATTGAGGGTCATGGGGGAGGTCCGTGCGCAGCCGCTCAGAACCGCTCGGGGCGGACGAGGGCGTAGGTGAGGTAGACGAGGAGGCCGGCGGTCACGCAGGCACCGAGGGCGAGATCGAGACTCATGGCGGCCTCGCTCACAGCCGCTCGCAGGCCGCGGCGTAGCCGGCCGCGGCGGCGAAGAAGGCGAGCCCCCCCGCGAGGAAGACGATGTCGAGCATGGTGGTCGGGTCCGGTTCGGCGGACCCGATCGCGGAGGCTCCGCGACCGGTCCTGGCCAGACCGGAAGATGGCCCCGAACCGCGTTAGGGTTCGAGACGGGGACGGGGCGGATCTTATAAGGACCGCATTAGGATCGGGCGGGCGGCGCCGTCATCATGAGCGGCGCGAAGCGATCCCCGGCGGCGCCCGACCGTGCAAGGGGTCGCCCTGAAGTCACTGCGCCCGCGATGACGGAGCGTGACCCGGCGACCGGATTGTCCGCAGAAATATGAGCCCGGACGCTCTCAGCTTCCGGGCAGATCGTGGACCTCGTCGAAGAAGAATTCCTTCCAACTCATCGGCTTCTGCTTGATGTAGCCGGCGCGGGAGAAGAATTGCGCGGCCGGGAGCAAATTCTGTGGGGCTGCGGAGAACACCATGCCCGGTCGCGCGATGAGAGCGGCGAGCGTGTCCGCCGAGATGCTCTCCTTGTTGACCTCGAGGTAGATCCTGGCCGCCGCCGGCTTATCCGTGTCGACGAGGGCGATGGCTTCCTTGATGGCCGCGACGAACGCAGCGATGATCTTGGGATTGGCATCGTGGAACGTCGTCGTGCTGTAGACGCAGCCATTGGTGATCGGTCCGCCCATCACGGTGACGGAATCGAGGACCTCGTGGACGTCCGGCATGGCCAGCTCCAGATCCTGGTAGGGCGGCTGAGAAAAATGCGCGGTGACGCCATTGTTCTTGTTCTGCAGCGCGATCATCGCGTCCGGATGCCCCATGCCGACCGTCATCGCGTTGAACTTCTCCAGAGCGCCGGCTCCGAACTGCTTCTCGACGGCGATGCCCAGCACCGCCGGTTGCGTGCCGACCCGGATGGTCGGGACCGCGATCCGGTCGGCGGCGCCGAAATCGGCCAGCGTCTTCACGGCGGGATTGTTGGTGACGAGCTTCATCGGCAGGGCGCCGGTCGCCACGACGCCCTTCACCCGCCCGTTCGTCTTGCCCCACATGATCAGCATGTTCGGGCCGCCGCTGATGACCATGTCGACGCCGCCCGACAGCAGCGCGTCGTTGCTGGCGCCCCCGTTGGTCAGGCGCGTCCACGTCACCCGGAGGTTGTCGATCCCGGCAGCCTTGGCATGCTTCTCCACGAGGCCGAGCTTCTCGGCGATCACGGCGGGGAGGTAGGACAGGCCCGGCTGCTTCGCGATGCGGAGTTCGCCGGCCTCGGCGCGCGCGGCACCTGACCGGATCAGAGGCGCGCCGAAGGCGGCGGCCGAAAGGCCGGCCCGGAGGAGCGTCCGCCGGGTGGAGCCGCAACGATCTGTCTTGGTGTCGCCGGAACGCATGCAGCTCTCGTCTCAGAAGGATGATCCAGCCGGTCTCGCCGGCCGAAATGCATCCTGACGCTACTGCATTAGGGCCATGGCGGGTAGGCAGGTGCTGTATTCAGGTGAGACAGAAATATCGGTGTCGCGTGTGCAGGCGGCCGGGCGGTGCGAGGCGGTGTCCGGACAGGGCGTTCGGCGCGCGTCCCGCGCTCCGTCATCACGGGCGCCGTAACGTGACCCAGGGCAACGCAACCTCTGAGATCGTGGCGATGCCCTGGATTGCTTCGCTCCGCGCGCAACGACGGTGAGGCCGCGAGCACCTCATTCCGGGACTGCGTGGCGGGGCGCGAAATCCAGAACCGCGACGCCATGCTGCGCATGCGTCGCGGTTCGGGGTCCCGGGCTCGCCTGCTGCAGCCCGGAACGAATGCGTCCGGTTGGACTCGGCCCCCGACGTGCACCCTGCGCCGTGAACGCGGTAGGGCCGACTTGCCGCGAGCAGCAGGCCGGCCCATCGCTCTACCGGACACCATCGGGCAGCGTGGTCACCGCCCGCCCGATGACACCGATATCCGGTTTACGAGCAGCCGGTGGTGCTCCCGCACGTGTCGCACTTCAGGCAGGTGCCGTTGCGGACCAGCGTGAAGTTCGCGCATTCCGGGCAGGCCTCACCGACATAACCCTTCATCTTCGCCTCGGCGCGGCGGTCGGCGACCGTCCGTTCCGCCTTTCCGAAGGGGAGGGTGTCGGCGATCGTCTCGACCTGACCGGCAACCGCCGGCTCGACCTTCAGCGCCGTGCTGCCGCGGATCGCGTGCACCGTGCCGCCGGCCGGAGCCGACTGCCCGGCGCTGGCAGCACCGACCCCGATGCTGGCACCGGCCGGGCCACCCTGGATCAGGGTGAGCCGGTCGGCCGAGCCGCGCAGGAGGCCGCGGGAGACGACCGAGGAAGCCGGCGCGGGCTTCGGACCCTCGCGGGTCGTGTCGCCGCTCTCGCCGCCGCCGATCACCGTGCCGCCGATCTCGGCGGGGCTGACATGGGCGAGGTCGGCGCGGCCGAGATAAGACACCGCCAGCTCGCGGAACACGTAGTCGAGGAGCGAGGTCGCGTTCTTGATCGCGTCGTTACCCTGCACGAAGCCCGCCGGCTCGAACCGCGTGAAGGTGAAGGCCTCCACGTATTCCTCCAGCGGCACGCCGTACTGGAGGCCGAGCGAGATCGCGATGGCGAAGTTGTTCATCAGGCTCCGGAAGGTCGCGCCCTCCTTGTGCATGTCGATGAAGATCTCGCCGAGGCGGCCGTCGTCGTACTCGCCGGTGCGCAGGTAGACCTTGTGGCCGCCCACCACCGCCTTCTGGGTGTAGCCCTTCCGGCGGGTCGGCAGCTTCTCGCGGGAGCGGATCCGCTCCACGCGCTCGATCACCCGCTCGACGATCTTCTCCGCCACCGCGGCGGCCTTGGCGGCGGCCGGCGCCTGCATCAGCGCCTCGATCCCCTCATCGGCCTCGTCGTCCTCATCGGCAATCAGGGCCGAGTTGAGCGGCTGCGACAGCTTCGAGCCGTCGCGGTACAAGGCGTTCGCCTTGAGGGCGAGGCGCCAGGACAGCAGGTAGGCCGCCTTGCAATCTTCCACCGTGGCGTCGTTCGGCATGTTGATGGTCTTGGAGATCGCCCCCGAGATGAAGGGCTGCGCCGCCGCCATCATGCGGATGTGGCTCTCGACCGAGAGGTAGCGCTTGCCGATCCGGCCGCACGGGTTGGCGCAGTCGAAGACCGGGTAGTGCTCGACCTTAAGGAAGGGCGCGCCCTCCAGCGTCATCGCCCCGCAGATATGGGTGTTGGCAGCCTCGATCTCCTTCTTGGAAAAACCGAGGAACGCCAGCAGCTCGAAGGTCGGGTCCGCCAGCTTCTCGGCCGGGACCTTGAGGGTCTGGGTCAGGAAGTCGTCGCCGAGCGTCCAGCGGTTGAACACGAACTTGATGTCGAAGGCCGACTTCAGACCCTTCTCGACCGCCGCGATCTTCTCGTCCGAGAAACCCTTGGCGCGGAGCGTCGTCGGGTTGACGCCCGGCGCCTGACCCATCGAGCCGTGACCGACCGCGTAGGCCTCGATCTCGGCGATCTCGGATTCGCGGTAGCCGAGCGCCCGCAGGGCGTCCGGGGCGGCCTGGTTGATGATCTTGAAGTAGCCGCCGCCGGCCAGCTTCTTGAACTTCACCAGGGCGAAGTCGGGCTCGATGCCGGTCGTGTCGCAATCCATCACGAGGCCGATCGTGCCGGTCGGCGCGATCACGGTGGCCTGCGCGTTGCGGTAGCCGTGCTCCTCGCCGAGCTTCAGCGCCCGGTCCCAGGCGGCGCGGGCATGGTCGCCAAGATCCGCCTGCGGGATGTTGGCGTGGTCGAGGGCGACCGGAGCGACGTTCAGGAACTCGTAGCCCTCGGTCTCGCCATGCGCGGCCCGGCGGTGGTTGCGGATGACCCGCAGCATCGCGTCGGCATTCTCGTCATAGGCCGGGAAGGTGCCGAGTTCCGCCGCCATCTCGGCCGAGGTGGCGTAGGCGACGCCGGTCATGATCGCGGTGAGCGCACCGGCCAGAGCCCGGCCCGCGTCGGAATCGTAAGGCAGGCCCATGGTCATCAGCAGGCCGCCGATATTGGCGTAGCCGAGGCCGAGCGTCCGGTAGCGGTATGAGAGCTCCGCGATCTCCTTCGAGGGGAACTGCGCCATCATCACGGAGATCTCGAGCACCACCGTCCAGAGGCGGTTGAGATGCTCGAATGCCTCCACGTCGAAGCGCTTGGTCTCCCGGTCGTACATCGTCAGCAGGTTCGCCGAGGCGAGATTGCAGGCGGTGTCGTCGAGGAACATGTACTCGGAGCACGGGTTCGAGGCCCGGATCCGCCCGCCCGCCGGGCAGGTGTGCCAGTCGTTCATCGTGGTGTTGAAATGCAGGCCCGGATCGGCCGAGGCCCAGGCCGCTTCGCCGATCCGCTCCCACAGGTCGCGGGCCTTGAGGGTCTTGGTGACCTTGCCGGTGGTGCGGGCCTGGAGGGTCCAGTCGGCATCCGCCTCGACGGCGCGCAGGAAGTCGTCGGTCAGCGAGACCGAGTTGTTGGAGTTCTGCCCGGCGACCGTCAGGTAGGCCTCCGAATCCCAGTCGGTGTCGTAGACGGGAAAATCGATCTTGGTGAAGCCTTGCCGGGCGAACTGCACGACGCGCTTGATGTAGGAATCCGGCACGGAGGCGCGGCGGGCAGCCTTGATCTCGCGCTTGAGCGCCGGGTTGCGCTCCGGATCGAAGCAGGCATCCCCTTCCGCCTCGCACTGCGTGCAGGCCTTCATCACCAGGTTCAGGTGCTTGGAGACGACCTTCGAGCCGGTCACCAGCGCGGCGACCTTCTGCTCCTCCTTCACCTTCCAGTCGATGAAGGATTCGATATCCGGGTGGTCGATATCGACGATCACCATCTTGGCGGCGCGCCGCGTGGTGCCGCCGGACTTGATCGCGCCGGCCGCCCGGTCGCCGATCTTGAGGAAGCTCATCAGGCCGGATGACTTGCCGCCGCCGCCGAGCTTCTCGTTCTCGCCGCGCAGCATCGAGAAGTTGGATCCGGTACCCGAGCCGTACTTGAACAGGCGCGCCTCACGCACCCACAGATCCATGATGCCGCCCTCGTTCACGAGGTCGTCCTGGACCGACTGGATGAAGCAGGCATGGGGCTGCGGGTGCTCGTAGGCCGAGGCCGACTTGGTCAGCGCGCCGGTCTGCGGGTCGCAGTAATAGTGGCCCTGGCTCGGCCCATCGATGCCGTAGGCCCAGTGCAGGCCGGTGTTGAACCATTGCGGCGAGTTCGGCGCCACCATCTGGCGGGCGAACATGAAGCGCAGCTCGTCCATGAACGCCGCCGCGTCGTCCTCTGACGAGAAGTAGCCGCCCTTCCAGCCCCAGTAGGTCCAGCAGCCCGCGAGCCGGTCGAAGACCTGGGTGGCGGAGGATTCGGAGACGAACCGCTCATCCTCGGGGAGCTCCGCCAGCGCAGCCTCGTCCGGCACCGAGCGCCACAGGAAGGACGGGATCGCGTTCTCCTCGACCTTGCGCAGCCGCGCCGGGACGCCCGCCTTGCGGAAGTACTTCTGCGCGAGCACGTCGCTCGCCACCTGGCTCCAGCTCTCCGGCACGTCGATGCCGTCGAGGCGGAAGACCACCGACCCGTCGGGGTTGCGGATCTCGCTCAGCGCCTTGCGGAACGTGATGCTGGCGTAGGGCGATTGTCCGGCCGTTGTGTAGCGACGCTCGAACCGCATGAAACACACCTCTCCCGACGGGACACGATGGTCCCGGTCCCGCGCGACGCGGGGTCTGTTCCCAATATTGGGATTCGCGCCCGAACACGTCCGGTGGCGGACGTGCCTCGGTCTCGCGAACAAAATCTAGGAACGGTCGCCCCTGTCCAACGCACCACAATCCAGGGGCGCGACCGATGCAGGGAGATTACCGCTGCCTTCGCTCTTACGTCAACAAGTAGTGTTCGGTGGGCTTGTTCCCCGCTAGATGTTGTGCCGGCTTGCAAAAGCCTGTGGATATCGTCCGTGGTGCGGATAAGTGTCCTTCTGGCTTTCCGGATTCCGGCCGGGAAAATTTTAGATTCACAGGGGTCGGCGGCGCCGATTCCGGGAACTTTGCCGCGATCGCCGATTGGGCGCGCCCAGCGTTGCCGCCGCGCGACACTTCCGTACGGCCGCTGGACTCGCGCGCGCGCGGTCACCATAACGGCGCCGGAAGCGCCTCCGCGGCGCGGCACGATTTCGGGATCGGCGATGGCGCTGAAGGACACTTTGCTGCGCGTCTTCACGTGGTGGAACGGCCAGACCGTCTCCCTCGCGCTCCAGACCGCACGCACCGGCATCTTCGTCGGCGAAGACGATTTCGGGAACAAGTACTACAAGGCGGAAGGCGCCCTCATCGACCGCTCGGTCGGCTCCGAGCGGCGCTGGGTGATCTATAACGGCTACGCCGACGCCTCGAAGGTGCCCCCGGGCTGGCGCGGCTGGCTCTGCCACAACGTCGATCTCGCGCCGAGCGAGGAGAACTACCAGCCGAAGGCATGGCAGAAGCCGCACGTCGAGAACCAGACCGGGACGCCGAACGCGTACCGGCCGGCGGGTTCACAGCTGTCCTGGGGGCAGCGCCCCGCTGCCACCGGCGACTACGTGTCCTGGACCCCGGGCGACTAGAGAGCGGGACACCGGCCACCGGCGCCCTTTTGCCGCCACCGTTCCGGTGTTCATGGCGGGCCAATCCCGAACGTCCGCCGCGCAATCGTTGGCGCGGCCGGCCACCCTCGTCTAGGGGTCCGAGCCTTGAGCCGCATCACCGCCCTCGCACGCCGCGCGCTCCTGCCGAGCCTCGCGCTCGCCCTCTGCGCGGGCCCCGCCGCCGCCGACAAGATCAAGAACCCGACCGCTGTGTTCTCCGGTCTCGACAAGATCACCGGCCGGATCGTCTCCTTCGAGGTGGCGGTGGACGAGACGGTGCAGTTCGGTGCCCTGCAGCTGACTCCGCGGGTCTGCTATACCCGCCCGCCGACCGAGAGCGCCAAGACCACGGCGTTTCTGGAGGTCGACGAGGTGACCCTGGACAACAAGTATCGCCGGATCTTCACCGGCTGGATGTTCGCGTCGAGCCCGGGCCTGCACGCGATCGAGCACCCGATCTACGACGTGTGGCTCGTCGATTGTAAGGGCGGCGCCGACGTGATCGCCGAAGCGAAGGAGCAGGAGGACGTCCCCGCCGTCGCGGCCAAGCCCGAGAAGGCGAAGCGCCCGAGCAAGGACGCCACCAAGACCGCCCAGCAGCTCAACGCCGCCGGTCAGGTGGACGTGGAAGCGCCGCGCGGCGTGCCGGTCCAGCCCCGCCAGAAGCCCTCGCGCAAGTTCTTCCCGTCGAACGAGGGCCCCGCGGCGGCCCCGCCGCCGGCGCCGCAGCAGCCGCAAAACCTGTTCGACGCGCTGTTCCGCTGAGGCTCAGTCACACCGCCTTGGTTTGAAGGGGCGGGTGGCGTCAGCCTCTCCGTCATTGCGAGCGCAACGACGTGACCCAGGGCAGCGCGACATTTTCGAGCGTGGCGCTGCCGGATTGCTGTGCTCGGCTCACAAGGACGGCTGACCCAACGGCATCGGCTTAAGTCGGCAAGTCGCAGGGTGCCGCGTTTGGCGCAGGCATCCGAACGCTAGGCGCCGTCCGTGCCGCCCAGCGCGTCCAGCACTCGCGCACCCGTCACCGAGCCGTCGCAGGGCCAGACGTTCCAGTCGCCCGCATGGTCGAGGGCCTCGGCGAGCCGCCGCTTGTAGACGTGGCGCGGGAGTTCCTCGGCGCCGAACTGCGTCAGGTGTTCGGTGACGAACTGGGTGTCGGCAAGCCGGTATCGCCCCGCGCGCAGGCGGCCCATCAGGTGGACGAGGGCGACCTTCGAGGCATCGCGCACTTCGTGGAACATGCTCTCGCCGAAGAAGGCCGCACCCAGCGACACGCCGTAAAGGCCGCCGACGAGCTGGCCGCCGGCATAGACCTCCACGGTGTGGACGTAGCCGAGATCGTAGAGGGCGCCGTAGAGTTCGCGGATGCGCCCGTTGATCCAGGTGCGCTCGCTGTCTCGGCGGGGGGCAGCGCAGCCCTCGATGACACCCTCGAAATCCGTGTCGCAACGGATCTCGAACTGGTCGGACCGGACGGTCCGGGCGAGGCGCCGTGAGACCCGAAATCCGTCCAGGGGCAGGACGCCGCGCGCCTTCGGCTCGACCCAGTAGAGGGTCGGATCCTGGGCATCCTCGGCCATCGGGAAGATGCCGGCTGCGTAGGCCTTCAGCAGGATCTCGGGGGTGATGTCCACGCGGGTGGGATCGTGCATGGCGTCAGTGTCGCGCGCGGCCGGCCCGAAGGCCAGAGGCCGCGGCTGCCCCAGGATAGCGCGGCCTCAGACCTTCATGCCCCCATCTTCCAGGAAATGCTCCAGCCAGTGGATGTCGTAAAGACCGTTCTGCACGTCCGGGTTGCGGACCAGGGTCCGGAACAGCGGCAGCGTCGTGTCGATGCCGTCGATGACAAACTCGTCCAGGGCCCGTCGCAGGCGCATCAAGCACTCGTTGCGTGTGCGGCCGTGCACGATCAGCTTGCCGATCAGCGAGTCGTAGTTCGGCGGGATCCGGTAGCCCTGAAAGGCCGCTGAGTCGACGCGAATGCCGAGGCCGCCCGGCGTATGGTAGTGCGTGATCTCGCCGGGCGACGGCCGGAAGGTCTCCGGGTGCTCGGCGTTGATCCGGCACTCGATGGCGTGGCCCTCGACCTTGATGTCGGACTGGCTCACCGAGAGCGAACCGCCCGACGCAACCTGGATCTGCTCGATGACGAGGTCGATCCCGGTGATCATCTCGGTTACCGGATGCTCGACCTGGATCCGGGTGTTCATCTCGATGAAGTAGAACCGGCCGTCCTCGTACAGGAACTCGACCGTGCCGGCGCCGAGATAGCCGAGCTCCTTCATGGCGTTGGCGCAGATGCCACCGATCTCGGCGCGCATCGATTCGTTGAGCGCCGGCGAGCCGCCTTCCTCCCAGACCTTCTGGTGGCGGCGCTGCAGCGAGCAGTCGCGCTCGGCGAGATGGACGGCCCCGCCGCGCCCGTCGCCCAGCACCTGCACCTCGATGTGCCGGGGCTTCTCGAGGTACTTCTCGAGGTAGACCGCGTCGTCGCCGAAGGCGGCCTTGGCCTCGGATTTGGCCATGCCGATCGCCTGCTCCAGTTCGGCCTCGGAGCGCGCCACCTTCATGCCGCGCCCGCCGCCGCCCGCCGCCGCCTTGACCAGGACCGGATACCCGATTTCGGCAGCCACGCGCTTGGCGGTGTCGGCATCCTCGACGCCGCCTTCGGAGCCAGGCACGCAGGGAATGCCGAGCTTCAGCGCCGTGCGCTTGGCCTCGATCTTGTCGCCCATGGTGCGGATGTGATGCGCCTTGGGGCCGATGAAGCCGATCTGATGGTGCGCCAGTACATCGGCGAAGCGGGCATTCTCCGAGAGGAAGCCGTAGCCGGGATGAACCGCATCCGCGCCGGTGATCTCGCAGGCCGCGATGATGGACGGGATGTTGAGGTAGCTGTCGCGCGCGGCCGGTGGCCCGATGCAGACGCTCTCGTCGGCGAGCCGGACATGCATGGCGTCGGCATCGGCCGTGGAATGGACCGCCACGGTGGCGATCCCGAGTTCCTTCGCCGCCCGCAGGATGCGCAGGGCGATCTCGCCGCGGTTCGCGATCAGGATCTTGTCGAACATCGGACCCGTTAGGGCGTCCTGGCGATCCCGGACCGCGCAGGAGGCTCTATCCTCTGGTTAAGCGGCGTCTTCCAGGACTGAGCTGCGATCGGCCTGGCGGACGTCCTAGCTGATGACGAGCAGGGCCTCGCCGAACTCGACCGGCTGGCCGTCCTCGACGAAGATGGCGCTGACCGTGCCGGCGCGCGGCGCCACGATCTCGTTGAAGGTCTTCATCGCCTCGATGAGCAGCAGCTTGTCGCCGGCCTCGACCCGCGAGCCGATATCGACGAACGCCTTCGCGTCAGGCGACGGACGGAGATAGGCGGTGCCGACCATCGGCGAGGGCACGGTGCCGGGCTGCGATCGCGCCGGCTCTGCGGGAGCGAGGGCGGATGGCGCCGCGGACACGGCCGCCGGTGGTGGCGCCGCCGCCAGCGGAGCGGGCGCCGCGACCTGAACACTCACGGGTTCGAGACGCCGCGCCACGCGGATGCGCAGGTCGCCCTTCTCGACCTCGATCTCGGACAGGCCGGTCTCGGTGACGAGGTTGGCGAGCTCGCGCACGAGCTCGGGATCGATAGCGTCGTTCTTTGGCATCCGGCCTACTTCGTCTCGCGGCGCGTCAGTCCGTCCAACCGAGTCGGCGCTGGACCGCGGCCCTGCGGCTGGCGGCTCTTAGACGAAGGCGCCCCGCCGCGACAAGGCTGCACGCGACGCCTTCCATGGTCCAACGGCCCGGATCGTCAGCTCAGCAGGAGGCGTGGCCGCATTGGCGCACGTCGGCGATGGTCTTGCGCATCGGCTCGACGCCGACGGCACCGGGGATCACCTCGTCGCCGATGATGAAGGCCGGCGTTCCGGAGAGGCCCAGACGGTCGCCCAGACCCCGGTTCTCGCTGAGCGCGGTCTTCACCTCGGGAGAGGCCATATCCTTCTGCAGCTTGGCGGTGTCCGCGCCGAGATCCTTGGCGACCTGGATCGCCCGGGCGCCGTTCACACGGCCCTTGGTCTCCAGGAGCTTCTGGTGGAACTCGAACAGCTTGTCGCCCTTGAGTTGCTGGCGGACCGCGATCGCCACCTGGCTGGCCTCGAGCGATTCCGGGCCGAGCACCGGGAAGTCTTTGATCACCACCCGCAGCTTCGGGTCGGACTTGATCAGCGCCTGGATGTCTCCGAGCGCCTTCCGGCAGTAGCCGCAATTATAATCGAAGAACTCGACCATCGTGATGTCGCCGGTGGGATTGCCGGCGACCACGTCATGGGGGCCGTTGAGGAGCGCGTCGCGCGACTCCTTGAGGGCGGCGGCCTGGGCGAGGCGCTGCGTCTCGGTCTGCTGCTTCTCGGCCTCGGCGAGGGCCTCTTGAAGCACCTCGGGGTGCTTGATCAGGTAATCCTTGACGATGGCCTCGATGCCGGCGCGCTGCGCATCCGTGAAGGGCGCGGCGGGCGCCGCCGCATTCTGGGCGAGCGCCGGGACGGCGGCGAGGCCGAGCGCCAGGGCCAGCGCGGGCAGGGGGCGGATGAAGGGCATGGATCCTCGCTTGCGCGGCAAGCCGGCCCGCGCCTGGCGCGAGCGGTAGGGGCTGGGTTAGGCGTTTTCGCGGCATCCGGTCAAATCCCGCGGCGCCCGGGATCCAGAGCCGCCGATGCATCAAGGGCTGGCACAACCTGCCCGTCTGGATTCCGGGTTCGCCTGCGGCGCCCCGGAAAGGCGGGACGGGTGTCGTGAAAGGCTTAGCCACGCGCTCGACGCGTGGAGGCTTGGCGCCGGCTTGAGGCGGGAACCGCGAGGGTCTAACCCCCCCGGACCGCGGCTTCGCCCGGCGCAGAGCAGAACCCCATGACCCCGATCTCCCGGCGGGCCGCCGCCGTCCAGCCGTTCCTCGCCATGGACGTCATGGCCGCCGCGGCCGCCAAGGCGCGCGCGGGCGACGACGTGGTGCGCATGGAGGTCGGCCAGCCCTCGGCGCCGGCGCCGCGCGCGGTGATCGCGGCCGCACAGGCGGCTCTCGCCACCGGCCGCGTCCCCTACACGGAAGCTCTCGGCTTGCCCGCCCTGCGCGAACGGATCGCCCGCGACTACGCCGAGCGACACGGTGTCTCGGTCAGCCCGGAGCGGGTCGTGATCACCACTGGCTCCTCGGCGGGGTTCGTGCTCGCCTTCATGAGCCTGTTCGATGCCGGCGCCCGCGTGGCGGTCCCGCAACCGGGCTACCCGGCCTATCGCAGCATCCTGGCCGCCCTCGACCTCGTGCCCGCCCCGATGGTCCTGCGCGCAGCGGACCGCTTCGCACCGACCGCTGCCCTGCTGCGCGAAACGCATGCCCGGGAGCCGGTGGCCGGCGCCCTGGTGATGAGCCCGGCAAACCCGTCGGGCACCGTGATCTCCGAGGCCGCCCTGCGCGACCTCTGCGCGGCCGCGCGCGCGCTGGACCTGCCCCTGATCTCCGACGAGATCTATCACGGCCTCAGCTACGGCGTCCCGACGGTGACGGCGCTGCGCTTCGATCCCGAAGCCGTGATCATCAATTCCTTCTCGAAGTACCATTGCATGACCGGCTGGCGGGTCGGCTGGATGGTCGTGCCGGAGGCGCTGGTCCGCCCGATCGAGCGGCTCGCGCAGAACCTCTACATCTCGGCGCCCTACCTCTCGCAGGTCGGTGCCCTGGCGGCCTTCGACGCGACGGAGGAGCTCGATGCGGTGCGCGACAGCTACGCGCGCAACCGTGCGATCCTGCTCGGCGCGCTGCCCGGCCTCGGACTCGGGCGCGTCCACCCGGCGGACGGCGCGTTCTATCTCTACGCCGACGTGTCGGGCCTCACGAACGACGCCTCGACCTTCTGCCGGCGGATGCTGGACGAGGCCCTCGTCGCGGCGACCCCGGGCCTCGACTTCGACCCGGAGCTGGGCCACCACCACGTCCGGTTTTCGTTCGCCGGCTCGGAGGCCGAGTGCCGCGAGGCGGTGGCGCGGCTCCGGCTCTGGCTGCGCTGACGGCTCAGGCCGCCTCCACCGGCACGAGCGCGCCGACCGCCTCGGGCAGCTGCGAGAAATGCTCGATCACCCGGTCGGGCCCGAGTTCGGTCACCGGCCGGTCCGTGTAGCCGAAGGTCACGGCGACCACCGGAATGCCGGCGGCCTTGGCGGTGTCGATATCGGTCCGGGAATCGCCGACCATCACGGCCCGCGCCGGGTCACCCCCGGCGCGGGCGATCGTCTCGATGAGGTGGCGCGGGTCGGGCTTGAACTGCGGAAAGGTGTCGCGGCCGCAGATCGCCGCGAACCGGTCGCCGATCCCCAGGATCCGCAGCAGCTCCACCGACTGGCCCTCGTACTTGTTGGTGCAGACCGCGAGGCGGAAGCCCGCCGCCTCCAGCGCGTCGAGCGCCTCGACCACGCCCGGGTACAGGTGGGACGTGTCGGCGAGGTGTTCGCCGTAATGGGCGATGAAAGCGTCGAACAGCCGGTCGTGGTCCTCCGGGGCGAGCGAGCGGCCCTCCGCCTCGAAGCCGCGCCGGATCAGCGCCTTGGCGCCGGCACCGATCAGCCCGCGCGCCTGCGACAGCGGCAGCTCGGCGAGCCCCTCCCGCCTCATCAGCACGTTGAGCGTGCCGATCAGGTCGCCCGCGGTTTCCGCGAGGGTTCCGTCCAGGTCGAACACGGCGATCGGCGGGCGGGTCGTCGGTTCGGCGGACATTCTGAGAGGGCTCCTGCTGACTCGCGCCCTCGCTAGCTGGGCCGGCAGACGCGGGCAAGCCGGGCGACGGGATGGGAGCGGTGCCGTCAGCTCCCTGTTTCGCGCGCATCACAGGCCGCCCGCTTCGAGCGCATCATCCCCCGGCCAGTCACGTTCCGTGAATCCCAGTCACCCGTCATTCCGGGTCGCCGCAGGCGAGCCCGGAATCCAGAACCGCCGGCGAAGCCAGATCGTGCACCCGGAGCGCATCTGGATCCCGGGCTCCGCTGCGCGGCCCTGAAATACGGAGCAGGTGCGATTGCCCGAACAGGGCCGGCCGCGGAACCTGTACCCGTGCATCTCCCTGCCGGATGCCCCAGACTCGCCCGAAAGCCCAGCGACATGCACGGCATACCAGCCCTCCGGGACCGCCGATGAAACCCTCTCTGTCCATCCTCGCCGCTTGCGCCGCGCTTCACGCCGTGCCGGCCGCCGCGACCTCCTTCGAGTTCGTCCCCGCGCCGCAGATCGACCTCAACCGGATGTACCGCGTCGACAAGGTGACCGGCGAGGTGACGTCCTGCCAGTACGGTCTTCAGGAATCGGCCGGCGGCATCGGGCAGACAGTCTGCTTCGGGGCGGGCGAGGGCGCGGGTCCGCAGGTCCCGTCGGAATACGGGCTGGTGGCGAGCCGGCACACCCGTGAGGCTGGCGTCTTCCGGGTGAACTACCGGACCGGCGAGATGAGCATCTGCTTCGTTCTGGTGAAGAAGGAGCAGGTCGTCTGCACCCAGCAGGGCAAGCCCGGTGCCGAAGGTGCGTCCGACGCGCCGCTGACCGGCCCGGCTCCCGGCCGGGCCGGAGCCAGTGCCACACCGACACAGGGCGGGCGGCCGTAACGCGGCATCGTCGCCTCCAGCGTTCCGGTCGGCCCTGTCACGTGCTACGGGCCGGCGAACCTCCGGGGAAAGATCTTCGACCCATGACGTGCCATCGTTCGCTCCGTCCCGCCAAGCGGGCACTCTGCCGGTGAGCGGGCCGGATCTCCGCCGGGCCGCGGCCGCCCGCGCCCTCGACCTCGTCGAGCCCGGCATGCGCCTCGGGCTCGGCACCGGATCGACGGCCGCCGCCTTCGTGGCACTTCTCGGCGAACGGGTCCGCACCGGGCTCGACATCGTCGGCGTGCCGACCTCCGAGGCGACGCGTGCACAGGCCGAGGGCCTCGGCATCCGTCTTGCCACGCTCGACACGATGCCCGAACTCGACCTGACCATCGACGGCGCCGACGAGGTCGACGACCAGCTGCGGCTGATCAAGGGCGGCGGCGCGGCGCTCCTGCGCGAGAAGATCGTCGCCTGCGCGAGCCGCCGCATGGTGGTCATCGCCGATGCCGCCAAGCGCGTCAGCCGCCTCGGCGCCTTCCCGCTGCCGATCGAGGTCAATCCCTTCGGCCTCACGGCCACCCACCGCGCGGTCGAGGCGGCGGTCGCGGCTGCCGGCTGCGGAGGCGAAGTCCGGCTGCGCCGCCACGACGATGGCAAGCCTCTGGTCACCGACGGCGGGCATCATATCCTCGACGCCCATCTCGGCGCGATTCCCGATCCGGAAACGCTCGGCGCGGCGCTGTGGTCGGTGCCGGGCGTGGTCGAGCACGGCCTGTTCCTCGGGATCGCCGATGCCGCCATCCTGGCGGCCGCGCGGGACGGGCAGGCCGAGGTCACCGTTCTCGGCAGCCTCGCCTGAGGCGCCACCCTCCTCGCAGGCCCTCCTCGCAAGAAAGTCCAGCATGTCCCGACGCCTCACCGCCGCGCCCAGCCTCGCGCTCGGCCTCGCGCTTCTGGCACTCCCCCACGCGGCCTTCGCCCAGGCGAACAAGGGCGGCGCGGCCAAGCCGGCGGCACAGCCGAGCACACCGGCCGCCAATACTCCGGCCGCTTCGGCCTACACGCCGAGTCACCTCGCGCTCGCCCGTGAGGTGATGCTCAGCTCCGGCATCGCCCGCTCGTTCGACTCGGTGCTGCCCGCCTTTGCCGAGCAGATCCGCAAGCAGTCGGTGACCCGGCCGGAGCTGGCCAAGGATCTCGATGAGGTCCTGGCCTCGCTGCAGCCGGAAATGGAGCTGCAGAAGCAGCGGATGATCGACATCGCGGCGCGGACCTACGCGGCGAAGTTCTCGGAGGCCGAGCTGAAGGAGATCGCGACCTTCTTCCGCTCGCCCGCCGGCAAGCACTACGTCGAGGCGCAGCCGCAGCTGCTCGACGAGATGGTGCAGGAGATGCAGGACTGGACCCAGGACGTCTCGGAGTACGTGATGGTCCGCGTGCGCGCCGAGATGGGCAAGCGCGGCCACCAGATGCAGTGAGGGCGGCCGCTCCCGGCGGCGGATCACGGTGACGAAAACCCGATGAGCGCGGCGGGCCGGCTCTACGCGGCGGGCGGGGTGTTCCTCGCCGTCATGCCGCTCGCGATGGTTCTCGCCAACCGATCCAGCCCGGTCGTGGTCGGGCTGGCGGCGCTCGCCTTCCTGGCCGGCCGATGGGTCGAGGATCGCGCAGCCCTGCGGGCGCATCTGCTGGCGCCGCTGGCGACGCCCCTGGCCGGAGCCGCGCTCGCTTTCCTCGCCTGGGCGCTCGCCGGGCTGGTCTGGAGCCCATTTCCGGTCGTGTCCCTCCGGGTCCTGTCCGAGTTCCTACCGACCCTGCTTGCCGCCTACCTGCTGGCCTGCCTGGCGCCCGGTCGCATCCCGGCCTTCGCGCCAAGGCTCGCGGCGGCCGCGATCGGCCTCGGGGGCGTTGTGATCGCGGCGGACCTCGCCACGGATCTCGCCCTCGAACGGGCGCTGGGACGGCGGGTCGCCGCCTTCGTTCACAACCGGCCGGCGCTGACCCTCGATCTCGTGGCCGGCCCGCTCGCCCTTCTGCTGTGGCGCAGGGGCGCCCGCGGTCCGGCCGTGGCGGTGCTCGGCTTCGCAGCGCTCGGGGTGCTGCGCTCGATCAGCGGGGCCGCGCAGCTTGGCCTTCTCGCAGGCGCCGCGATGTTCGTCGCAGCCCGGCTGCTGCCGAAACGGATCGGCATCGGGCTCGCCGGCCTCGGGCTCGGCCTCGCGGTGGCGCTCGCGCCCGTGGAAGGCGATCTGCTCGCCCGAATGATGCCGGAATCGGCCCACGAGCGCCTGGTGCAATCCTCGTCCCGGGCGCGCGTCGCGATCGCGCGCAGCTTCGGGGCGGCGGTGGCTGCCGATCCCTGGCGCGGAGCGGGGACCGGTACGAGCGCACGATTCGCCGAGACGCCGGTCGCCCAGGCGTTGCCGGCCGAGATGCGGGTGCTCCTCGGCGTCGGGCATCCGCACAACAGCTTCCTGCAGGTTTGGGCCGAGCTGGGCCTGCCCGGCGCGATCCTGGCCGCACTCACCCTGATTCTGATGCTGGCCCGGGTCGCGCGGCTGGACGAGCTGGACCGGGCCGCGGCGCTCGGCCTCGTCGCCTGCGCGGCCGCGATCGCCTTCGTCGAGCATAACGGCTGGGCGGCGTGGTGGACGGCGGGGCTCGCCGCTGCCATCTCGTGGCTGCGCGAGGCCGCCCGGCCGCGCGCCGAGGCGGCATCCGGAAAGGACGGACCGGCATGAGCGATTTCGACGTCGACCTCTTCGTCATCGGCGGCGGTTCAGGCGGGGTCCGGGCGGCGCGGATCGCGGCGGGCTACGGCGCGCGCGTGATGCTCGCCGAGGAGTACCGGGTCGGCGGCACCTGCGTGATCCGCGGCTGCGTGCCCAAGAAGCTGATGGTCTATGCCGGCCGCTTCGCCGACGAGTTCGAGGATGCGGCCGGCTTCGGCTGGACCGTGGAGCGGCCGCGCTTCGACTGGAGCGTGCTCAAGAGCCGCCGCGACGCCGAGGTGACCCGGCTCGAAGGCATCTACGACGCCAACCTGATCCGGGCCGGCGTGGAGATCGTGCCCGAACGCGCCGTGATCGAGGATGCGCACAGCGTGCGCCTGCTGAAGTCCGACCGGCGCGTCCGGGCCGGGCGCATCTTGATCGCCGTCGGCGCGCATCCGATCCAGGAGCCGGCCGTGCCGGGCATCGAGCTGGCGATCACCTCCAACGAGGTGTTCGAGCTGGAGAGGCTGCCGGAGCGCATCCTGGTGATCGGCGGCGGCTACATCGCGGTGGAGTTCGCCGGCGTGTTCGCGGCGCTCGGCAGCCGCACCACCCTGCTGCACCGGGGCGACAAACTGCTGCGCGGCTTCGACGACGAGGTCCGCGACGCCCTCGCCGAGGCCTACGGACGCCGCATGGACCTGCGCCTCGGGCGCAAACTGACCCGCATCGAGCGGCAAGCCGGCGGCCTCTGCGCCCGGCTCGACGACGGCAGCGCGATCGAGGCCGACCAGATCCTCGTCGCCACCGGCCGGCGGCCGAACGTCGCCGGGCTTGGCCTCGACCGCGTCGGCATCGAGACGGACGCCGCCGGCGCGATCCCGGTGGACGCCTATTCGCAGACCAATGTCCCCTCGATCTACGCGGTCGGCGACGTCACGAACCGGGCCAACCTGACCCCGGTGGCGATCCGCGAGGGCCACGCTTTCGCCGACACGGTGTTCGGCGGCAAGCCGTCCTGCGTCGATCACCGCCTGATCCCGACGGCGGTGTTCTCGACCCCCGAGATCGGCGTCGTCGGCCATACCGAGGCGGCGGCCCGCGAAATCTACGGCAAGATCGACGTCTACAAGGCGCGGTTCCGCCCCATGAAGGCGACGCTGTCGGGTCGCGAGGAGCGGATCCTCATGAAGGTGCTCGTCGACTGCGCCAGCGACCGGGTGGTCGGCGTCCACATCTTCGGCCACGATGCCGGAGAGGTGATCCAGGCGGTCGGTATCGCGGTGACCATGGGCGCGACCAAGGCCGATTTCGACCGGACCATCGCGGTCCACCCGACGGCGGCCGAGGAGTTGGTGACCCTGCGGGTCCCGGAGGTCACCAAGCACCCCGTCGGCGTCGGCTGAAGCCTCCGCGGCGGCAAGGCCTCGACGCGGTGCCCGACCGAGCCATATCAGGGGTATGGGCAAGCAGGGCGCAGGTAAGGGACGACGCGGAGACGACGCGCATGCGCGCCGGCAGGCGATCATTGATGGCCTGCTGGCGGACGCGTTGCGCCCGACCTTCCATCGCCCGCCGAGCCACGAGGCGCTGGCGGCCGATATCCGCGGCGCCATCGACCAGCTCCTCGCGAAGGCCGAGGCGCAGCGGAGTCGGAACCTGACCTACGACGACCTGGAAGAAGCCCTCCCGCCGCGCGACGTCTCGGCGGAAGACCTGGAGGCGATCTTCTGGATCCTGGCCGAGCACGGGATCGAGGTCGAGGACGGCGAGGCCTGACGCCGGGGCGCGCCTGCCCCCGGTTTCCGGCACTCGCAACTCCGCGGGAACCTCTCTATAAGCCGCGCTTCGCGCACGAGGCGCGATCGCACGAGAGGGTGCGCGGAGAGAGGTCATGGGCGAGCGTTGGACACCGAAGAGCTGGAGGCATCTGCCGATCGAGCAGGTCCCCACCTATCCGGACGCCGCTGCCCTCGGTGCGGTCGAGACCCAGATCGCGAGCTTTCCGCCGTTGGTTTTTGCCGGTGAGGCCCGCAAGCTGAAATCGGCACTCGCGCGCGTGTCGGAGGGCGAGGCGTTCCTTCTTCAGGGCGGCGACTGCGCCGAGAGCTTCGACGAGCACTCCGCCGACAACATCCGCGACTTCTTCCGGGTGTTCCTGCAGATGGCGATGGTCCTCACCTTCGCGGGCGGATCGCCGGTGGTGAAGGTCGGGCGCATCGCCGGGCAGTTCGCCAAGCCACGCTCCTCGCCCACCGAGACCCTCGAGGGCGTGAGCCTGCCGAGCTACCGGGGCGACATCATCAACGGTATCGACTTCACCGAGGAGTCGCGGATCCCGGATCCGCGCCGTCAGCTCGAGGCTTACCGCCAATCGGCCGCGACCCTCAACCTGCTGCGCGCCTTCGCCACCGGTGGCTACGCCAACCTGGAGAATGCGCATCGCTGGATGCTGGGCTTCGTGAAGGATTCGCCGCAATCCTCTCGCTACCAGGATGTCGCCGGCCGGATGACCGACGCCCTCGATTTCATGCGGGCGATCGGCATCAATCCGGAGACGCACCCGGAGGTGCGGACGACCGATTTCTACACCAGCCACGAGGCCCTGCTGCTCGGCTACGAGGAAGCGCTGACCCGCGTCGACTCGACCACCGGCGACTGGTACGCGACCTCCGGGCACATGCTGTGGATCGGCGACCGCACGCGGCAGCCGGATCACGCCCATGTGGAATATGCCCGCGGCATCAAGAACCCGATCGGTCTGAAATGCGGCCCGTCCATGAAGGCGGATGGCCTGATCCGGCTGATCGATCAGCTCAACCCGGAGAACGAAGCCGGGCGTCTGAGCCTGATCTGCCGGTTCGGCGCCGACAAGGTCGGCGATCACCTGCCGGCCCTGATCCGGACCGTCGCGCGCGAGGGGCGCAAGGTGGTGTGGATCTGCGATCCGATGCACGGCAACACGATCCCGGCGGGCCGCTACAAGACCCGGCCGTTCGAGCGGGTCATGCAGGAGATCGAGGGCTTCTTCGGCGTTCACCGGGCCGAAGGCACCATCGCGGGCGGCATCCATCTGGAGATGACCGGCAAGGACGTCACCGAATGCACGGGCGGCGCCCGGGCGCTGACGGCCGACGATCTGCAGGACCGCTACCACACCTACTGCGATCCGCGCCTGAACGCCGAGCAGGCGCTGGAAGTCGCGTTCCGCACGGCCGAACTGGTCAAGGCCGAGCGCAGCCACGTGGAGCGTCCGCGTCTCGACGCGGCGGAGTAACGCGCCGTCCACCGCAGCCGCCGATGTCCGCATCCGGCCGCGGGAACGCCACCCTGTGATCCCGGGGCCGCGCTGCGGAGCCCGGGATCCAGCCCCGCCGACGCGGCGCATTCGAGCATCGTCGCGGTCATCGGTTCCAGGCTCGCCTGCGGCGCCCCGGAAAGACGATGGGGCAGGCTCGGCTCGGGCGACGGAATGAGGCTGGCAGACAAAGCCCTGAGCGAAAAAATCGGGTTCGTTCCGTTCGGCCCCCCCAGTCAGGCAATAGCCCGGCTGGTGCCATTCCAGCGGCGGATCACGTCGGCGACCTCCGAGACCGGGACAGGGCGGCTGAACAGGTAGCCCTGGACCTCGTCACAACCCTCCGCCCGAAGCTGCGCCAGCTGCGCCTCGGTCTCCACGCCCTCGGCGGTCGTGGTCATGCCGAGGCTGGCGCCGAGGCCAATCACCGCGCGGACGATGAAGTTGGTCCCGTCCTTGATGCAGAGGTCGCGCACGAAGGATTGGTCGATCTTGATCTTGTCGAAGGGGAAGCTGCGCAGGTAGCTCAGCGACGAATAGCCGGTGCCGAAATCGTCCATGGCGACCCGCACACCCAGCGCCTTCAGGCTGTGCAGGATGGCCGTCGTGGAACCGGGATTCGCGACCAGCACCGATTCGGTGATCTCCAGCTCCAGTCGCCGGCCCGGCAGGCCCGTGCGCCGCAGGGCCTCCCGGACGGCCGTGACGAGGCTCGCCGACGTGAACTGGACCGCCGAGACGTTGACGGCGACCTTGAGGCCGTCCGGCCAGTGGGCGGCGACCTCGCAGGCGCGGCGCAGCACCCATTCGCCGAGCGGCACGATCAGTCCGAGTTCCTCGGCGATCGGGATGAACTCGGCCGGGGAGATGAAGCCGCGGACCGGATGGTTCCAGCGCAACAGGGCCTCGAAGCCGCAGACCCGGTCGGTGTCGAGGCTGTAGATCGGCTGGTAATAGACCTCGAAGGCCTCGCGGGTCAGCGCCTCGCGCAGGTCCCGCTCGAGGATCCGGCGCGCCTGGAGTCGGGCATCCATCTCGGGCTCGAAGAACCGGAACGAACCGCGCGCCTCGGTCTTGCCCCGGTCGAGGGCGACCTCGGCATTCTTCAGGAGCTTGTCGCAGCTGGTGCCGTCACTCGGCGCCAGGGTGATGCCGATGGTCAGCCCGACGCTGATCTCATGGCTGCTCAGGCTGTAGGGCGCGCCCACCACCTCGATGATCCGGCGCGCCAGCACTGCGGCGTCCTCCGGCCGGTCGATGCCGCGCTGAACCACGATGAACTCGTCGGCGCCAAGCCGGGCGACGCAATCGATCTCGCGCACGCAGGCGGTCAGCCGGTTGGCCACAGCGGCGAGCAGCTCGTCTCCGACACCGTGCCCGAGGGTCTCGTTGACGGGCCGAAAATCGTCGAGATCGATGGCGAAGACCGCGAAGCCGTAATCGCGCCCCGCCTGGGCGACCGCCATGTCGATCTGCTGGCCCAGGGCCACCCGGTTCGGCAGCCCCGTGAGCATGTCGTGATGGGCCAGGAAGGCGATGCGCGCCTCGGCGCGGCGGCGCTCGGTCACGTCCTCATAGGTGGCCACGAAGCCGCCATCGGCCGTCTCGCGCCGATCGATGGCGACGATCCGACCGTTGCTGAGTTCCTGGAAATGCGTGCGCCACGCGCCGTTCTGGAAGGCCTCGCGCTGCTGGCGCACCAAGGTGTCGAGGTCGCAGCCCGGATGATTGCCGGCCACGAGGCTGGCCGTCATGACCTCGAGCGTCGTCATCCCGGGCGCCACGGCGCGCGGAGGCAGGCCGTAGATCTCGCTGTAGCGCCGGTTGACCACCATCAGGCGGTCTTGTGCGTCGTACAGGCAGAGCCCCTGGGACATGTTGTCCAGGGCCGCGTCGAGGCGGAGATTCGTGAGGGTCAGCCGGTCCTCCTGCTCCTTGAGCAGGCTGATGTCGCTGCAGACGGCGATGAAGCCGCCTTCCTGGGTCGGGCTGCGGCTGACCCGCAGCCAGCGTCCGTCGGCGAGCTGGATATCGCCGTCCCGGGCGAGCGCCCGGACGCAATCCTCAAGCGCCTCCGGACCTTCGCCCCGCGAGCCCCCGGCCAGCCGCGCCAGGGAGATCCCAGCCTCGATGGCAGCGCCGAGCCCCTCGAAGAACCGCAGCGCCTGGGTGTTGGCAAGGGCGATGCGGCCGGCCGCATCGACCACCACCACACCCTCACGCGATGTCTGGAGCGCGTCCGTCACCAGCGCCTCGGCGACGCGGCGCTGGCTGACCTCGCGGGCCATCATCGCCTGGATGTTGTCGCGCATGACGGCCATGGAGCGAAGCAGGCTGCCGAGCTCGTCGCGCCCGCCGGCCAGGATGCGCGCGTCGAGGCGGCCGCTGGCGATGCGCTCCGCTGCGGCGGAGGCGGCGGCCAGAGGCCCCGTGATGCGTCGGTTGAGCAGCCACGCGATCAGCCCGCAGATGATGACCGCAAGGGCTGCCGCGATCGCATTGACCTGCATTTCCCGAGCGACGAGGACACGGGCCGCCTGCCGGAAGGTGAAGCCGTCGCCCGCCGTGTAGTTCACCAACAGATCGATCTGGTTATCGACCGCGTGCGCCCGCTGATCCAGCTCGTCCCAACGTTCCGAAACGGCCGTGGCGGGGTTCAGCGTTCGGCGCATCTCCTCCCATGCAGCCACGCCCGCCTGTACCGCGCCGGCCGTCCGTACGGCCCGGTCCGACTGGGAGCGCTCCACCGCGATCGTCAGGTCCTCGGCCAGCGTCGTCGAGAGATCCGCAATCTCCGCGTCCAGCTTGGCGGCCTCCGTTGCATTCTGGGCGTGCATCCTGCGCGCGAAGACGGTCCGCATCTTGGCGAAGTCCGCCGCGGTCGCCCGCGCATAATTGATGGACATCAGCGATTCGTCGTAGGTGCGGTTGATCAGCGTGCCGATATGCGAGATCGCCACCACCGCGTAGAGCCCGAGCAGGCCCGACAGCAGGCTCATGCCGAGGAAGGCCACGAAAATCCGGCCGCGAATCGTCGTGAAGAAACCCAGATGGCCGCGCGCCGCGTACGACAGCCTTGCCCGTGGCTTATCGTCAGTCGCTGTCTCGGGGTCTCGCATCGCACCGGCCGCCGCGTCACAGGTGCGATCCCATGTAATTGCTACATGTTAAGAGGCGATTAGCCCGAGGCTTTCCGAAAAGGAATCAATAGCGTCCGCGAACTTCGGTACAGGGCCGCCGAATGCGTTCGATTTAGGACATATCACGCATTCGGAAAATGATTTCTCAATGAAACGTCGGCTAGGCTGATCCTCAGAACCCGAGGAATAGCATGTCCGCCAATCAGTTCCGGTTCTTCGCTTCCCGGCCTCCGCGACGGGCGGCACTCGTCGTGTCGGCTCTGGCCCTTGGGTTGGGTTGCGGAGTGCTGCTTGCCGGACAGATCCAGGCCTCGACGATCGCGGTTTCCCAGAAGGGCCGGATGTTTCATCCCGGCAATCTCACGGTCACCCGCGGCGAGACCGTGACATTCGTGAACGACGACAGTGACCTGCTGCATCATGTCTTCGTCGAATCCGACACCTTCACCTTCGATTCCGGGGACCAGGAACCGGGCAGCCGAACCCCGGTCACCTTCACCGAGCGAGGCACGTTTCAGGTGCTCTGCGGCATACACCCCAAGATGAAGCTGGTCGTCCGGGTGGATTGAGGCCGCGGAGCCAGGTTCAGCGTTGTGCCGAGCGCAGCGGCGCCGCTTCCGGAGTCGCTTTGAGGCGCTCGATCGCCTGGCCCTCCCGAAGTTCGGGCGCCGGGCTGTAGATGATCTGGCTGTCGGCCGACAGGCCGGACTCGAGCTCCAAGGTCCGCCCGAGATCGCGCTGGACCTGGATCGTCCGCCATTTTACCCGGTCGTCAGGACCGACCTCGGCGACCTGCAGACCGTTGCTGTTGAACACGGTCGCCTCGGCCGGGATCGCGACGCTGGGCGCTGTGCGCGGGATCTTCAGGGTCACGTAGGCGTAGAGCCCGGCGCGCAGCAGGCGGTCGGGATTGGGCACATCCACCTGCGTCGTCAGGGTGCGCGAGGCGGCGTTCAGGGCGACCGAGCTGCGCTCGACGAATCCGCCGAAAGTCCTGCCCGGCATCTGGGGAACCGTGATGACCGCTTGAACGCCCGGCTTCACGCCGACCGCGTCGTTCTGCGGGACATTCACGGTGATGCGCAGAATATTGTCCTGGTCGATGCCGAGGAGCGGCGTACCGCCGTTGTCGGCCCGCACGAGATCGCCGACATCGACGTTTCGGACCGTGACCACGCCGTCGAACGGCGCCACGACCCGCTCGAACGCCGTCAGCGCCCGCAACCGATCGACCACGGCCTCCTGGGACTTGATGTTGGCAGTCGCGACCTTCACGCCGGCTTCTGCAGCGGCCAGCGTCGCCGCCTGGGACAGCACGCCCGCCTGCGCGTTGTCGGCGTTCTGCCGGGACGCCCAGCCCTGGACGGCGAGCGTCGTGGTCCGGTTGTTGGTGAGATTGGCGAGATTCACGTTCGCGCGCGCCTGCTCGACCTGCGCCTGAGCCTGCAGCAACTGCGCCTTCAATTGGCCGACCTGAGCCTCGGCCTGCGCCAGCTGCTGGTCGAGGTCGGGCGCGGCGATCCGCAGGAGCAGGTCGCCGGCCTTGACCCGCGAGCCGATATCGACGCGGCGCTCGGCGATGTAGCCGGTGGCGCGGGCGGCGATCGCCGCCGTGGTGAAGGCCTGCATCTCACCTGGCAGCACGAGATCCAGCGGGCCCTCGGCCCGCTCGGCCGTGACCGTGCGCACCTGCGGGATCAGATTTTTGATCGCCTCCAGCGTCGCGGTCGCGTCGGCGTCCCGCTGCCAGTGCCCGTAGGCGCCCCAGGCGAGGAGGCCCGCTCCGGCGAGGACGACGATCACGAACGGCATCTTGCCGGGCGGCGGCGGAACGTCCTCGGCCGCGTCGTGCGCCTTCATCGATCGGCTCTCCGCCCGGACGCTTGGCCGGCTCTCGCAACCTAGCGGTCGCGGAGCCTCTCGGCCAGAGCGGGCTTTGGCCGCATCGCCGCCTAGTTGGGCCGCGGTCTGGCGGCGAGCGCGCGCCGGCTGAGCCGCTTGTGGAGGTGGACCATCAGGGCGATCCCGAACAGCGGCGTCAGCAGGTTGACGATCGGCACCACCATCATCGCGGCGAGCATGCAGCCGGCGCCGAGCGTCCGGACCGCGAAGACGCGCCGCATCTCGGCCGCCTCGGAGAGGGGTCGGAACCGGGCGGCGGCCATCTCGAAATACTCGCGGGCGAGCAGGTAGGCATTGGCCCCGAAGAAGGCCGCGATGCCGATGACCGGGACGAAGAAGATCACCAGTGCCGCGAGGTTGACGAGGAGCGTGAGGCCCGCGAAGCGCACCGCGTACATCATGGCGGTGCCGAACGGCATGGCTCGACCGGGCGGATCGTCGGGGAAGTCGGTCCGCTCGACAATCTCGGCCGCGTCGTCGAGGAAGAACCCGGCCACCAGGATCGAGACCGCCGGCATCAGGTAGACCAGCACGACCACGAGGCCGAATCCCGCCAGGTAGTAGGCGAGGCTGTCGAGGATCGGGTACTGGGCGGAGATGTGATGGTTCGCCTGGAACAGCTGGATCAGCCGGGTCAGCCCGAGCCAGACCAGGGCCAGGAGTCCGAGCGTCAGGCCGAGGGATTTCCAGAGGATCGCCCGCATGGGCGGCGAGAAGGTCTGGCGCAAAGCCGCCGCGGCGGACTCGACGAGCATCGGGCGATAGGTCCGGCCTGCGCCGGCAGCGGCGCGGCTGCGTTGTGAAACGGGGCGGCACCGGGCGCAAGGTCGAAGCCGTCACAAGTGAGCGGGTACGGGGAAGACGTGTGCAGGATGCAGCGATGACGGTCTCGATCCCACCGGCTGCCGCCGCGCGGAGCGCGGATCCGCCGCGCGGACCGGCCTACCGCCCGCTTCTCGCGCCGTTGCCCGCGGCGCCGGAGGTCCTGGTGATCGGGGCGGGGGCGGCCGGGATCGGCGCGGCCCGGGTGCTCGTCGCGCGCGGCGTGCCGGTGACGGTGCTGGAAGCGCGCGACCGGGTTGGCGGGCGTGCCCACACGGTGTCTCTGCGCGGCCATGCCCTCGATCTCGGGGCCCACTGGCTCCATGCGGGCCCGATCAATCCCCTCGTGGCGCTGGGCCGGGCACGCGGGGAGCGGCTCCGCCGGGCGCCGCAGGACAGCCATGTCTGGGTCGGCGGCCGCCCGGGGCGGGCCGACGAGGTGCGGGCCAATGCCCGGGCGTTCGCGCGGGCCGACCGGGCGATGACCCGCGGCGCCGCGCAGCCCGGCGCCGACAGGCCGGCGGAGAGCGCGCTCCCGCCCGGGCTCGGGCCCTGGGGGGCGCGGGTGGCGCAGGTGCACGGGCTGGTCTCCGGGCGTCCGCTGGACGAGGTCTCGCTCCACGATTTCCCGAGCCTGGAATACAGCGACAACTTCTTCCTCGCCGACGGTTACGGAAGCTATCTCGCCCGCCTCGCCGACGGGCTGCCGGTGGCGCTCTCGACGCCGGTCACGCGGATCGACTGGTCGGGCGGCCGCGCCCGCGTCACCGCCGCGGACGGCACCGTGCATACGGCCCGCGCGGTGATCGTCACCGTGCCGATGATGGTCCTGCGCGACGGGCCGGGCTTCACGCCGCCGCTGCCCAACACGGTTCGCGCCGCCATCGACGGCTTCCGCACCGGCATCTACGAGCACGCGGTGCTGCACTGGCCGTCGAGCCCGTTCCGGGGCCGCGACCGGCTGGCGGCGATCCACGGCCGACGGCATGCACCGCCCGGATTGCTGACCCGGATCGACGGCACGCCGTTCCACTATTACGAACTCGACCTCCACGAGGCCGCTTCCATCGATGCGGCCGGGTCGGGGGCGGACGGCGTCCGCCGGCATGTCCGCGCGGTCCTGGCCGACCTGTTCGGCCGGGCGCGGCTACGCGACCTGTCGATCCCGGCGGTGAGCACGTGGCGCCACGACCCCTGGTCCAAGGGATCCTGGGCCGTGGTCCCGCCGGGCCACGCGCCGGCGCGGCACGTCCTGCGCGAGCCCCTCGGCGACACGCTCTGGTTCGCCGGGGAGGCGCTGTCGCGCGAGCAGTGGGGCACGGTCGGCGGCGCCTACGCGGAGGGGACCCGCGCCGCCGAGGCCGTGGCCGGGCGTATCCGCGCGGGCACAGCCTGAGGTTCGCGCGCCCATCCTGCAGCCGGGCGGCTTGCCGCGGCCGGGCAAGACGGGCATCCCCCGGACACTTCGCGTCGGGGGGCGGCCATGGATTGGATCGAGGGGATCGGCTACCTCGGCACCGCATTGACCATCTCGGCCACCGCGATGAGCACGATGATCCCGCTGCGGATCATCTCGCTCTGCGCGAGCTGCGCGGTGATCACCTACGGGATCCTGATCGGCAGTATGCCGGTCGTGCTCACCGAGCTGATCCAGATGCCGTTCAACGCCTACCGGCTCTGGCAGATGATGCGCCTCGTCCGCGACGTGGAGACGGCCGCCGACGGCGACCTGTCCCTCGAATGGCTGCGGCCATTCGGCTCGCGGCGCCCGTTCGGCATCGGCGAGGTCGTGTTTCGCAAGGGCGATACCGCCGACGAAATGTACTACATCGAGAGCGGCGCGTTCCGGATCCCGGAGGTCGCCATCGAGGTGCGCAAGGGCGGCATCGTCGGCGAGCTGGGGCTGCTGTCGCCGGGCAACGCCCGCACCGCCTCGCTGATCTGTGTCGAGGCCGGCCACGCGCTGTGCGTGTCCTATTCCGACGTCAAGCAACTCTACTATCAGAACCCGGAATTCGGCTTCTACTTCCTGAAGCTGACGAGCGAACGCCTGTTCCAGAGCGGCCAGCGCTCGCCGGAATCCGCGACCGCGGCCGACACCCTTTAGGGGTGCCGGCGCGCTCCGGTCACAGCATGCTCGGCAGGATCCGGTCCGGGGGCCGGTGGCCGTCCATGAAGGTCTTGATGTTGATGATGACCTTCTCGCCCATATCGATGCGGCTCTCGTAGGTCGCCGAGCCCATATGCGGCAGCAGCACCACCTTGCCCTGGCGGGCGAGCTTGACGAGCCGCGGGCTGACCGCGGGCTCCTGCTCGAACACGTCGAGGCCGGCCGCCGAGATCTCGCCGCCCTCGATCAATCGGGCCAGCGCGTTCTCGTCGATCACCTCGCCGCGGGCGGTGTTGACCACGACCGCCTCGGGCTTGAGCAGCTTGAGCCGCCGCGCCGAAAGGAGGTGGTAGGTCGCCGGCGTGTGCGGGCAGTTGACCGACACGATGTCGACCCGTGCCAGCATCTGGTCGAGGGATTCCCAGTAGGTGGCGTCGAGCGCGCTCTCGATCGCCGCCGGGACCCGGCGCCGGTTGTGGTAGTGGACCTGCAGGCCGAAGGCCCGGGCGCGCTTGGCCAGCGCCTGGCCGATCCGCCCCATGCCGACGATGCCCAAACGCTTGCCGGTGATCCGCCGGCCGAGCATCCAGGTCGGCGACCAGCCCGTGGTCCACTCGTCGTCCGGGATGATGCGTGCGCCTTCCGTAACCCGGCGGGCCACGGCGAGGATCAGCGCCATCGTCATGTCGGCGGTGTCCTCGGTCAGGACGCCGGGCGTGTTGGTGACCGTGATGCCCCGCTCCAGGGCCGCCGCCACGTCGATGTGATCGACGCCGTTTCCGAAATTGGCGATCAACCGAAGGTTAGGACCGGCCTGGGCGATCAACCCGGAATCGATCTCGTCGGTCACGGTGGGGACCAAGACGTCGGCCTCGCGCAGCCCGGCCGCCAAAGCGTCCGCCGTCATCGACGCGTCTTCGGAATTGAGCCGGACGTCGAACAGCTCACGCATCCGCGTCTCGACGGCATCCGGAAGGCGCCGCGTCACGACCACCAGCGGCTTGCGCTTCGACACGTCTCTCTCCCCGTCGGACCCGCGGCCCTGGTTGCAGCTCGTGCCCGGCGGCTCTCGCCCGGACCGCTTCCCGCAAGCGTCCGTTAACCGAACTCGGCCAGACAGGATCGATCACGAGGCGCCGGTCCCGGAGCCCGTTTCGACCCATCGGCCTCTCTACCAGAGGTGGGCCGGAACACAATCGGAAGCCGGCCCGGCCCGCTCGCGGAACGCGCCGCGCGCTTGTCGGGCCGGGGCTCACCATCGTCACGTCCGCAGAGGGATTGGACCATGCGCGTGTTACGCCTGACCTTCGCCATCGCGGCGCTGCTGTTGGGCAGTCCGGCAACCGGCGCCGTGGCCGCGCCGTCGGCCCCACAAGAGGCTGGGGTCGGGCCGGTCACCAAGCTGCCACTGCCGCGCTACGCCAGCCTCAAGACGGATCGCGTCAACCTCCGCGAGGGTCCGTCCAAGGATCACCGCACCCTGTGGGTGTTCCAGCGCGCCGGCTTGCCGGTGGAGATCGTCGGCGAATTCGAGACGTGGCGCAGGATCCGGGATTCGGAGGGCACCGAGGGCTGGGTGCTGCACTCCCTGCTTTCGGGGCGGCGCACCGCGATCGTCAATGCCGGACCCGACAAGGGGGCCGAGAAAGCGGCCGTCTCGCTGCGCGCCCGGGCCGATGACGGCGCCGAGGATCAAGCGCGGCTCCAGACCGGCGTGATCGGCAGTGTGAAGAGCTGCACCGGCACGTGGTGCCGCCTGATCGTCGCCCTTCCGAACAAGCGGGATGTGGACGGCTACATCCGGCAGAACCGCCTCTGGGGCGTCTATCCGAACGAGGTGGTGGAGTAGGGGGTCCTCGGACCGGCGCAAGCGTTGTCAGCCGCGCTCGGGATCGACGATTACCAATTTCCGGACGAAAGACGCTCGCCCTTCAGCATCGCGTCATCCCGCGGCCGCGCAGCGGAGCCCGGGATCCAGACGCACAGATCGCTCGAAGTCTTGCACGTGTCGGCGGCTCTGGTTCCGGGCCCGCCTACGGCGACCCGGAATGACGCACGACGCGCCGCCGAGGACGATCGCGACCGGCGTTCAGCTCTGGCGGCGACCGGCCGGCCGGCTGCGGCGCAGGCGGACGATGACCTCGACGCCGGCGATCTCCATGCCCTCGGGCGCCTCGGGGAGCGAATCGACCGTAATGCCGCAATCCGGCATGTCGATCACCTGGCTCTCGTCCTCGAGATAGAAGTGGTGATGCTCGCTCGGGTTCGTGTCGAAATAGGCCTTCGACCCGTCGAGCGCGAGCTGGCGCAGAAGCCCGGCCTCGGTGAACTGGTGCAGCGTGTTGTAGACCGTCGCCAGCGAGACCGGCACCTTGGCGCGCATGGCCTCGTCGTAGAGCATCTCGGCCGTCAGGTGGCGGTCACCCCGGCCGAACAGCAGCCAGCCCAGGGACAGGCGCTGCCGCGTCGGCCGCAGGCCGGCGCGACGCAGGCGGTCGCGCAGGTCGGACAGCGGGCAGCCGCGGCGCGGAGTCCCGTTGGGCTCCAGCTGGGGGGCTGGGACCCGGCCGTTGAAGACGGCCTGGAATGGCACCGATTCGGACATCGCTGGACTGAACGCTCGGCTGGGGGCCTGAAGGAACGGACTTCCATTCAGTATATTGAAGTGGTCTGGCTGTCGCAACCCGATCGTCGCCGCACCCCTGCCAGGGCGGTTGATGACTTTGACGGTGCGACGCCTCGTGCTAACCCGCGCGCCGAACGACCGGGCACGCAGCGCCCGACAGATCCGAGGAAACAGCCGCCTACATGCCGCCAGACGCCGAGACATCCGTGCAGAGCGCGAACCGCCAATCGCACTATTCCTACGAGGATCTTCTGGCCTGCGGGCGCGGCGAACTCTTCGGACCGGGCAACGCGCAGCTGCCGCTGCCGCCGATGCTGATGTTCGACCGGATCACGTCGATCGCGACCGATGGCGGTGCCCACGGCAAGGGCCATGTCACGGCCGAGCTCGACATCCGGCCCGACCTCTGGTTCTTCCCCTGTCACTTCCAGGGCGATCCGGTCATGCCGGGCTGCCTTGGCCTCGACGCCCTGTGGCAGATGCTCGGCTTCCACCTCGGATGGCTCGGCTCGCCAGGCCGTGGCCGGGCCCTCGGGGTGGGCGAGGTCAAGCTCGCCGGGCAGGTGCTGCCGTCGATGAAGCGGGTGGTCTACAACGTCGACGTGAAGCGCGTCCGCCAGGGCAAGCTCGTGCTCGGGATTGGCGACGGCTGGCTCGAAGCCGATGGCGAGCGCGTCTACCAAGTCCAGGATATGCGGGTCGGCCTGTTCCAGAGCTGAGCGGGTGCCGCGAGGCTGCCTTTTGGGGCTTGGCTGCAACGCCGAACGCTTTCGGCTGTTGAGATTGTGTCCGCGTCACCTTAGCTGACCGGGACGCGGCACGGGCGACCGCAGCCGCGACGGAGGTAGTGTCACCATCATGCGCCGCGTCGTCATCACCGGGATGGGCATCGTCTCGTCCATCGGCAACAACACGCAGGAGGTGCTCGCCTCCCTGCGCGAGGCCCGCTCGGGCATCACGCGCGACGCCAGCTACGCCGAGCACGGCTTCCGGAGCCAGGTCTCCGGGGCGCCGACCCTCGACCCCGAGGGCGTGGTGGACCGGCGCGCCATGCGCTTCCACGGCGGCGGCACCGCCTGGAATCACGTCGCCATGGATCAGGCGATCCATGACGCCGGCCTGGAGCAGGGCGATATCTCCAATGCACGCACCGGCATCATCATGGGCTCGGGCGGCCCCTCGACCCGCGTGATCGTCGAGGCCGCCGCCACGGCCCGCGAGAAGGGACCGAAGCGCATCGGCCCGTTCGCCGTGCCCAAGGCGATGTCGTCGACCGCCTCGGCGACGCTGGCGACCTGGTTCAAGATCCGCGGCGTGAACTACTCGATCTCGTCCGCCTGCGCGACCTCGAACCATTGCATCGGCAACGCCGCCGAAATCATCCAGGGCGGGCGGCAGGACATCATCTTCGCCGGCGGCTGCGAGGACCTCGACTGGACCCTGTCGGTGCTGTTCGACGCGATGGGCGCGATGTCGTCGAAGTACAACGACACGCCCGCCCGGGCGTCGCGCGCCTACGACGCGAACCGCGACGGCTTCGTCATCGCGGGCGGCGCCGGGGTGCTGGTGCTCGAGGAGCTGGAGCACGCCAAGGCCCGAGGCGCGCGGATCTACGGTGAGGTGGCCGGCTACGGCGCCACCTCGGATGGGCACGACATGGTCGCGCCCTCGGGGGAGGGCGCCGTGCGCTGCATGCATCAGGCCCTTGAGGGGCTGAAGGGCGCGCGGATCGACTACATCAACCCGCACGCCACCTCGACGCCCGTGGGCGACGACAAGGAGATCGAGGCGATCCGCGAGGTGTTCGGCCGCGGGGAGGCCTGCCCGCCGATCTCGGCGACGAAGTCGCTGACCGGCCATTCGCTCGGAGCCACCGGCGTGCAGGAGGCGATCTACAGCCTGCTGATGATGAACAACGGCTTCATCTGCGAGAGCGCGCATATCGAGGAACTCGACCCCGCCTTCGCCGACATGCCGATCCTGCGGGAGCGCCGGGACAACGCCAAGCTCAGCCACGTCCTGACCAACTCCTTCGGCTTCGGCGGCACCAACGCCACGCTGGTGCTCAAGCACGTCGACGCCTGATCGCGCGAGAACCGGAACCGTCGCCCGAGGGCGGCGTTTACCGGTTGTTGAGATGCGGTGGTGGCGATGGGGACCTTCATCTTCGGAACACTGGGCGGGCTGATGATCGCCGGCTGCGCCGCGATCTATGCCCGACAGGCCCTGATCGAAGAGGCGCGATCCCGCACCGGCGGGTATTTCTGAGCCCGGCCGCACGAGCCTGAACGCCCCGCCTTGCCGGCGGGGTTTTTTTTGCCCGCTCCCGGCCGCCGGCCGGTTTGGATCATGCGGCGAGCCGCGCTAAGGCAGACCGTCGCGGTTCGGTCGATCCGGTCGTGGCCCGTCCCGGATTCGTCGGGGTGGCGTCCTCGTTCGAGATGTGAGTCGGCATGACAGGTTTGATGGCGGGCAGGCGCGGCCTGATCATGGGTGTCGCCAACGATCACTCGATCGCCTGGGGCATAGCCAAGGCTCTCCACGACCAGGGCGCGCAGCTCGCCTTCACCTACCAGGGCGATGCGCTGGGCCGGCGCGTGGCGCCGCTGGCCGCGAAGCTCGATTCCGACATCGTCCTGCCCTGTGACGTGGAGGATTTGGCCTCGGTCGATGCCACGTTCGAGGCCCTGGATGCCCGGTTCGACGGCGGCCTCGACTTCGTGGTTCACGCCATCGGCTTCTCCGACAAGGCGCAGCTCAAGGGCCGGTACGTGGATGTCACCACCCGCGAGAACTTCGTGCGGACGATGACGATCTCGTGTTTCTCCTTCACGGAGATCGCGCAGCGCGCGGCCAAGCGCATGCCCAACGGCGGCTCGCTTCTGACGCTGACCTACGGCGGCGCCACGCGGGTCATGCCGAACTACAATGTCATGGGCGTCGCCAAGGCGGCGCTGGAGGCGTCCGTGCGCTATCTCGCGAGCGATCTCGGTCCGGACGGGATCCGAGTGAACGCGCTCTCGGCCGGGCCGATGCGGACGCTGGCCGGCGCGGGCATCGCCGACGCGCGGCTGATGTTCAACCACCAGCGGGCCCATGCGCCTCTGCGCCGGACGGTCAGCCTCGAGGATGTGGGCGGCTCGGCGCTCTACCTGCTGTCGCCGCTCTCCGGCGGCGTCACCGGCGAGGTGCACTTCGTCGATGCCGGCTACAACATCATCTCGATGCCCAGGCCGGACGTGCTCCAGGCCCAGGATGCGGCCGGCGTCATGGGCGATTCCTGAGGCCGGTCACTCCTCCGGAACGCGCCCCGGCGGCAGGGGGGCGGCCGGTCCGCCGCGCTCACCGCGGGTGACCCGGCGCTGGCGCTCGGCGCGGACATCCTCGGCCGAAGGCGGCGCGGAGGGATAGTTCGATGCAAAGGGGTTTGGCGGCGTGCCGCGCGACGAGCCGCCGAAGAGCTTATCCAGGAAGCCTTCCTCCGCGGTGGCGGGCTGCGCGGCCAGGATGAGGGCGAGAGCGAAGATCGTTCGGATCGGCATCGTCGTCGTCAGCAGGTGAAGGTCGAGTGCCGGTAACCTCACTTTCGGGCGGATCGGAGGCTGAAAGCCGCGTCGCCTGGAACCCCGGCGCCTCCGGCGGGTTCGCGGACAGCGATTCCAGGCGCGTACAGGAGGCGTGATGTCCGAAGTAACCTATCGCATCGTCGAGCACGATGGCGGCTTCGCCTACAAGGTGGGCGACGTCTTCTCCGAGACCTTCCCCAGTCGCGAGGAGGCGTTGCAGGCGGCCCAGGCCGCGGCGGCGGAGCAGCAGGTCCCGGGCTCCACGGAGGGCATCCGCTACCAGGACAAGGCCGGCGGCTGGCACGACGAGACCGCCCAGGGCAATGACCGGCCGCGCGCCAGGGTCGTGGAGTAAGCGCGCAGGACCGAGCAACCATGCAGGATCCTGCTGACGGACGGAGGCCGGCGTGGCGCGCGCGCGGGCCGTGAAGCCGGCGGCGCGGGCCGACACCCCGAAGGCGCGCGCCCTGCCGAAGGGCGCGCGTCGCACGACTCCGGCGCCCGAGACGCTGGCGGCGCTCGGGCAGGATCGTCTCATCGCGCTGATCCTCGGCGAGACGGCGCGCAATCCCGCCTTCAAGAAGCTGGTCAGCGCGGCCCTCGCCTCGCTGCAGGGCCCGGACGCCGTCGCGGCGATCGTCGACCGGCGGCTCACGGCCCTCGAAGGGGCCCAATCCTATATCGACTGGCAGAGACGCCGGACTTTCACCGCCGATCTCAACGCGACCGTGACGGTGATCCTGAACGAGCTGCGCCCCCTCGATCCCGGGGCGGCCCTCGACCGGCTGAGGCGATTCCTCGACGGCGCCGATGCCGTCCTGAACCGTGTCGATGACAGCAACGGTTCGGTCCAGGGCATCTTCGAGCGGGCCTCCGAGGCCTTCGTGGAGATCGCGGCCGGGCTGCCGCCGGTGGAGGCGGCCCGGGTGACGGCCAGCCTCGTAGACGCGTTCGGCGACGACCCGTTCGGCCCTCTCGGTTCCGTCCTCGCCGACATGGTGCCCAAGCTCGCCGGAGACGCGCTTGCCGACATCGATTCCCGACTCGCGCAGGCGGCCGCCGCGCTTCCGATAAGTGGCAATCCGTGCAGCGAGGCGGCCTATCGTCGGGACGCCGCGCGCGCGCAGATCCTGCGCCTCCGCCAAGCCGTCTCCGACCGTCGGGGCGATCCGGATTCCTACATCGCGCTGGAGAGCGCAATTCTGCCGGGCCGCGAAAACCGGGTCGAGATCGCCCGGCGTCTTCTCAACGCCGGGCGCGCGCCGGAAGCGCTCGATTGGATCCGGCGCATGCAGGATCCCGGTATCCGTATCGCCACCAGGGCCGATCTGATCGCGGGCTTCGACCTGCGCGGTCCGGAGCGTGAGCGGCAGGCACTGGAGATCGAGGTGCTCGAGAAGCTCGGCCGGACCGAGGAGGCGCAGGCTTTGCGCTGGGTACGGTTCGAGCGCGATCTCGATGCGCCGATGCTGCGCACGTTCCTGGCCAAGCTTCCGGATTTCGACGATGAGGAGGCGCTGCAGCGGGCCCTCGATCATGCCGAGGCCTTCCCGCAGCCCCATCGCGCGCTGGCCTTTCTGGCCGCCTGGCCCGACCTGCGCCGTGCCGCCAAGCTGGTGGAGGAACGGCCGACGGCCTGGCAGGGCGATCAGTACGCCATCCTGGCGCCGGCAGCCGACGCCCTCGCCCAAGACCATCCGCTGCCTGCGACGATCCTCTACCGCCGGCTCCTCGACGCCATCCTCGAATCCGGGCGCAGCGCTGCCTACGCCCACGGGGCACGCTACCTCATGGAACTGGACGGTCTGGCCGGGCGATTGGAGCCCGGCGGGATCACCCCGGACCCTCAGGCCTACCGTGAGGCGCTGCGGCGCGCGCACGGCCGCAAGCACGGCTTCTGGAGCCTGGTCAAAGACTGAGGCGGCACTTCGGGCCGGTCAATCGTCCACCGCGATGGAGTCGACGCGATCCGGGTAGAACGCCACGAAGTCCCGGATCGCCGCCACAGCGGGGTAGGGATCCTCGTAGCTCCACACCGCGTTGGGCCTCCTGTCCGCGCCGACGACGAGGTCGAAGTACCGCGCATCGCCCTTGTAGGGACAGTGGCTCGTCCGCGCGGAGGCGACGAAGCTCTCGAAACGGAGATCCGCCCGCGGCACGTAGTAGACCGCCGGATAGCGCGCCTCCTCGAGACGCAGGGCGTTGCGCGAGTCGGCAACCGCGACCCCGCCGACCAGAACGCGGACGCGTCGCGGCTCGGGCGTGATCGTGATCGGATGCTCGGGTCCAGGAATTTTCACGGCGATCTCCCGTCTTCGGGCTTCAGCTCGATGGTTCCGAGGGCGTCGGCAAGGCGCGCCTTGGCCGTGCCCGGTCTCAGCGGCTTCTGCTGGCTCTCGTGCGGCACCCAGCCCGACAGCCACAGCACCTCGAATGTCGCACGGACCCGCCCGTCCGGATCCGAAAAGCGGTCGGCATAGACCTCTGCCGCCCGCAGCAGGGTTGCCCGGCGCAGCGGTGTCCGTCGACGCTCGGTGAGCACGTTGGTCATGCCCATGGATCGCAGATCGCGCATGAGCGCGAACGGATCGGCGTAGCGTACCGTCAGCGTGTCGGTGTCGGCTACCGGAAGCGCGAAGCCCGCCCGCTGCAGGAGCGCCCCGGCCTCGCGCACGGCCGCGAAGGGCGCGACTCGGGGGCTGATCCCCCCCTCGATCTCGCTCTCGGCCTGGCCGAAGCTCTGGCGCAGCTCCGTGAGGGTGGCGCCACCGAGGAGGCATCCGACGAAGAGACCGTCGGGACGGAGCGCGCGGCGAAGCTGGATCAGCGTCCCGGGCAGGTCGTTGACGGCGTGGAACGCCAGGAGCGAGACCGCGAGATCAAGACTTCCGGCCGCCAGCGGCAGCATCTCGGGATCACCCACGATCACGTTGCGACCGGCCTCGGGCAGCGGCGCGACGCGAAGTTGCTGCGCCTGCGGGTAGCGCGTTGAAAGGACCTGCGCCGCAACCGGCGACGGCGACCCGAGGTCGAGAACACTCGAGAACGGGCGCAGCACCGCCCCGAGACGATCGTCCAGATCCTCGGCCAGTCGATCGAGCAGGAAATTCGCGAAACCTGACCGCCGAGCGCGGGTCAAGCGGCGCCGGGCGAGGCCGGTATCGAAGAGGGCGGATGGGGCTTCCATTGCGGAGCAGATGGCGTTGACGCGGCACTCCTGCCAGCGCTCCGACGACGAAACGGCGACGATCGTGCACGGTGTCGTGAGCCGCGGTAAGATGGCGGAACGACTCGGCAGCGTCGCTGTTCCTGCTGCAACGGGCCTTACGGCCGAGTTTTGTCACGGAGCACGGATCATGAAACGCATGCTCGTCGGGACCGCCATGGTCCTCGCGGCTCTCACCACCGCGGGCGGTGCTGAGGCGAAGGGATGCATCAAGGGCGCCATCGTCGGTGGCATCGCGGGGCATTACGCCGGCCATCACGGTCTCGTCGGCGCCGCGGCCGGCTGCGCGATCGGACGCCACCGGGCCAATGCCCGCTCCCGCCAGGATCAGCAGCAGATGGATCCGCAGGCGCGCCCCGTCTCGGCTCGCTGAGCCGGGTCGAAGGTCTCCTGCTCGGATGACGGCGCTCGACGCCGTCGCCTCGGCCCTGCGCGGCTTGCCGCGCGGGGTTCTCTCGTTGGTCTACCCGCCGACCTGCGCCGGCTGCGGCGGCGCCACCGCGGATCCCGGTGCGCTGTGCTCGACCTGCTGGTCGGGTCTTCGCCTGATCGAGGAGCCGGTCTGCCAGCGCTTCGGGACGCCCTTCGCGGTCGATCTCGGGGTGGGGCCGCTGATCTCGCCGCGGGCCATCGCGGACCCGCCGGTCTTCGGGCGCGCGCGTGCGGTGGCCCTGTACGACGGTGTCGCGCGCAGCCTCGTGCACCGCTTGAAGTACGATGACCGCCTCGACCTCGCGCGGGTCATGGCGCGGATGATGGCGGCGAGCGGCCGGATGCTGATTGCCGAGGCGGAGTGCATCGTGCCGGTTCCGCTCCATCGCGGGCGGCTCTGGCGCCGCCGATTCAACCAAGCTGCGCTTCTCGCAAAACGCATCGCCGCCGAAGCGCGGCGTCCGTTGTTGCCGACGACGCTTCAACGCGTGCGCGCGACGCGGTCCCAGGTCGGCCTGAGCCGTGCGGCGCGGGCTGAGAACCTCAGCGGCGCATTCCGGGTGCCAAGGCACGCGCGGCATCGCATCGACGGCCGCCGGATCCTGCTCGTCGATGATGTGACGACCACGGGCGCCACGGGCAATGCCGCCGCCCGGGCGCTCCTGCGCGCCGGCGCGGTGTCGGTCGATCTCCTGACCTTCGCGCTGGTGGGCGAGGCCGCCGGCTGACCAGCCCGCTGAAGGTCAGGCGGGGGCACGGTCGCGGTTCGGAAAGCTCACCGCCAGGGTGAAGTCGAAGGTTTCTGCGATGCCTTCGTACCAGAGCGAGAATGGCGTGGGACGCTCCAGATGGAGCGCGCCATCCGTCTCAGGTCCATCGTGCTGGAGGGCTGCGCCGTGTTTCGCCGCAAGCCGTAGCATCGGCCCGTTGCCGGACAGACACCGCACGTGAAGATCGATCACGCCGCGATGGCGCGCCGACCGGGCGATCCGCGCGAACAAGGCCGCGCCGATACCGCGGCGCCGGAAAGCGCGCTCGACCGCGAAGGCGGCCTCGGCCCGCGGGCTCAGCGTGTATCGGGACGGGCAGGGACCCATGGGCCGAAGCTCGCCCAGGCCGCGCAGGGCACCGTCCATGAAGGCTCCGTACATGACGCCTTCGGAGATCACGGCCTGCGCGGCGTAAGCCCGCACGCCAGCCTCGCTGACACTGCCCATGAACCGGCTCGCCCGCGTGTCGGGGTCAAGCCGCAGGAAGTAATCGAGCACCGCATCGCGGTCGACCGGCCAAAGTCGCCGGATGGTGTAGCCCGGCACGTTGAGCGCCTGAAGGGCCATGATGGGTCTCCGGTCTGTCATGCGCGGATGCGCAGGTTGATCCGGACGTTCCTCCCGAGAGACGGCGCTGATCTCGCATCTCGATAGGGATTGTGCAATGCAGCAAGATACGCATGGGCGCTTTCGCGCGGCTGCCATGCACAGGCCCAATGGGACGCTTCACGCGTCACTGTTCGGCGTCGGGCTTGATTCAGGTTGAGCTTGCACGCCACAGGAAGGTGGCCCGGGTCGGCGAGGATCGACGCGGATGGGGGTGCCGATCCGGCGCCGCAGTGAGCTGCGAGGGACCGGGGCGGTGACCGACAGATCCGGCAAGCAACAGGCTCCGTCCGCGGAGGCGCGGGCGAGTGCCGTCTCGCCGGGCCCGGTCCACGAGCGTTACGAGGCGATGGTCGCCTCCGGGGCTATCGAGCGCGATCCTGCACAGGCACGGCTGGTCCGCGCCCTCGATCGCTTGGTCATCGACCTTCAGCGGATGAAACGCGCCAGCAAGACCAGCGCCCTCGGATGGCTGTTCCGGCGCAAGGACGAAGCCGAGCCGCAGAAGGGACTGTATGTCTGGGGATCGGTCGGGCGCGGCAAGACCATGCTCATGGACCTGTTCCATGAGGCAGCGCCGGAGCCGAAGCGGCGGGTCCACTTCCATGGCTTCCTGGCGGACGCGCACGAGCGCATCCACGCCTATCGACAGGCGCTCAAGGCGGGCACCGTGAAGGGCGACGATCCCATCGGCCCGGTCGCCGACCAGCTCGCCGACGAAGCGACCCTGCTGTGCTTCGACGAGTTCACCGTCACCGACATCGCCGACGCGATGATCCTGGGTCGCCTGTTCGGTCATCTGTTCCGGCGCGGCGTCACCGTCGTGGCGACGTCCAATGTCGAGCCGGACCGGCTCTACGAGGGTGGCCTGAACCGCGCGTTGTTCCTGCCCTTCATCGAGACCTTGAAGGAGCGGGTCGAGGTGGTTCGTCTCGACGCACGGACCGACTTTCGCCTGGAGAAGCTTGGCGGCGCGGCCGTGTATCACGTGCCGGTCGATGCGGCCGCGCAGGCGGCGCTGGATGCAGCCTTCAAGGGATTGACGGGAAAAGCGCAGGGTCGCCCGGCGACCATCATGGTGCACGGGCGCGAGGTCGAGATCCCCGAACAGGCTGGCGGCGTCGCGCGCTTCAGCTTCGACGATCTCTGCCGGAAGCCGCTCGGCGCCTCGGACTACATGGCGCTGGCCCGGGCCTATCACACGGTGATCCTGGACGGGATCCCGGTCATGCAGGAGGCTGAGCGGAACGAGGCCAAGCGCTTCATCACGCTGATCGACACGCTCTACGACCGCCACGTGAAGCTCGTCGCCTCGGCGGCGGCCGAGGCGCAGGATCTCTACACCGCCGCAACCGGCCGTGAGGCGTTCGAGTTCGATCGGACCGTCTCACGCCTCATCGAGATGCGCTCACGCGAGTACCTCGCCCTGCCGCATGGCCGGCCCGATTCCGAAGCCTCCGGCGCCAGCACCGGTCTGGTGGAGACGTGAGCGCCCAGCCGGGAACCGGTTCGATCTTCAGCCTGCGCCGCCGGAACTGGCGCGGCGCCGGCCCGCTCGGCCCGCTTCTGGGGTCGCCCGCCGCCTTCGCGCTCCTCGTGGTGGCGCTGGCATCCGGCACGGCGAATTATCTGGCGGGCGAGGCCGATCGGGCCGCGACGGCGCGGACGAATGCCACCATCGCCGGCGTCGAGCGCCTCGTCTCCGAGGTGAAGGACCTCGAGACCGGCGAGCGCGGCTTCGTGCTGGTCGGCAGCGAGGACTATCTGGCGCCGTACACGGTTGCCTTGACCAAGATCGAGACCGAGCTGGCGGGCCTCGGCTCGGCGGCGCAGGAACCGGTCCGCGCCGGTGGTCCGGCTCTCGCCGGCCTGATCGCGCAGAAGCGCGACTTTGCGGCCCGGGTCATCACGGCGCGCCGCGAACAGGGCTTCGAGGCGGCAACCGACCTGGTTCGGACCGGCGAGGGCAAGCGCCTGATGGACGCGATCCGCGTCGAGGCGGCCGCGCGGCAGGACGCCTCCGCGCAGCGCCTCGCCACCTTGCAGGCCCAAGAGCACCGCCGCGGGCTGATCCTGTTCCTGCTCTCCGGAATCGCGGCGCTCGGTGCGATCGTACTGCTGGCGCGGCTCGCCTTGGTCCGTCGCCAGGAATCGCTGCGGATGTCACGGCTGCTCGACGGGGTCCTGGCCAATGCACCGGTGGGCCTCGGCTTCCTCGATCGCGACCTGAAGATCCGGCATATGAACCGGGCGCTCGCCACGATGAGCGAGCGGGGATTCGGAGCGGATCTCGGAGCGCCGATCTGGGCGATGCTGCCGACCCTGCGCACGGAGCTCGGGCCGAAGCTCGCCGCGGCACTCCGGGAAGGCTTGGTCTCGCCCAACGTGCCGGTGGCCGTACCGACGCCGTCGGCCCCGGGCAACGTGCGCCAGTTCTCGATGAGCTTCTACCCGCTGCGTGGCGCCGCGGACGGCACGGGCCCGGAGGTCGAGGGCGTCGGCTTGGTGGTCGTCGACGAGACCATCCGCCACCTGGCGGAGGCGCGGCTTCGCCGCAGCGAGGAGCGCTTCCGGTCCCTCATCGAGGCCAGTGCAGCCATCGTCTGGACGGCCAATCCGGAGGGAAACCTGCATCGGCGGCAGATCGCCTGGAGCCGGTTCACCGGTCAGGACGGGGACGCCTATTCCGGGCTCGGCTTCCTGGACGCCGTCCATCCCGAGGACCGCGAACAGACCCGGACGGCATGGTCGGAGGCCGTTGCGACGCTTCAGCCCTACGCCACCGAGCACCGTCTTCGGGCCGCCGGCGGGGACTACCGTCACATGAGCGTGCGGGCCGTGCCGATCCTCGAGCCAGACGGCGCCCTGCGCGAATGGGTCGGCACGCACACCGACATCACGGAGCGCAAGGAGGCGGAGGCGGCGATCGAGGCAGCCCGGATGGCCGCGGAGGCGGCCAACGCGGCCAAGAGCCAGTTCCTGGCCAACATGAGCCACGAGCTGCGCACCCCGCTCTCGGCGGTCATCGGCTATGCCGAGATGGTGCAGGAGGAGCTGGACGACCTCGGCGAGGCCGCTCTCATCACCGATGTGAAGAAGATCGAGGCCAATGCCCGGCACCTTCTCGGGCTGATCAACGACGTCCTCGACATCTCGAAGATCGAGGCGGACCGGGTCGAGATCTACGCGGAGGATTTCGCTGTCGCCGCAGTGGTGCGGGATGTGGCCACCACCGTCGAAGGCCTGATCACCAAGAAGGGCAACAGCCTGACGCTCGATCTCGCGGATGATCTCGGCACGGCCCATACCGACGTGACGAAGCTCCGCCAGTGCCTGATCAACCTCCTGAGCAACGCTGCGAAGTTCACCGAGAACGGCCGGATCACCCTGAGCGTTGCGCGGACCGGGGGCGCGCTGCGCTTCGCCGTGGCCGATACCGGCATCGGCATGACACAGGAGCAGGTCGGAAAGCTGTTCGAGCGCTTCACCCAGGCGGATGCCTCGACGACCCGGCGCTTCGGCGGCACCGGGCTGGGTCTCGCGATCACCCGCGCCTTCGCGGAAATGCTCGGCGGCTCGATCGAGGTCGCCAGCCGCGACGGGGCGGGCACCACCTTCACGCTGACGCTGCCCGTTCTGTTCCAGGGCGCGGCGGTCGAGCACGCCGAAGCAGCGCCGGAGACCTCTGAGGATCGCAAAACGATCCTGGTGGTCGACGACGATTCCGCGACCCGGGATCTGCTCGCGCGGTTCCTGGAGCGGGAGGGCTTCGCGGTCGCGGTGGCCGAGGATGGCCGGCGCGGGCTCGATCTGGCGCGCCGCCTCCGTCCACGAGCCGTGCTTCTCGATGTGACCATGCCGCAAATGGATGGCTGGGCGGTGCTGCGGGCCCTTCGGGCCGATCCCGACATCGGCGCGACACCGATCGTGATGGTGACGGTGCTCGACGAGCAGAACCTCGCCTTCTCGCTCGGGGCGACCGACTACCTGCAGAAGCCGATCGATTGGGGCAATCTGCGCCAGATCGTCGATCGCTTCCGGTCTGTCGCGGAGGACGGGCCGATCCTTGTGGTCGAGGATGAGGCGGACGTCCGCGGGCACCTCTGCAGCTATCTCCGGCGGGAAGGTTTCCCGGTCATCGAGGCAGAGAACGGCGTGGACGCCCTTGAGCGGATGGCGGCGGAACGGCCCTGTCTCGTGCTGCTGGATCTGATGATGCCGGAGATGGACGGGTTCGCGTTCCTGCGCTCGGTCCGGGCGCGGTGGGATTGGCGCGAGGTTCCGGTCGTCGTGCTCACCGCCAAGGACATCACGGCTGACGACCGCCGACGCCTCGCCGGCCATGCCGACCGGGTCCTGGCGAAAGGATCGACCGGACTCGGCGAATTGGCCCGCGAACTGAGATCCCTCATGCCGGCGCAGGCCGACGGGGACGCGGGAAGCGCCGACCGCTGAGGCGCGATTTGGTCTCGAGGAGCCCGGTCGTCGTCAGAGCGCCCCGGCGCCAGTCAGGACCGCTTCGAAGCCGGTCCAACCGCGGCGTCAGCCGTCAGACGCCCGCAATGCCCGCACGCGCATCCGCGGGTTGAGGACCGGCTCGCGTCACGCCACGGACGGCGGTCAGGCGGCCTCGCCGGATCCGGTGCGCGTCAGGTGCCCCGGAACGCCATGACGAGGGCGCCGATCGCGATGCCCCAGAGAGCCAGCGTCGACCAGATCGCCCGATACCGCTCGTTGCGGGCAAAGCGCTCGAGGCGGCGCGCGTCGCCGGTTCCGGTCTCGTCGAGCCGGACCAGCACCCGCTTGAGCCGCATGGCGAGGTCGGGGATGTCGCCGACGACGTCCGACACCACGCGCAGCGCCTCAAGGCCGCTCTGCGCCCGGCCGACGGGCCCCATATTGCGGGCGATCCAGGCGCGCACCACCGGCTCGGCGGTCGTCCACATGTCGAGGCGCGGATCGAGGGATCGGGCGACGCCCTCGACCACCACCATGGTCTTCTGGAGCATGACCAATTCGGTGCGCGTGCTCATGTCGAACAGGGCCGTGACGTCGAACAGCAGCGTCAGGACCTTGGCCATCGAGATCTCGTCGGCACGACGCTGGTGGATCGGCTCGCCGATCGCCCGGATCGCCTGCGCGAAATCATCGACGGAGTGGTGGGCCGGCACGTAGCCCGCCTCGAAATGGACCTTCGCCACCCGGCGATAATCGCGCAGGATGAAGCCCAGCAGGATCTCGGCGAGGAACCGGCGCTCGTTCGGGCCGAGCCGGCCCATGATGCCGAAATCCACCGCCACGAGGCGCCCCTCCGCATCCACCAGCAGGTTTCCCTGATGCATGTCGGCGTGGAAGAAGCCGTCGCGGATCGCCTGCCGGAGGAAGCTCTGGATCACGGCTCGTCCGATGGTCTGCGGATCGTGCCCGGCGGCGATCAGGTCGGCGGGGCCGTGGAGCCGGATTCCCTCGATCCATTCCGCAGAAAGGACCTCGCGGGCGGTCAACTCCCATTCGGGCTTCGGGACACGGAAATCGGGATCGTTCTTGGTGTTTTCCGCGAGTTCGGAGGCTGCCGCAGCCTCCAGACGGAAATCCATCTCCATCAGCACGGAGCGAGCGAGGATCTCCACGACCTCGCGCGGACGTAGCCGTTCCGCCTGCGGGGACAAGGCGTGCACCACGCGGGCCATGAAGCGCATGACTTCGAGGTCGCGCATGAAGCGCTCGCGGACACCCGGCCGCATCACCTTCACGGCGAGGGCGCGCTGCGTGCCGTCGGCATCCTGCACGATTGCCTTGTGGACCTGCGCGATAGAGGCGGCCGCGATCGGCTCGCTGAACGAGACGAACAGCTGGCTGACGGGCTTGCCGAGCGCGGCCTCGACGGTGCGGAGCGCCACCTCTTGCGGGAAAGGCGGCACCCGGTCCTGCAGCTTCTCCAGGTCGAAGGCCGCCCGCATGCCGACGATGTCCGGTCGCGTCGCCAGGAACTGCCCGAACTTCACGTAAGACGGGCCGAGGCGGGTCATGGCCGCCGACAGCCTGGCGGCGCCGTCGTCGAGGCCGGGTCGCTCGAGGGAGCGTCCGATCCGCAGGGCGAGGCGCAGATGCGGCGGCAGTTCGGAGGGATCGGCGAAGGCGAGGGCGCCCTCGCGGGCCAGCACGAAGCCGACCCGCGCGCCGCGGAGCAGATTGATGGCGGCGCTGATCATGGACGAGATACCCCGGTGCCGAACGGCTCATCGACCCTCTCCTGCCCCTTGCGGGCAGGAGCCGGAGGTGGGGGTGATGCAGGAATGGGCGATCTGGTGCCTTCTGCACCACCCCCACCCCTGACCCCTCCCTGCAAGGGGGAGGGGAGATCACCGCTGCTCAAGATCAGGAGACCTTCCAGCCCGAATGGATCGCCACGATCCCGCCCGTGAGCGCCCTGTCGGTGACGTGGCGGAAGCCGGCGCGCTCGATCATGCCCGCGAAGGCGCCACGCGTCGGGAACTTCCGGATCGACTCGACGAGGTAGCGATAGGATTCGGCGTCCCCCGCCACCCGCGCGCCGATACGCGGGATGACGTTGAACGAGTAAGCGTCGTAGATCCGGTCGAGCAGCGGAATGTCGACGGCGGAGAATTCCAGGCAGAGGAAGCGCCCGCCGGGCTTCAGCACCCGCCGCGCCTCGGCCAGCGCCGTCTCGATCCGCGGCACGTTCCGGATGCCGAAGGCGATCGTGTAGGCGTCGAAGGACGCGTCCGGCAGCGGCAGGGCCTCGGCATTGCCGGTCACGAAGGCGATCCGGTCGCCGGCCTCGTCGACCTTGCGCTCCCGCGCCCGCTCGGCGCCGACCCGCAGCATCGACTCGTTGATGTCGAGGACGGTGACGCGGGTGCGCGGACCGCCCGCGGCCAGCACCCGGAACGCCACGTCGCCGGTGCCGCCGGCCACGTCGAGATGCGCGAAGGCGCGGTTCTGCGGCGGCCGCAGCATCGCGACGAGCTGCGCCTTCCAGGCCCGGTGCAGGCCCGCCGACATCAGGTCGTTCATGATGTCGTAGCGGCGGGCGACCGAGTGGAAGACGCTGTCGACGCGCCCCTGCTTCTCGTCGAGCGCCACGCGCTCGAAGCCGAAATCCGCGCTCGCGCGCTCAGACGCCCCGTCTCCGGCCTTCATGACGCTCCCAATCTTCGATGGGCGCGTCATAGCGAAGGTCGGGCCCGACCGCCATGCGTCGAAACACGCGGCTGGGGACCGACCCCGGTGCTGCGACGCGCCGAACTCGTGTCTCAGCCGACCCGCGCCCGGAGCGCGTCCGCCACCGAGGCCGCCATGGCGCGGGTGCCCATGGGGTTCGTTCCCTCGCCGGCGATGTCGGCCGTCCGCGCGCCGCCCGCGAGGGCGTCCGTGATGGCGCCGTCCAGCGCATCGGCAGCATCGCCCAGGCCGAAGGAGTAGCGCAGGCACATGGCGAGCGAGCCGATCATGGCGATCGGGTTGGCCTTGTCCTGGCCGGCGATGTCGGGGGCCGAGCCGTGGACCGGCTCGTACAGGGCGCTCCGCAAGCCGCTCGCGTCGACCGCGCCGAGCGAGGCCGAGGGCAGCATGCCGAGGGAGCCGGTGAGCATCGCGGCGATGTCGGAGAGCACGTCGCCGAACAGGTTGTCGGTCACCAGAACGTCGAATTGCTTTGGCCGGCGCACGAGCTGCATCGCGCAATTGTCCGCCAGGATGTGCTCCAGCTGCACACCGGCGTAATGCTCGGCATGAACCTTGGTCACGACCTCTTTCCAGAGGACGCCCGACTTCATCACGTTGTGCTTCTCGGCCGAGGCGACCCGGCCGGAGCGCTTGCCCGCCAGGTCGAACGCCACGTGGGCGATCCGCTCGATCTCGGCCGTCGTGTAGACCTGGGTGTCGACGGCGCGCTTCGAACCGTCCTCCAGGGTGGTGATCTCCTTCGGCTCGCCGAAATAGACGCCGCCGGTGAGCTCGCGCACGATCATGATGTCGAGCCCCTCGACCAGCTCGCGCTTCAGCGCCGAGGCCTCGGCCAGCGCCGGGTAGCAGATCGCAGGCCGCAGGTTGGCGAACAGGTCGAGTTCCTTGCGCAGACGCAGAAGGCCGGCCTCCGGGCGGTTCTCGTAGGCGACGCCGGCCCATTTCGGACCGCCCACCGCGCCGAGCAGGATCGCATCCGCATCCCTGGCGCGCTGAAGGGTCGCGTCCGCCAGCGGGACGCCGTGGGCGTCGAGGGCACTGCCGCCGACGAGATCGGTCTCGGTCTCGAAGGTCGCGAGGCCGGTCTCCTTGAGGGCGTCGAGCACGACCTGCATGCCGCTGGCGACCTCCGGGCCGATCCCATCGCCGGGGAGGAGCAGGAGCTTGTAGCTGGCCATGACGGTCTCGCGGTTTCAGTCTCGACGTGCCGGCGGGCTTTATCGAGGGCGGACCGTCGTTGGCAAGGCGGCCGTGCCATCGGCCGGGCGCCGTGGCGAACGCTTAGAGGAGCGCGACCTTGCCGGTGGTGATGTCGTAGAAGCCGCCGACAACCTTCACCTGTCCGCGGGCGACGCGGTCGGCGACGATGGGGCCGGCCTGTTCCAAGCGCCGGACATTGTGCCGGACGTTCTGGGCGATGGCTTCGGCCAGGGGATCCGCCGCCCGCGCCTTCTCGGCCAGGTCAATTGATGGACGGATCGCGTCGATCAGCGCGGGCAGATGGCCGGGGAGGGCGGCGTTGGTCTTCAGGACGTCGATCGTCGCCTTGACCGCCCCGCAATCCGAGTGGCCGAGCACGAGGATCAGCGGCGCACCGAGGACCTGGACGCCGTATTCCAGGCTCGCCAGGCTGTCTGTGTTGACGAAATTTCCGGCGACCCGGACGACGAACAGGTCACCCGGCCCCTGATCGAACACGAAATCGGGGGCAACCCGTGCATCGGCGCATCCGACGATGCAGGCGACCGGGTACTGCGCGGCGGAGCGCGCGGCCCGGCCGGCCGAGAAGTCCTTGTTGGCAGGCGCGTTGGCCACGTAGCGCGCGTTGCCGTCGAGCAATCGCGCCAGCGCCGCGTCTGGGCTGATCGCATTGGGGAGCGCGGCAGCGCCGTCGGCCTCGGCGCGAATGTCGAGAGCCGATGCGGCTGCGAGCGTGCCGGCGGCGGCCGCCAGCAAATCGCGACGCGAGATGAAGGACACATGCTTGTCACACATGGCATAGCTCCCGATGAAACTGGATTCCGGACGGGCCGAGTGCGAGTTTCACCATCGATCTGCGGCGGTTGTCCTGCGCGTCGGCTCCGATCCAAGCCATTGCCTTGGTACCGTCTTCCGGCTTGACTTGCAGAGTCCAAACTTTGCAGGAATATCCGGGGACGGGCTCGCGATAGGCTCAGGCCGGATCCGCATAAAGAAGGCCTTCAGGCCAACTATGCTTGGCGATGCGTTCTTCTCTCGAATATATGAGATTATCAATAAGCCAGAATTTCGTATTATAATGGCTGGATACTGCCGGGATGCCATCGAGCCGACCGAAATCGTTTGGCCGACACACAAGATGCTCAACCGGGCCGGACGGTATCGCGTCTCGTTCATGCTGATCCACAACGATCACGCATGGCGCCATCACGGCGGCCCGCCTCCGACCCTCACCACGCTGCAGGCCCTTATCGGATCCAGCGCCCGCCAGACCGCCGCCTTCGTGGCGACGTTGAAGGCCGCCCGTTTCGTCACCGTCGAGGCAGATCCCGACGACGCCCGGCTGAAATGTCTGCGGGCAGCTTCTCCCCTCGTGGCCGAGATCGGTCGGTCCGGACGTCTCTTCGTCGCGGCCATGGACAGGCTGGCGGATAGGCAGCCCGCGCTCGCCGGGGCACTCGCCGAGCCCGAACGCCTCGGCGAACTCGTCTATCGATCGGCGCGCCATGTTCTGCGGCATGGGATGCTGACCGAACCGTTCCCCCGGATTCTCGCCCTCACGAACCGGGACTGCGGCTACCCCCTGCTCGTCGCGGTCGCCGGCGCGCAGTACGCAGCCTCGGTGCCGGACGCTCCGGCGGCGACGCCGCTGAGCCTGCGCGTGCTGGCGGATCGCCTGCGGGTGTCCCGCGCGCATGTGGGCAATCTGCTGCAGGAGGCCGAAGCGGCCGGATGGTTCCGGACCGCCGGCCGCAGCCTCACGTACTTCGATCCCTCGCTGCTGGAGGAATTCGAACTCTGGGCGGCCTGCCAGATGATCTTCTACGACGATCTGGCCTCGGACATCTGCGCTGAGCGGCCTGGGCAGGAGGCAGTGCGCGCGTGAGTCAGCGAGTGGGATTCGGCCTCCCGCCCGTCGCGCTTGTGTTCCTGCGGCTCCGGAGATACCTACGGGCTGCACCGCGCCGTGAGAGCTTCCCGCGTGGGCCGCCGATAGGAGAGACGAGCCTTGGCCAGAGCCGGCTCAGCGCCCGAGACCGCCCGCGCCGCAGTGACGGCGCCGCGGTCGCGCGCGCGCCGCGTCGGGCTTGCTCTTCCGCTTCTGCTTACCCGCCCCTGAGGGCCGTCCGGGCGCGCGCCTGGGCCTTCAGGGGAGATTTTCCATTCGCGATCCCGCCCCTTCGGGCACCACGCCGTACCGCGCCGAGAGCCGGGCGGCCCGCGACAGGGTAACGCCATGACTTCGACCACCAGCACCACTTCGGCCCGCGACCGGATCGTGATCTTCGACACCACGCTGCGCGACGGCGAGCAGTGCCCCGGCGCCACGATGACCTTCGACGAGAAGCTGGCGGTGGCCGAACTCCTCGACACGATGGGCGTCGACGTCATCGAGGCCGGCTTCCCGATCGCCTCGATCGGCGATTTCGAGGCGGTCTCGGAGATCGCCCGACGCACCAAGCGCGCGACGATCGCGGGCCTCGCCCGCGCGATCCCCGCCGACATCGCCCGGGCCGGCGAGGCCGTGCGCCACGCCCGGCGCGCCCGGATCCACACCTTCGTGTCGACCTCGCCGATCCACCTCGCGCATCAGATGCGCAAGAGTCAGGACGAGGTTGTCGAGATCATCCTGAAAACCGTGGCACAGGCCCGCGACCTCGTCGAGGATGTGGAATGGTCGGCCATGGACGCGACCCGGACGCCGATCGACTACCTGTGCCGCTGCGTCGAGGCTGCGATCAAAGCCGGTGCCACGACGATCAACCTGCCCGACACGGTGGGCTACGCCACGCCCAACGAGTATCGCGACATGTTCGCGAGCGTGCGCGAGCGGGTGCCGAATGCCGACAAGGCGGTGTTCTCGGTCCATTGCCACAATGATCTCGGCCTCGCGATCGCCAACTCCCTGGCCGGGATCGAGGGGGGCGCCCGTCAGGTCGAGTGCACGATCAATGGCATCGGCGAGCGGGCCGGAAACGCCGCGCTCGAGGAGATCGTGATGGCGCTGCGCACGCGCGCCGACGTGCTGCCCTACGAGACCGGCGTCGAGTCGACGATGCTGACGCGCGCCTCGAAGCTCGTGAGCCACGCCACGAACTTCCCGGTGCAGTTCAACAAGGCGATCGTCGGCCGCAACGCCTTCGCCCACGAGAGCGGCATCCATCAGGACGGCATGCTCAAGAATTCCGAGACTTACGAGATCATGACTCCGGCCTCGGTCGGCCTGACCAAGACCTCCCTGGTGATGGGCAAGCACTCGGGCCGGGCGGCGTTCCGCTCGAAGCTGGAGGATCTCGGCCTGCACCTGTCCGACAATCAGTTCCAGGACGCCTTCGAGCGGTTCAAAGCGCTCGCCGATCGCAAGAAGCACGTCTACGACGAGGACATCGAGGCGCTGGTCGACGAGAACCTCGCCACGGCTCACGATCGGATCCGTCTCGTCTCGCTGTCTGTGATGGCCGGCACGCGGGGACCGCAGCGCGCGACCCTGCGCTTGGCTGACGAAACCGGCACGCGGGTCGAGGAAGCCGAGGGCAATGGTCCGGTCGATGCCGTGTTCAACGCGATCACGGCCCTGGTGCCCCATCAGGCGCAGCTGGAACTCTATCAGGTCCACGCCGTGACCGGCGGCACGGACGCGCAGGCGGAGGTCTCGGTCCGCTTGCGTGATGGCGACCGGAGCGTCACGGCCCGCGGCGCCGATCCGGACACGCTGGTCGCGTCCGCGAAGGCGTATCTCTCGGCGCTGAACAAGCTCGCGGCCCATGCCGTGCGCGTGCATGCACAGCATGCTGCCGCGGAATGAGAAAAAGCGGCCGCCGGGGGTGGACAGCCCCCGGCGGCGTTGGTATCAGCCCGCCACCCCAGCGGACTTGGTGGCCGCCGGGCGATCGCAACAGCGATCGGGCGCATAGCTCAGTTGGTAGAGCAGCTGACTCTTAATCAGCGGGTCCTAGGTTCGAACCCTAGTGCGCCCACCAAATAACCCTCGCAGCTTCAACGATTTTCTCCGAGGCGCCCACGTGGCGCCTTTTCCATGTTCGGGCCTTGGGCGGGGTTTGGGCGGGGCCGGTTCTTGGGCGGGGCCGAATTCCGCCGGCACCGAGGGGGCCGTTGACGAATCCCCCGTCCAGGCGATCATCGCCTCATTCCCCTAGGGTAGGACCGGGCTGCTGCAGCAGCCCCCGAGAGCAAGGGACAAAGCCGGACCACAGTGGGATGCTGGTCTTCTCCGGCTGCGCGCCAGGCGTATCGAGACCCCCGCGGAACTCGTTACCTGGCGCGTATGGGCGGCACGAAATCTCGAAGGGCTAGGGAATGACCTCCCCGGGCCCTTTCGCTTTCGCGGGCGAGCTGCGACCCTGCCGGCATGAGCGAGCCTGTCCTGTACCCCGTCGAGGACGGCCCCGGCGCCGGCCGGCATGTGGACGTCGTCGTCCGCGTCTTGGTCGGCCTGAAGCGCAGCACCGTCCTCGTGGAGCGCCAGGGCGAGCCCGCCAGCCTGTACGAGACTCGGGAGCATGGCCGGGAGACGGACGGCCTGGGCGAAGCGGTCGAGGCGGCCGTGCGGGAGGGGCTGGAGAATCTGCGCTAGCCCGTCACGCTGCCCTTCGCCGCTTTGTCTGCGGGGCCAGGACTACAGCCTCGCGCATCGCGGCCACCAGGCTCTTCCCGGGTATCGTGTAGTCCTTAGGTGGCCCACATTCCGATCGGGCGTGATCGTCGACCAAGCGGTACGGCAGGACATCCACCGCAACGCCGTTGCGTCCGAACGACCGCATCCAATGCGCTACGCGGCCGAGGTTCGCGTCCTCGAAGAAGGCGGTTACGGATCGCATCCGCACCCGCTCCGCCTCGACGGCCTTCAGGAGTTCAACGAGCCGGACGAGGCCAGACCGGATCTCCCGTGTCGCGTTTCCGGCCCCCCGGAGCCCGGCGATGACGGTCTCCAACTCAGCCTCGATCGCCTCCAGCCGCTGGGCGACTGAGGGGCCTGTCCGGACAAGATCCGCGCCGGCAATGCCACCGGGCCTGCTCGACCCGATCAGGATTGTGAGTTGACCATTCCTCAACGCGGTTGCGGGGCCGCCGCCCAGGATCTCGCCCTGATCTGCCATACGTTCAAAGCGGGGCCACAACTTCGGCCCCATGAAATCACGCAGCCGACGCCGCGTATCTGAAAACTCCCGGATCGCCGGGTCGGCTCGCATCGCCCGCAGGAGTGCGACGATGTCGTGCCGCTCCGACACCGCCCGCCGCTGCCGCTCGACGTAGCTGGCCCTGTCCTGGGCGGCGTCGAAATCTCGGGCCATGGCATCGAAGGCGACGCCGTAGTGTTTGCGGGCGCAATCGCGTCCGACCAGCCGGCGCTGTCCGGACCGGAACAGCATGACGACGCCCTTGTCGTGGTTGGGGTACCGACAGAACACGCATTGCGCCCGTCCTGCGTCCCGACCGGCGACGTCGTAGGCTAATTCGACCGTCGCCTCCTCGTCCGGCGGCGGATCATCCGAGACGCTTTCGAGGCTCTCAGGATCGTCTGTCGTGAATTGTGTCTGGAGCAACTCGTCGTCGGAGCGGGACTTCCAGTAGCCGCCACCCGTTCTATCGAAAAGCGCGTCGAGGTTCGCCAATTGGCATCTCCCAGCCATTGCAGCCGGGCACATGGTGACATGCTTAACGGATTTCCACTACCAGACCCCAAATACTTACCCGCGCATCTGTGGATATCGCGAGCTCGCGGCGCGGATTATTCGCCTGTGAATAGTCCCAAGATCGTCATGATACTCGCCGACCCCAAACAGTTTCGTGGGTCGCTCAACCATGGAATGTCCCCACGGCCGGTAGGTCGGTGTCCCGCCTTGGTCTGTGGATGACGAGCTTCACGCCGGGCTCGGACATGGCGTCGAGGATGGCCTGCTGGAACGGGTACAGGCGCAACGGACCATCGCGGGGTTCGTCGCGCCGCCCGGGCAGAAGGCGTGCGTGCTCCTCGCACCAGGCCATGAGGTCCTTCTTGGGGGCGGCCATCAAGCCCTCCTCGCCGTCGCCGCGGCGGCACGCCGGGCCCGGCGGTTGTGCCCATCCGGCCGGAGCCGCGGCCTGGGCATGGCCCGCGCGGCCTCTCGCAGGGCCTGGCGCGCCGCCATACGTTCCGCGGTCACCATCCGGTTGGCGGCCGCGTCGTAGGACCCGGCCATCGCCTTCAGCCACGGTGCCCAGACATGAACGAGGGTCTCAGCCTTGGCCTTGGCCTCGCGCTGCTCGGTTGCCAGCGCGCGCAGGGCCTCGGCCTCAAGCGGCGTCGCGACGCGAACGGTCATCCCGTTGAAGGTGAGGTGCGGCCGCCACGTCGGATCGTCGCCCACGCGCTGCGTCCATCCGTTCGGGACGCGCTCGATGCCGGGCGCCTTCGCCAGCGCCTCGAACGTGGCCTCGTCCTCGACGTAGATCCCCGGCGGCATGACGCCCCCGTCGGGCTGATACCAGCAGGTGCCCATGATCAGGCCTCGACTGCCCGAGCCCGGGCCTGTCGTCGGGCCCGCGCTTCCTTCGCGGCGCTCTCGGTCTGAGGGTCCTCAGCCAGCAGCCGGTCGACGCCGGTCAGCCAGGCACAGCCGATCGCCTGCGCGCGCGACGTGCACTCGACCTCGCCATGGGCCCGGTTCGGGACGGTGCCGCACCACGTACAGTAGGCGTGTGGGTTCTCGTCGGTCGCCATGGCTCAGGCCTTCCGGATCACGTTCGCCAGGTTTGCACGGAGGCGGTCGTCAAAGGTGGGATCCCGGTCGGCGTCGCCAGGGTACTCGCCGTTCCAACCCTCGCCCGAAGCCGCGAACCCAGCGCGGTAGGCAGCCTCCAACAAGTCTGTCCCGCGTACGAACCCGGCCTCGCGCAGGTGCCGGAGCACGTCCCGGGGATCCGGCTGGACCCACAGCAGGACGGTCGCGACCACCTCGTGGTCGGCCATGGCCTTCAGCCGGGCGAGGCGCTCCTCCTCGGCGCGGGCCCGCTCGCCCCGCAGCATCGCGACCTCGGCCTCGAACGAGGAGACGCCGTCCGGCGACAGGGCCGCGACGCGCACCGCGAGGTCATGCACCTCGACCATGTCGACCGTGTCCAGGTGCCAGCTTCCCGGGCGCCTCCCCGGGGAGGCCGTCCCCGCGAGAAGCACCCATGCCGGATTCGTCCATCCGGGCTGAGTGGGGTGCCTTACGCAGCGCCGGACACGGACTGCGCGGAAGTCAAGGCGACGGACAGGTTAACCGCCGCGATGGTGAATACTTTCGCGGTGTCTTCTGTGTGAGTCATTCGGGGGCTACTCAGCCCGAATGCCCTCTACAGAAGTCAATCCACAGGGCGGTTTCTGAGATCGCGTTAACCTCTGTCGACGGACCGGTAACCATGCCGACAGGTGGGGGAGGCTTTGCGCCGGAGAACGGGTGCCGGGCCGGCATTAACCCTGGCGCTCCGGCGGGCCGACATCACCCGTTGTGCCGGCTGTTTCGTCGCGCTAAAACGACATTCCTGGCAGGGCGGCTCGGTCGCCTCCAGTCCACAGAGGGACACCCCATGACCACTGCAGGCCCGCGCATCCATTTCTGCGAGCGCGTCCGGCCCCTCGTCACCCCGCTGATCGAGGCCGGCTACCACCCCGAGATCCACGTTTCCGCCCCTGCGCCTCTCCACTCGGACGGGTGCGCGTTCCTGCTGCTCTTCGAGCGGCCGGTTCGCGTCGGCGACCAGCCAAAAGCCATCGGCGCCACGGTCGGCCTCTGGCTCAGCGACGGCGCCGCCCGGTACGAGTGCACAGTCAATCGCCTCGACGAATGGCGCGCGGGCCATGAGGACGAGGGCGCGACGCTCGCGTCGGCGCAGGAAGCGCTCGCGTACATGGACCGCCGCGTCGCCGAGACCCTGGCCGCGCTGCGCACCGGGGCGGAGGCCTCCGCGTGATGCGCCTCCCGATCATCATCCTCGCGGGCCGCCGCTGGACGGTCCGCCTCGCGCTGTGGCCGGTCGCCAACGGCGCGAGGCGGACTGTCATCGGCGTGGACCTGCACGCCCTCCCATAGGAAACCACGTGCGCATCATGCTCCATCCGATCCCGGCGGGGATGCCCGTCACCGGTACGCCCGTCGGGCTCGTGGACCCGTCCCGCCTCGCCATCCTTGGCGGCGTCACGGCCGACCGGGCGGGCGCGGTTCTGTCGTACGACGGGCGGCAGCCGCTCATCGACGGGCGGCCGGTGCAGCACGAGGACATCGCGGAGGCCCTGTGGGAGGCCATCGACACCGCGGCCCGGCGGCTGTTCGGGCCGCGGGAGTGGAGCAGCGATCTGTCGGCCATCACCGGCATGAACGCCCGCTCGATGATGCGGGGGCGCATCATGACGCACGGCCTGCCCCCGGCCATCCTCGCCCTGCTCGGGCGCGCCGGGTCGAGCCGGTCGCCGCGGGCGCTCGGCCACCTGATGCTGGCCGTGGCGTGGACATGGGACGAAGCCGTCGCCGAGGGCGAGGCCGAGGGCGATCCGGACGCCATGACGATCTCGCCCGGCCGCATGTCACCGCAGGGGCAGCAGTTGCTGCAGGAGCGCCTCGACGCCCTGATGGCGCGGGCTATGGAGCTCGTCGCCGAGATGCAGGCGGATTCCGCCGAGGCCCGCGCCAGGCGCGATACGAAACCTTAACCCGCCCCCGCTATCGTAGACCCCCCTTAGCAGGCTGCCCTCGGGGCGGCCGTCCTGGGAGCAGACCAGATGACCGCCGACAACCGTCGGGCGCAGCGCGCCCGCGCGAGCGACCTTGCGCTTGCGCCTCCCGCCAGCACCGTCTACCCGCCGAGCCTGCAGCAACTGCTGCTGGGCTGGCCGCTCGTCTGGCACAACCCGTACCGCGACACCGCCGCGTGGGTCGGCGGCCTGTCGCGCAAGGGCCTGCCCGAGTCGGTCAAGGCGGTCCTCGACGCGGTCGTCCAAGCAGACCTGACGCTGCCGGCTGTCCTGGCCCTGGCCGACACGTGCGACGCGGTCGTGCGGCAGGGCGGCCTCCCCGAGGACGTGCTCGACGCCGTCCGGGAGATCGGGGCCCGGGCCCGGTTCGCCGCCATGTGGCTAGGTGACTACACGTCATCGTGCATCGCCATGCACGTCGCAGACGTCGCCGCCATCGAGGAGATCGACGACGCTCGCAGGCGGGCGCTCGCGGTGACGGCGGCCGAGTGCTCGTACACCGGGCACCAGATACTGCTCGGGACCTACAGGACCGACGAGCCGGTCCACCGCCGGCTGGCGCGCGACAGCGGCTGGCTCGATCTCTGCGCCCGCGCCGAGACAACCGAATTCATGCGCGGTGTCGACGCCAACCCGCCGCTCGGCCAGGTTCGCGACGACACGGGGCTGGACCCCCGCGACCGCGACGAGGACCGCGCGGAGCGCATCGTGTCCGACCTCCTCGACGAGCCTGTGGCGGCGCCCTCCGCCGGCGTCGTGGTGTTCCCGCGAGAGATCCTCGCCGGCGTCGGCAAGTCGGAGAACGAGCGGGACGTGAAGCGCCTGCTCGGGGATGCCCTGGGCGCTGCCCTGCCGCGGGTCGAGGTCCCGGTCGACTGGAATGCGTGGCAGGAGGGGCTGATCGCGAAGGCCCCGTGGCTGGCCCCGGCCATCCGTGCCATCCGGGCGACGCAGGGCGGCCGCACTCACTGGAGCCACGGGGCGGTCTACATCGCCGGACCCGCCGGCGCCGGCAAGTCCCTGATCAGCCGGCTGGCCGCCCAGGCCAGCGGCCTTCCCTTCGCCCGGATCAACCTCGACGCGGCGAGCGATTCGTCGGTGATCGGAGGTACGTCGATCCGTTGGTCCTCGGCGCACCCGGGGCCCATCGAGGCGCTGCTCGCGAAGGCGCTTAAGGCATCCGGGCTCCTGCTCGTTGACGAGTTCGAAAAGGCGGCCGGTTCGCGCACCAGCGGGGGGCACCCCCATGACCTGATGCACGGCCTGCTGGAGCCGGAGACGGCTCGGTCGTGGCGCTCGCCGTACCTCCTCGGGGAGGTCGACTACAGCCACATGCTGTACGTCGTCACCGGCAACTCGACCGACGGCGTCGTGAGCTCGCTCCTCGACCGCATGACGGTCGTGCGGGTGAGCGAGCCGGGTCCGGAGCACCTCGGCCTCCTGGCCCCCGCGCTGGCCCGGCAGGCGTGCCGTGAGCTCGGCCTGGATGAGCGGTGGGGCGACCTCGACCACGAGGAGCTCAACGCCCTGCAGGACGCTTGGCGCGGTGGCTCGGTCCGCCGGCTCCAGCGCCTGGTCGCCCGCCTCCTCCAGGCGCGCGACAGCGCCCCCGTGGCTCGGCATTGATGGAGGCCGTCATGACGATCTCCCTCATCGAGCCCGTGCGCCCGGAGCGCCTGATCCTGATCAACCGCCGGCTCGTGTCTAACCGCATCGAGCTCCGGCAGGTGAACGAGGCGGCCGCCGCCGCGGCGGTCCTGTTCACCTACCAGCTGGAGCGCGAGCTCCTGGCCGGCGAGATCGACCCCGAGCTCGCGGTCCGGAAGGCCGGGGTTCTGTGCCGGGCGGCCTGTTTCACTCACCCCGAGCGCACGGGACGCGTGTCGTGACGGACGGTTACGCCTACTACAGCCCGCTTCTCCTGTTCGACGTCTACTGGCACACGCGCAAGCGCCTGTGGTCGGTGCGTGTGAACGGCAGGGTCCTCTACCACACTCCTCAGGCCTGCCTGAGCTGCGCGACCCTTATGGTCAGCGTCCCGGCGGTCGAGCGCATCCGCGCCCGGGGACAGCGGGAGGTCTGTGCCTGGGCGCGGGGCCACCGGGAGTACCTGCCCCACGGGCTTGGCATGGATGGCACCCTGGTGGGTGAGCAGGTCTTCTTCGACCCGTACCGTCACACCTCCTTCGTGACGGCGGGCGGGATGCAGGTCACGGCGTGCCGGTGGCTGTATTTTGATCCGGACGGCACTGCATGGGGGCTCGAATGTCGCTGAGACATCGCTACCCGGGCCGCCTGCCGGCCGACCTGTACCGCATCTCGTCGGCGCCCGTGTTGGACGAGTGGCTCCTCGAACCCGATGACCGCGCGGCGGATGGGGCGGTGCTCACCGGCATCATCTCAGGGCACCCGCGATACCCCGATGGGGCCCGGGTCACGACCAGCCCGGTGCAGATGATCGAAGACGAGCCGGGCGGCGAAATCCAGGGGTGGGCATGGTGCTATGCGACAGGCCTGCTCAGACTGGGACGGTGCATCGACATCCACTACAGCAGGGGGGTCCAGCTATGAGGTTTCGCCGTCCGTCGCTCGCGGAGATCGCAGAGCGCAACAGGTCCCGGGCACGGGACGAGGATCTCCTCGCCTCCGGCTGGACGCCGACGCCGGCGGATCTCGCGGACGCGCCGTTCATCGACCAGTGGGAAGACACGACGTACCCACGCACTGATAAGCCCTGCCTGCGGGGGAACGTCACTGGCCATCCGCGCCTGGGCAGCACGTACGTGTGGACGTCGCCCATCATCGCCCGCGGGGATGGCTGGGTCAGGACCGAGGGGCGGTTCTACCGCTTGGGCGAGCCGGCCCCCACCCTGGCGCCCGAGCCCGAGCCCGAGCCGGAGGCTGTCCCCTACACGCCGCCGTCGGACGAGGAGATCGACGACCTCCTCAACGGCCTTCCAGACTATGGGCTCGACCGCCGGTAATCGGTGTCGAATGGTTCGCGCCGGTGTCGGATCGCATGATTCTGACGCCGGCGGTGTCAAACCGTTGGGGTGCCCGACGGCTGACAAAACGCATGCGCGGCGGACAAACGGCATGCGATCGGCCCCCCAAATGACAAACCGCATGCGGGGCGGTCGCACGTAGGCCGCCCGCGGGCGCACAGGGCAACCCACAAGAGGTAGAGTGATGCGTACCCTGATTTCCCTGACCGCCCTCGTGGCGGCCGGAACGGCGGCGGCTGGCCCCATGGATCAATTGCGCTGGCAGGCCGGCACGAAGGAGCGCCGCGGTCACGACGAGCTGACGACCTCACTGTCATTCGAGCGGACCGGCCCAGGCGAATGGGCGGTCACGGCGCGCTGCGAGACCCGCGACACCCGGGTGGGCAAGTGGCGCGCCCGAACAGGGACCGGGGCGGCCGCGCGGTCGATGGGGCTGATCCTCATCGACCTGGGAAAGATGGGCAGGCTCGTGTTCAACGAGCGCAGCCGGAAACTCTTCGGCAACGCGCCCGGCTGCGCCGAGGGGACCGTCGACATCGGGACGGGGGACTAGCCCCACTTGTAGTCGGGCAGACCACGTCCGACGAGGAAGTGCAGGAAGTCCTTTCCCAAGGGCGTCAGGAAAGCCTTTGTGTCGTCGGTCGGCTCCCCGGGCTCCAGCAACACAAGACCCCGGTTAATCAGGTATCCGCCCCAGGCTGCGAAGTCGTCATCCTTGAAGGTCTCCGGGTAGTTGCGGATGGCCGTGATGTTAAAGATTTCGCGGGCCTGCCGAAGCGTCAGCGGACCAAGTGTATTCAACTGTTTCAGGGCGGAGATCTGGCTGCCAAATATCAGCCTATATGTCTGCTCGTGGCCGCTCTCGACTTGCGCCGCGACGGCGATGCGCAGGGCCCAGGCCATCTGGACGTCCACGCCGCCGGGCACAGCCTGCTCGATGCGGCGGCGAAGGTCGGCCTCCAGGGGCGAGAATACGGGGTTGGGCGGGGGCGCCTCCGCCGGCAGACGGGCCGCTGGGTCCGGCACCGGGACGGGCAGGTTCTCTGTCTCCGGCGGCGTCGCCTTTTTCTGGGCCTCGACCTGGGCGGCCGCCTCACCCGATAAGTCGATGGACCTGTCCTTGCCGAGGTTGGCGCCCCTCCAACGGTCAATGGCCCGGGTCAAGGGCTGTCGGAAGAACGCGGCGGCCAGGAGAAAGGCGACGACACCGCCCGAGGTATAGACGGCGGCGACCTGGGCGGCGTCGGAGATCATTCACCACAAGTAGCGCGCAGCCCCCCGCCCGGCGATCTCACGCAGCGGTGGATCGGCTGATGTCCACAAGCTGCGCCAGGTCCTCGCGGATGAGGCCGAGCGCCACGCCGGCGGGGTCCGCGCGGGCGGCATCATAATCCGCCGGCGTCGGCGGCCGGCCGGCGTATCGAGCGTGCAGGTTCCCAGGCAGGCGGTACACGGCGCAGTAGATCGCGCGGCCCGGGTCGACCTTCGGCCAAGCCCAGGGCTCGACGCCGAGCTCGTCGGTCTGCGCGCACGTGAGGAGCAGGCGGCACGAGCGGCCGCGCTGCTCCCACACGCAGTTGGTCTCGACGACGTCGTCGCCAAGCAGGTTGAGGGCATCCATGGGGGGTGTCCGGGAAGGAGGGCCGGGGCGTGTGCCGCCGGCCCTGATGGAAGGGAGGACGGGTTAGCTATCGATTGCTTGCACCGTTTCAGATGCCGAGCTCGCCCTGCGTCCGGGCGGCCGCCTCGCGCTCGCGCTTCAGGTCCCGCTTCTTCAAGAGGCCGGCGATGTACGTCATGCCCCGGGGCGTGACGAACGTCTGCACGTAGGCGATGCCGCCGGGCCCCTCCTCGATCTTGACCTCGAACACGCCCAAGAGGGTGAAGTCCCGGCGGGGGACCAACCACTTGCCCTGCTTGAACAGCACCTCGACCGCCGCGGCGTCATCCAGGCCGGCGAGTGCCTCCTCGCCGATCCCCAGGGAGCGCTCGACGTAGCGGCGGACCGAATGGTTCGTGGCGATCGCCCGCAGGCCGCCGGAGCGGCCGACACGGACGTTGGGGGGGGGACGGGGGACGGGGGACGGGGCGGACATCGTGTGGCCTGCGGTGGATGCAAGCTCGATCATCCGGAGGCCGCGGGACCGCGCACGGTAAGAGCCGGGAACCAACCGTCGATTCGTCGTGAGGACCGGCGATTCGGTCCTTGAGGCCCTGGATCCCGCCGGCCGCGGCCGGCCGGCCGGGTCCTCGGAGACGTCTACGCAGTTTCGCGTTCACGCGGTCCGAGGACCCAGGACCGGCCTGACGCAGGGCCGCGGGGTTGGCTGCGCGGAGTCGCCGGATCGGGCCTGATCGGTGCCGCGGCGGGCTTCCAGGGGCGCGGACGGGCCTGATCGTATGCCGTTGGTCTGGGTCAGATCGCCGGCCCGGGTGGCGTTAACCGGCGACCCTCACGACGGCCGCGGCGGGCTTGTGCGAGGCGGACGGACGGTCAAATCTATCCTTGTCGACGGGTGTGGTGCCCCGCGGCGGCCTTCGTCCCGGACAGAGCATGCAGCCCCGCCCCGAATACGTCATCCCCGAGATCCCCGCATTCATGCTCCCCGAGAGCGAGCTCGCGGCCGAGATGCGCGCACGCTCCGCGGCGTCTGCGTCCCGGCGCGCGGCGGCGGTCCTGGCTCGTCCGTCCGCCCCTGATGCCAAGGTCGCCGCCGCGTCTGCCGAGCGCGCCGCTCTGGCCGCCCGGGCGGCACACCTCGCCATCCTGCACCCCGCACGCTCGCGCGGATGCGCCGCCGTCCTGAGCCCCGAGTTCGACGGCAGCGTCGCCCTCACCGGCCGCGAGCTCGCCACCTCCGCCGACGCGCTGCAGGCGGGTTTCGTCAGCCTCCAGCGGTTCAACGGCCACCGCCGCGGCGACGACATCGCCTGCCTCAACGCCTTCGCCTGGGCCGACTTGGAGATCGGGCCGACGTCGCCCTTCCGCGGCATGCCCCCCGAGATCGTGGCTGGCATCGTCCTGCAACGCCTCGACGACGCCGGCGTCCCGCGCCCCTCGTACGTGCTCCACTCCGGCCGGGGCCTGTGGCTCGTCTGGCTGTCCGAGACGCCCCTGCCGCCGCGCGTCCAGGGCCGCGTCCGCCGCGCCCTGCGCTGCCTGTGGGGCGAGGCAGTCTCGACCGGCCGCGGCGCCGGCAGCGACCGCGTCAGGGCCAAGGCGGCCGCCATGACAGCCCTATGGGACGGCATGGACATCGACCGCGCCGTCGGCGATCTCGCCCGCGTTCACAGGGTCGCCGGCTCCATCAACCCAAAGTCGGGCGAGCGCGTCAGGCTGGTGTGGCCGGATTCCTGGGCGGACGTCGAGCGGCAGTCCTTCGAGCCCTTCGCCGATTCGGTCCTGCCCTACACGCGCGCCGAGACCGAGGTGTACTTCGCGGAGCGCGATGCCGCCCGGGAAGCCCGCCGGGCCCGCGCCGAGGCCGAGGGCCGGCCGGTGGCCGAGCGCCGCGTCCGGATCGCATACGGCCGGCATGCCGCCAACGAGCAGGAATTGATGCGGCTCGCCCTCCACCTCGGGCCGGAGCTCATGGAGGCGATGAGGATCCGGACCCTGATGGCGCATCATATCTCGTGCGCGCGTGCGAGGGCCGGCATGGGCGGCGACGCGGCATCATGGGCAGCCGAGCTCGCTCCGCTCGTCGGGCTCTCCGAGAAGGCCTTGCGCAGTGCCCTGCGGCCCGTCGAACAGCGCCTGCGCCGGCATGAGGCGGGCGAGACGGTTGAGTACCGGGGTCGCCAGGTGAGCCCGCTCTACTGGCACCGTGACGACACCATCATCGCCGAGCTCGGGCTGACCGAGGCGCTGGCACGGGAAGCCGGCCTCGTCCGCCTGATCCCCGGCACCGACGCCGGCGTCTCGCTCACCCCGGCCGAGCGGCAGGCCCACGCCCGGCGCCGCGCCGGGGCCGTCGCTCGCCCCGAGCATGCCGGCACGCTGTCCGAGGTCGCCCGCCTCGCCCGCGAGATCTCGACGGCGACGGGCCTGCCGGTGGCAGAGATCGCCGCGCTGCTGGACTGCTCCCGGGCCACCGTCTACCGCGCGATGCAGGCGTTCCCCGCGGCTCCCGCAATCCAGTTCGAGGCCGTCGATACCGTCTCAGTTCCGTCACGCACTCTATCAGGTGGCGTAGCCTCGCCTGTGAGCCCGCCCGCCGCTCAGGCCCCCGAACCCACCCCGCAGCCCACCCCCGCCTGGATCGAGGCGGACGTGAACCCCGACTTGGCCCGACACTTCGGCCGGCTCGTCGCGGAATATCCCCTCCCTCCCGGGCAGCGCTACCTGGACCACGCCAAGCGCCTGCAGGGCCTATTCTGGCATGACCTCGCACGCGTCGGCCGGGTCGACATGACGATGCGGCTGCGCGTTCGCCGGGACGCCCTGGAATTCGCCATACACATGCTCCAAGGCGAGCTTGAAGACGGGATCACTTTCGGTCGCGTGCCTACCCGGGAGGCAGTTTACAGGCCCCTCAAGCCCCGGCCCCGCCAGCCGCTTCGCATGCTCGGGCATTGTCCCTCGCCCTCGACGCGTCTACATTGAGGGCATGGGCGGCGCGAGCCTCCCGGGACTGGCCGCGTTGCACCACAATGTCCGCCAGGACACACACCCCGCTCCGGGCATCCTGGGCGGGGTGTCGTCGTTTCAGGCCCCTGGTGGCTTGCCAGCCCGGGCGGCAGGATCGGCCCCATGATCCCGTCCCCGTCCCCGTCCCACTCGATGTCGATGGCCTCCTCCGGCCCGGCCCTGTCCTCCCGGGCCGTCCGTCGCGATGCCGACCGCCAGCGCAAGCGCGACGAGCGCCAGGCCCTGAGGGACCGCGGCGCGCCCGATCCCCGGCAGCTCGACGCCGCCATCGTGGATGCCCTCCGGGACGCTCTCGTGGCCCCCGCAGGGCAAGGGGCCGTCCGCCGGCACGCCGACCTCGCGGACATCCTCACAGGCGCTGCCCGCGCCCTCAGGGGCAAGGCTCACGGAGGAGTCTCGCTCCGGCGCGAAGCGATCCACGCGGCTCTGGCGGACCGGCTCGCTCCCCGGCAGGACTGACCGGGGGGTGGGTGTTGAGCACCCATCCCTAGCGCGGTTCCGGAGCCCTCTGCAGCCTGCCGGGCATGGCCAGCCAACGCCCCCTCGTCGACCTCCGGTTCCGCGTGAACACGCTGTCCTGGGCCCGCCAGCTCCAGGGCTTCGCCAAGGACGAGCTCCCGTTCGCCGCGAGCTACTCCCTCAACGGCGTCGTCTTCGCCGCCCGGGACGCGCTGCGGGACGAGGCCAAGAAGGTCTTCGACCGCCCCGCGGACTTCACGGTCCGGAACGCCTTCGGCTACACCCGGGCCAGGCTCAACGGCGACATGACCGCCAGGATCTACATCCGGGACCGGCAGTCGGCGTACTACGCCTTCCAGATCCGGGGGGGCACCCGCGTGCCCGGCAACATCGGTCCCGGCCAGACATGGCTGTTCATGCCCGTGGCCGAGGAGCTCGTCGACCCCGCCTCCGGGGGGCTGCGCCGGAACGTCCTGAGGGGCCTGTCCCGCCGGGCCGCCCCCAAGGGCAAGGGCACGTCCGTCCACAGGACCACCCGCGCCAGGGACGCCAAGCGCCGGGGCGTCTTCTTCACCCCCCTGTGGGGCACGCAGGGCATCTGGGAGCGGCCCGAGAGGACCAAGGCGACCGGCCCCCGCCGCCGCGGCGTGAGGCAGGTCCACAACCTCTCCGCCCCCCGCCTGCTCGTGGCCGCCTACCCGCAGGAGGAGTACCGACGGCCGAGGTTCGATTTCCAGGGCATCGTGCGGAAGGCGCACGAGGACCTGCCCATCCGGTTCGACGAGGCCGTGCGGCAGCGCCTCGGCCGCATCCTGTCCGACCGGGGCCTGAGCGGCCGATAGGCCCATCCCGCGCCCATGCGCCCCCATGGGACAGCCATGGGCCGGCCGCCCCCACGCGGACGGCCTAAGCCCCTGATTTCAAGCCATGACCGGCCACAGCCCCATGGGCTCGCTATGGACCTGGGATGGGGACCGGCGTGCCTTTGGCCGGGGTCCACGTGCCCCCATTCCTGGACCATGGATACCCATGCCTGCCCATAAGCGCGATGAGCCGCGGGCCGACGCCGGCCTGCCATCCCATCCCATCGGTCCGTCGCGCCGATGGCGGGGTCCGCCTGCTTTCGGTCCGGCACACTGATGGACCGAGGCCCCAGGATGCGCACTAGGCCGTGCTGCCTGTTGGCGGACGAGTTGGTGTACGCGCGCCTGCGCGAGGGGCTGCAAGGCCGCACCACCAGCGAGACCTTCGCTTTCCTATTCTAACCAGTTCGCAGATTGACCAGTTCGACCGTGAACTGGTTCGCAATCATTTCTCTTTAAATCGGCCTCTTCCGCTGGGTAGGAGAACCGATGTCATGTCAGACGACGAGAAAGCTTCACTTCCGGTTCCGGTAAGCGTAGGTCAAATCATTCCAAGCAAGAGCGGGGCTATCTATTTAGAGTTAGATCAGCTACTTGGAACATTGCGCCGTAAAAATCATTCTGTATTGGACAAAGCATTCGCGCTGTCGAAAAACCGGCTTGCGCAAAACATTATATGGCGCCTGAGTGAGCACGGGTCTTTAACGGCAAAAGAGCTGTCGTTAAAAACAGGAAGCTCGCCAAGCACTGTCAGTAGCGTCGTGACCGATCTTGTTCGGCTAGGTGTAATAGTCAAGCAGAGCGGCCCAAGGGGAACGGAGCCATTATCAATCAGCGATGCATGCAAACTTCAAATCACACAACACATCGATTATGTTAAATATTTATTAGAGGACTCATTTTGCGTTCTTGATACAGACGAATTGTCTAAATTTACTGATTACATTAAAAGGATTACAAGCAGATTGGAGAAGATAGAGGAAATCTTGGCAGATCAACCAGGATACTATTTCACAGAAACTGAAGAAAACCATAATCATTCGGCCAGTGGAGAAAAATCCAGCTCGGCAGATTACAGTGATGACAGAACTCATACAGACCGCAAGCGCAGCCAAGATAACATAACTGTAACACTCGTAGAAAAGCAAACAAGCGTACTGGAGAGAGTAATTAAATTTACGCTAAAGGGGTGAGAGTACGCCAGTAAACCACAGACAAGGAGCTTTACGCAACAGAGCAGAAGGGCTAGTGGAAGGCCGGCTCCGCGCCCGCTTGGCGGAACTGTCAGAGATCGACCAGTTCCTGATCTTAAAGGACAGCGCCCCGACCGCGGACGCGCTGGCCCTGGCGAACGTTCAGCTTTTCGCCGGTGAGCCCGACAGTGGCAGAAATGGCATGTTCCCCTGCCAGGCGACGGTCCCTTTAATTCTCCTTCTGGCCGAAAACGGAATGACCGCTTTGGAGTAGGCCCGCTGGAAAAGCGGACAGCCTCCTATCGACCCAACTGCGCCGTAGAAGCAGTCCGACGTCGTTCTCGAAAGCAGACATCGAAACTGGGCTCGCGCCGCCAAGGTACTCTTATGAGTGTTCGCCTTCCGAACTAGCGCCCCCCACTCGATCAATCCACAGTCTGCATCTGGACGACACTGCCGAGTTCACCGGGCTTGCCCGAGACCACCACGAGGTAGCGCCGGCTAGCGCCGGCATCCGTGCGGGTGACCTGTCGGATCGGGCCGATCGCGTTGACGATGGCCGCGCCGGCCGGGTTGGTCATGAAGGCGGCGAGCGGCTCCAGGCCGGTCGCTCCCTTCGGATTGGCGGCGAGCGCCAGCACGAAGGGCATTTTCGCGGGCAGTCCTGTGACCGCGGCCTGTAGCGTTTGCAGCACGCCTTGGTCGAACAGGGTGACCTGCGTCGCCGGCTTGTCATCGGAACCGGTGAGCGTCAGCGCGCTGGTCTTGCCGGCAGCACCCAGCGGCTGGAGGTTCTGCTTTCCGTCGCCCTCCGGCACGGCGTTCGGGACGTAGGCGACGCCCTGCGGACCCTGCCCGATCGGCACCTCAGCGATCACCGTGTTCGACGCCGTGTCGATCACCGCCGCCATGTCGGCGTTCTCCAGGCCGACATAGACGCGGCTGCCGTCGCCCGAGGGCCAGAGCCCGTGCGGCAGGGCGCCGGTCGCGATGGTGGCGACCTGAGAGAAGTCGTCGGTGCGGAACACCTTGAGCTGGTTCAGGCCGCCGATCGTCACGTAGGCGAACTGGCCGGCCTTGGTCGAGACGATGTTGACGTGGTTGGTGATCGGCCCGGTCTCGATCGTCTTCAGCGGCGCGAAGGGCGGACGCGCCGAAAACACTTGGGTGCGGCCGACATCCTTAAGGGTGAACCACACCTGCTTGCCGTCCGGCGTCGCGGCGATGTCGGGGCAGAACGGGCTCTCTTGCTTCACGCGGCCGACGATGGTGTGGGTCTTGGTGTCGATGACGACGGTCTCGGGGCTGAAGCTGGAGCAGACGTAGCCGTAGGCGCCGTCCGGCGAGAAGATCGTCATGCCGGGCCCGTTCGGTACGGTGATCCGGCGGGTCTCCTTGGCGGTGGCGGCATCGAGCACCGCGATATGGTCCTCGCCGCGCACGCTCACCCAAACCTCTCGGCCGTCCGGCGTGAAGAAGGCTTCGTGCGGCGAGCGGCCGACATAGGCGGTGTGGCGGACCGCGTTGGTCGCCGTGTCTATGAAGCTCACGGAGTTCGAACCGATCGAGACCGCGAGCAGGGTCCTGTGGTCCGGCGAGAAGCCCATGCCGTGAACCAGAAGCTGCCCGCGATAGAGCGGGCTCAGGTTCATCGGCGTCGGGTCGCCGAGCCGGATCACCCCGAGCAGGGTGTTGGCGGCGGGATCGACCACCGAGACCGTGTTGGAGAACTGGTCGGAGGTGTAGAACCGATCCTTGCCGCTAACCGGCACGTCCGGGGCGGAAGCTGCGCCCGGGGCCTGCCCGGCGAGCGCCGGGCCGGAGAGCAGCGCGAGGGCGAGGATAGTCAGGGCGGTCTTCATCGGCGGGTCTCCGAGGGCATGGCGGCGGGGGCTGCACTGTGGTCGTGGGAATGGGCCGCACCAGTCGATGGCTGCGGCGCTTTAGGAAGACTGGCGAGCGCACGGCGCATCACATCGATCTCCTGGCCCTGCTCGACGACGATTCCCTGCGCGAGGCGACGCAGGACCGGATCCTTGCCGTAGAGCAGCTCCGCCTTGGCCATCGCGATCGCGCCCTCGTGGTGGGGGATCATCATCGCGGCGAAATCGCGGTCGGGATCGCCCGAGGGCGGGACCATCATGTCGGCGTGCATCCGCGTCATCGACTGCGCCATCATCGCGTCGAACGACGTTGACGACGCGGCCGGAGGCTCGCTGGCGGCCAGCGTCGGGCGCATCATCATCCGGCCGCCGACGAGGCCGCTCGCCATCAGCGCCGACGTCACGGCAAATCCCAGTGCTCCGCGCATGCGGCCTCCTCGCGATCCGGTATCAATGGAAGGGATGCCAGAGGACCGCCTTTATTCCGCGGCGGGGCCGAAAAAGCGTTCGCGCCGATGGGATCGCCTTTTTTCGTGTGTCAGCGGAATAAAGGCGCCCGTTTCGCATCCCTCCCGATGCGGTCATGCTCGACCGCGGGAGACTTCACCCATGCGCAATCTGCTGATCCGCACCGCCTTCGCGGCTATCGCCTTCTCCGCCGTGGCCGCCCAGGCCGCCGCGCCCGCCATGACGGCCGAGACCGCCAAGGGGCCGGCGCTCGTGGATGCCAAGAGCATGACCCTCTACACCTTTGACAAGGACATGGGCGGCAAGTCGATGTGCAACGGCCCCTGCGCCGCCAACTGGCCGGCCCTGACGGCTGCCTCCGGATCGGCGGCCTCCGGCGATTGGACGACGGTGACCCGGGACGACGGCACGATGCAGTGGGCCTACAAGGGCAAGCCGCTCTACACCTTCGCCAAGGACACCAAGCCGGGCGACACCACCGGTGACGGCTTCCTCAACGGTGCGTGGCACATCGCAAAGCCCTGATCGGTGAATGCCCGGATCGGCTCCCTCTGATTGGGACACGTCGTTGGACGAGATCGCCCCCCTGATCGAACCGCAGATCCCGGCCCTGCGGCGCTACGCGGTCGCGCTTCTTCGGGATCGCGAAGCGGCGGACGACCTCGTCCAGGACACCCTGGAGCGGGCATTGTCCGCCTGGTCCGGGCGTCGCCGCGACGGCGACCTGCGGGCGTGGTTGTTCACGATCGAGCGCAACCTGTTCCTCGCCGCCGTCCGACGCCGGGGCCGGCGCGGCGCCGATCTCGGCGCGGAAGCGTTGGAGCAGGTGCCCGATCCGAGCGCCGACCCGGGGGCAGCTTTGGGAGCCCGTGACGTACTCGCAGGGCTCGACACCCTGCCCGAGGAGCAGCGCTCGGTGTTGCTCCTCGTGGCGGTGGAGGACCTGTCCTATGCCGAAGCGGCACAGGTGCTCGGGGTGCCGCTCGGCACGGTGATGTCACGATTGAGCCGGGCGCGCACGCGGATGCGCGGATTTGTGGAGACGGGCAGGACAGGCCTGCTGAGGAGGGTTAAATGAGCGGGGATCCGCGCCCGGTCGGCGAGGACGATCTGCACGGCCTGATCGACGGCCGCCTTGAACCGGAGCGGCAGGCGCTGGTCGAGGCGTGGCTCGTGGGGAACCCCGCGCGTGCGGCTGAAGTCTCGACGGACCGAGTTCTGCGCGAGCGCCTGCGCGCCCGCCTCGCGCCGATCGCCGAGGAGGCGATCCCGGCGCGACTGCGGGTGGCCAACATCCGCTCGCGACACCTGTACCCTGGCGCACGCTGGTTCCCCATGGCGGCTGCGGCCGTGCTCTGCCTCGCGCTCGGCAGTGCCGGCGGCTGGGTTGGCCATGCCCTGCACGGTGTGCCCGCGGCGGCGGCGGTGGCGGAGGCACCGGCGACGCAGGACGCGGTCGCAGCCTTCCGCACCTTCGTGGTCGAGGCGGTGCATCCGGTGGAGGTGCGCGCCGACGAGAAGCCCCACCTCGTGACGTGGCTCTCGAAGCGTCTCGGTCACGCGGTCGCGGCCCCCGACCTCTCGGCGCAGGGCTTCCGGCTGATGGGCGGGCGCCTGTTGCCGGCCGGCACCGAGCCCGCGGCGATGTTGATGTACGACGACGACCGCGGCACCCGGCTGACGCTCTACAGCCGCGTCGGTGACGGCGACGGCCGCACGCTCTTCCGCTTCGCCCGCGAGGGCGACATCGCTGCCTTCTCCTGGGTCGATGGTGGCATGTCATACGTCGTCACCGGCCGCACCGACGAGGCCCGGCTGCTCTCCGTCGCGCAGGCGGTCGATGCGCACGTCCGCGGCCTCGCGCCGGATCGTCGGCAGCCATGACCCTCGATCAGCTTCGCATCTTCGTGGCGGTGGCCGAGCGACAGCACGTGACGCGGGCCGCCGAGGCGCTGAACCTCGTCCAGTCGGCGGTCAGCACGGCGATCGCCAACATCGAGGGGCGGCACGCGACGAAGCTGTTTCACCGGGTTGGCCGCGGGATCGAGCTGACCGAAGCAGGGCGCGTGTTCCTCGTCGAGGCCCGCGCCGTGCTCGCCCGGGCCGAGGCCGCCGAACTTGTGCTCGCCGACCTCAGCGGCCTACGACGCGGGACGCTGGCGCTTTTTGCCAGCCAGACCATCGCCAGCGACTGGCTGCCTCGCCACCTCGTCGCCTTCCGCCGGGCCTACCCTGAGATCGCTATCCGGTTGGCGGTGGGCAACACCACCGACGCCGCCGACGCGGTGCGCGCGGGGCAGGCCGAACTCGGCTTCGTCGAGGGGGCGCTGGACGACCCGACGCTCGCAAGCACGACCATCGCCCAGGACAAACTCGTCCTCGTGGTCGCCCCAAACCATCCCTTCGCCGGGGCGGCTGCACTCGCACCCGAAGACCTCGCCGGGGCCGACTGGGTGCTGCGCGAAGCGGGATCGGGAACCCGCTCGGCCTTCGAGGCGACCCTGGGTGCGGCCGGCCTTGCCGCGGCCCAGCTCCGGGTCATGCTCGAACTGCCCTCGAACGAGGCAGTGCGCGCCGCCGTCGAGGCCGGGGGCGGGGCCGCCGTCCTGTCCGAGACCGTGGTCGCCGCAGCGCTTCGAACCGGGACCCTGGTGCGGGCGGCGTTCGACTTACCGAGCCGGCCGTTCCGGGTGCTGCGCCACAAGGAGCGCTACCGCAGCCGGGCCGCCGACGCGCTTCTCGACCTGATCGCGACGGCGAACATCAAATGAGCGAGCCCGCGAAACCAGTGCCCCCCGACGACCCGCGGGTGAGGCTCGCCGAGGACCGGACGGTGCTGGCAGCCGAGCGTACGTTCGTGGCGTGGCTTCGAACCGGGCTCGCCTTTCTGGGCGTCGGCTTGGCCGCGCAGCGCTTCCTGCGGGAGGTGCTGGCGGTCTGGCCGCTGAAGGTGCTGTCGCTCACGTTGATCGGCTGCGCGCTTGCCTCGTTCGCCGGCGCCGCATGGCGGGACCGGGCGATCCGGGCGCGTCTCGCCCATGCCGAGATCCCGATGATGCCGCGCATCCTCACCATCGGGATCGCGGCCTTGCTGATCGCGATCTCGGGCCTCGCGGCCACCGCCTTGCTCTGGGCGTGATGATCAGGCCACGGTGACCCGCACCCGGTGCCATGCGGCGCTAAGGTAGCCCTTGTAGTTCCAGGTGTCGTCGGGGGCGGCCGGCTGGGTCTGGCCGGCGGAGTCCCAGGCCCGCACCGCAAGTTCGTGCTCGCCGGCCGTCAGCTCGCGCTCGATCTCCCAGAATGTCCACGCGTAGGGCGCGTCGGCATCGCGGTCGATCCGGGCCTGCGCCCAGCTGCGGCCGCCATCCGTCGAGACGTCGACGCGGGCGACCGCGCGGTCGCTGGCGATGGCATAGCCGCGGATCGCGTGCCGGCCGGCCTTCAACGCCGCGCCGCGGGCGGGCTCGCAGATCGCGCTGTTGAGCGGCATCGCCTCGATGGTGATGCCGTGGGCGGGGTCCGCGGTCTCGGCCGTCACGTCGGGCGGAAACAGCTTGTAGTCGTCGGCCTGCATCGGGTTGTCGGAGGGCCGGTCCTGCACCGTGATCCGGGCGAGCCATTTCGGGCTGCGGATGCCGGCAAATCCCGGCACCACCACGCGCAACGGATGGCCGTGCTCGGGGGCGAGAGGCTCGCCGTTCATCGCGAAGGCAAGCAGCGTCTCGGGCGCCAGCGCCTTGGCGAGCGGGATCGAGGCGCCGAAGCGCGTGTCCGTGTCCGCGATCCGGTCGTGGCTCTCGAAGGCGACGTAGCGCTCTTCATCTGCATCGATGCCGGCCGCGCGCAGCACCTCGGCGAGCCGCACGCCGGTCCATTCCGCGTTGCCGATGGCACCGGGCGCCCACGGGTCACCGGAGACCGGCGCCACCGCCAGCATGTCGGCCCGTCTGTTGCCGGCGCATTGCATCACCGCCGTGACGGTGGCGTGCGCAAAGCGCGCCTTGAGTTCCGCGAGGGAGAGTTCGAGCGGCATGGTGACCATGCCATCTACCGTCAGGCGGTAGCTGTCGGCGTCGAGGTCCGGGATGTCGCCGTGGCTGCGGACGTAGAAGTCGGCCTGTTCGGTGAGGAACGCCGCCCGCAGGCGATCGAGCGGCGGCTCGGCGTTGTAGGGCGCCTTTCCGTGGACGATGAGGCGGTCCTTGCGCTGGAACAGGCGGAGCATGGGGTCTTTGTCCTGCGTACTTGACATGTCGACGACGAGAACGCGCCGGGGGCGATAAGGCCCCCGGCGCGCGTCGCCTCAGGGCTTCATTGTCGAGACCACCGCATTCTTCGCGCGATCGACCACGGCGACGCTGAGATCGCGGTTGAGGACGTAGGCGCGGGCGTTGTCGGCCGAGAACGCGATCGCCTGGCGCGGCTCGTTCAGGCCGGTCACCGTGGCGACAACCTTGAGGGTGCCGGTGTCGATCACTGAGAGTGAGTTGTCCTTGAGGTTGCCGGAATAGACGAAGCGACCGTCCGGTGTCAGTGCGGCTCCGTAGGGGTCCTTGCCCACCTCCACCTCGGAGGTGACTTTGCGGGCGGCGATATCGACCACGCCGATGGTATTGCGGCCGCTGTTGGCGGCAAACAGCGTCTTGCCGTCCTTGGTGATCGAGATGGCGCGCAGCTTGTCGAACCCAGCGATCTCGCCGGTGATCTTGTTGGTGGCGGTATCGACCAACGTGATTTTGTCGCCGAGGAAGTTCGTCACGAACACGGTCTTGCCGTCGGGCGACAGCTTCACGCCCTGGCGCGGCTGCGCGAAGCCGGGAATCACGGCATCTGCCAGCATAGTCTTGGTGTCGAACACGGTCAGCGTGCTCGCGGCCTCGTTGTTGACGTAGAGCTTGCCCCCGTCGGCCGAGAGCACGGTGCCGAAGACCCCGGGCCCGGCGGCGAGAACGCCGGCTTCCTTGCCGGTGCCGGTCTCGTAGACCGTGATCCGGCCGGTGCCGCTGTCGGAGACGTAGAAGCGGGCGCCGTCCGGCGCGAACACGATGTTGCGCGGCGTGACGAAGCCGTCGAGGCGGCGCAGCACCGTGCCCTTGGCGACGTCGTAGACGACGACGGCGCTCTCCTCGCTGTTCGATACAGCGGCGACGGTCCCGGCAGCGTTCAGCGCCAAGGCGTTGTTCTTGATCGCGCCGTCGAAACCAGCGGCGGACCCGGGCTGGCCCTGGGCGAGAAGCAAGGCAGCTCCGGCGAGGAAGGCGCGGAGACTGGTGCGGATATGGGTCATGAAGCGGGTCTCTTGGGCATGCGCGCTCGTTCGGCGGCCGGGGCCAGCCGTGCGGGCGGGTTCGAAATCGGATTGCGTCGTGCGGGACCGGTCCGGCCATGCATCGCCTTAAGGAGATGCCAGCGAGGGCGGTCTATTCCCCGAGGCCGGCGAAAAAACGCGGCGGCCTCGGGATTCGGGAGTTCAGGGGGTCGGCTTCAACGCCGTGAGGTAGTCGACGATGGTCTGCACGTCGGCCTGATCGACCGGAGCCTTGTAGATGTGGACCATCTTGTTCACGGTCTCGGTCCACTGCGCCTTCGTGAGCTTGGGCTGGGTCAACACCATCCCGGCCGAATGGCAGGCGAGGCAGTTGTTGTTGACCGCCTCGGCCCCGGGCCCGTCGGGGAAGATCCGGTCGGAGGTCGGCATCTCGATCGATTGCGAGGTGAAGCGCATCGGCTCGGGAGCCGGGGCGGCGAGCGCCACCAGGGGAGACAGTATGAGCGCGACGCTGAGGGCTGCAGAGCGGATCGGGGTCATGGCTGTTCTCCTCAAGCGGCCTGGAAGGACACGGTTTCTATACCGTTCTGCATGAAGCCGGCCCCGTTCCAGACCCGGTCCGTGGGCTGCGCGACGCCGTTGGTGTTGGTGCAGCGGACCTTCACCGTGTGGGTGCCGGCGGCCAACGCCGGCAGGCTGCCCTCGAAGCGGCGGAAGCTGTAGGGGCCCTCGTCCGCGCCGAGCTGTGCTGGAAACCACGTCGCGCCGCCGTCGCCGGAGAAGTCGACCGCCTTCACCCCGCAATCGCCGCCGAAAGCGATGCCGCGCAACGCCACCGGCGCGCCGGCCGTCACCTTGGCGCCATCCTGCAGGTTGGTGACGAACGAGCGCGGTACCATCTTGTTGATCGGCACCGTCTTGAAGCCGGTCTGGCCGGGCTTGATGTTGGCGCCCGGCACGTCCGGGATGCGGTAGGCGGTCTTCATCCAGTACTGGTCGTCGGGCTTGTCCAGCACCTCGATCTCCGACAACATCTTGACCCAGTAGGTCGAGTACCAGCCCGGCACCACGAGGCGAAGCGGGAAGCCGTTGAGAAGCGGCAATTGCTCGCCGTTCATCGCGTAGGCGATCATCACCTCACCGTCGTTGGCGTGGTCGAGATCGAGCGACTTCTTGAAGTCCGGCGCGTCGTCCACGACCGGCTCATCGAGGCCGCTGAAGCGCACCTGCACGGCACCGGCCTTCACCCCGGCCTTTTCGAGCACGTCCTTGAGGCGCACCCCGGTCCAGCGGGCGTTTCCCATCGAGCCGTTGGCCCATTGCGCGCCGGGAACCCGCGGCTCGAACAGCCCGCGGGAGTTGCCCGAGCACTGGTTGACCGCGGCGATCTCGAAGCGCGGCAGGCCGGCGATGGCATCGAGGGAGAGCGAGAGCTCCTTCTCGACATGACCGTGGACCTTGAGACGGAAGGTGCCGGCATCAACCTCGGTTGGGATCGAGGCCCAGTGCCAGCGCACGTAGAAGCGGTCGTTGGGGGTGAACACGCCCTCATCGAACACCGCAAACGGCGTCTCCAGCAGCGGCGGATGGGTTCGCTGGAGGATCATCTCGCCCTTGCCGGGAAAGGCCGTCGTGAGATCCCGCACATCCGGGCCGCCGGGTAGCGGCAGCTTCACCGAGCCCGCGGCCCAGGCCGGCATCGCGGCGGCAAGGCTGCCGAGCCCGAGCCCGCCCAACAGGAGGCGGCGGTTCGTCGGTCTTTCCAATCCGTGCATGGTCTCTCCCTTCAAAGTTCGTCGGCGTCGATGCGTTCGAGGGCACCGGACCCGTGGCGATTCCTTGCGACTAGGGAGATGCTACGGGATGCGTTTAATTCCCACCAACGGTCTTTCGCGATGCGAACGATCTCCCAATGCGATGATTTGAGAATTTTGGATCTCCGCGCCGGTGGTGCCAGATATCGTCTCGACGTCAGACCGCCGGTGCTTCGACAGGCGCGGTCCTGCGACACCCGAACAAGGCGTGACGCTCGGCGAAACCGCGAAGGGCGACAATGCCGAGCGGTTCGAGGGCATGCGCCAGGCCGTGGAGGAAGGTGTCGGTGGCGATCAGCGGCGTGTCGTAGGTCTTGCACAGGCGCTCGACGCGAGCGAGCACGTTGAGATCGCGGCCGATCGCCGTGAAGTCGACCCGGTCGCCGCCGCCGATATTGCCGTAGGCGACCTCCCCAACATGAAGTGCGACGCCGACCTCAAAGGCAGCCCTGTCACCGTCGCGCAGGGTCGCAAGCGCATCGAGTGCGGCCTCGGCGGCACGCAAGGCGGCACGGCGCGCCTCGGCCTCGTCGCGATCGGCATCGAACACGGCCAGCAGCCCGTCACCAATATACTTTAGCACCTCGCCGCCTTCCGCCTCGACGGCCGGCACGATGGCATCGAACATCCGGTTGAGGGCGGCCACGACATGGTCGGGGCTTTGCCGGTCGGACAGTTCACCGAACCCGCGCAGATCGGTCAGCATCATCGCGGCCCGCATGAGGCGTACGTCGCCGCGCCGCACTGTGCCGGCCAGGATTTGCCGCGCCGGGTCGCGCCCGACATAGGCGCTCAGGACCGCGCCAAGCATGTCGTCGAGCGCCTTGATTTCGAACAGCAGCGAGAACGGCTCGACCAGCGCTAGCAACGTCTCGATCTCGATCGGCGTGAAGCCGCCCGGTCTCGCCGTGGCCCAGGAGGCGGCACCCATGCGTCCACGCGCGGCATGCAGCGGCGCGATGAGGTAGTCGGTCAGACCCTCGTTGCGAAGCTCGCCAAGCACGGGAAACGGCAGCGGCCCATCCCCGTCGAGACGGCATTGGAGTGGGGTCCGCGTCTCGACCACGTGCTCGACGGTGTTGCCGTGGAAGGTCGGCGTGCCCTCGATGCCGTGGCGGCGACGCAGGGCTAGGCTCGACGTTCCTGGATGCCAGACGCGCATCACCCACCGGAACGACGGATGCAGGGTCGGCGCGTGGGTGGTGGCGCGGGCCAGCGGCAGGCCAAGCCCCGAGAGGCACGCACTGAACCCATCGAGAAGGGCTGCCGCGTCCACCGCTTCGCGACCCGGCCCCATCAACCATCCCGTCGCCTGCGCGACTGCCTCGGATGAAGATTGGGACGAACGTGTCACGGCAATTCTTCCATCAAGGGGTCGGATCGATGCCATAGCGTGGATCAGACGAGGCCGAGCACATGGATCAGGCCGAGGCTGACGGCGCCGAGGGCAAGGAGCGAGGCGACCACAGCGAGGGTCACCCGCGCCCCGGCCTTGGCGACGCTGCGCACGTCGACCCCGAGGCCGAGTGCCGCCATCGAGACTACGGTCAGCACGTTGGCGGTCTCCGACATCGGCGCGAGCGCGACTTGCGGGATCAGCCCGGCCGAGCGGAGTCCCGCGAGCGCCAGGAAGGCGAGGATGAACCACGGCACCAGGCGGTGGATCGCGAGGCCGCCGGGGGCCGGGCGGTCGCCGGTTGTGACGCCGGGGGCGGCCTCGTCGGTCTCCTCGCGCAGCCGGCTCGCGCCGAGGGAGAGCATCAGAACGACCGGCCCGAGCATCAGCACCCGGACGAGCTTCACCAGGGTTCCGACCTGGACGCTGAGCGCCGCGACCGGCGCGGTGGCGGCGAGGACCTGCGGCACGGCGTAGACGGTGAGGCCGGCGAGCACGCCGTACTGCATCGGCGACAGGCCGAGCAGCGGCACCAGCAGCGGCAGGCCGAGCACCACCAGCACGCCCAGCACCGCGGTGAAGGCGATGGAGGCGGCGACGTCCTCGCCGTCGGCGCCGATCACCGGGGCGGTGGCGGCGATCGCCGAGTTGCCGCAGATCGAGTTGCCGCAGGCGACGAGGATCGCCATGCGCGAATGCAGTCCGAGCGCCCGGCCGATGCCGTAGCTCGACAGGATCGCGACCACGACGACGCCCGCGATGCCGAAGAGCAGGCCCGGGCCGGCGGCGAGGATCGTCGCGAGGCTGAGCGACGCGCCTAGCATTACGACCGCGATCTCCAGCACGGTCTTGGCCCCGAAGGCGATGCCGGGAAAGAAACGCTGCGACGGGGTCCAGGCGGTGCGGATCGCGCTCCCGAGGAGGATCGCCAGCACCAGGGCTTCGAGCCAAGCGCGACCGAACAGGTGCGTCTCGACGGCTTCGAAGCCGACCGCTGCGGCGGTAACTGCCACGCAGAGGCCCAGTCCTGGAAGGATGGCTCTCGTGCCGGCCAGGGCACGCATCGATCGAGGGTGGGAGACAAGTCTGGGGGCGGACATGGGTGGCTCCGATGTGATGCCGGAGAATCCCACTTCCCTTTCATTCACTCCAACGGAATGATTAGATAATTCCAATCACTTAATTAGATCAAATGGGGATCCCCTCGAAGCGTGAGGCGACCCATTCTTGGGGGCCTACAGGCGGATTCAACCGTCGATCCAGCGGGCCTCGATCGTCGTGTCCGCAGCAAACTCATAGATCCTGACGGAGCCCGTCGCGAGTTCGAGTTGCTCGACCTCCGCCGGGCTGAGGTCGTCGAGCGCCATAACGAGCGCCCGCAGGCAATTACCGTGGGCGACGACGAGCACGTCCCCGCCCATGACCGCCGGTAGGATGGATCGGAGGTAGCATGGCACGATGCGGGCGACGGTATCGCGCAGGCTCTCACCGTTCGGCGGCGCCTCGGCGTAGGAGCGCCGCCAGGTCTCGATCCGCTCCGCCCCCCAGCGCGCATCGGCGGCGGTCTTGTCGAGCCCGCTGAGGTCGCCGTAGTCTCGCTCGTCGAGCGCGGCGAAGCGTTGAGGGATTAATCCGGGTTGCCCGAGCGTATCGAGGATAAGCCGGCCGCTCACGACGGCCCGCGTCAGCGTCGAGGTGAAGGCATCGGAAAAGCGCCAGCTGCGCTCGGCCAAACGCCGCCCGGCTGCCACGGCTTCTATCCGACCCTGCTCGGTCAAGGGCGAGTCCAGCAATCCCGTGAACAGACCGGATCGGTTGGCTACGCTCTGGCCATGCCGGACCAGCACGAGACGTCGCGTGATTGGGGCTTTGCGATCGTGAATCACTCTGTCTCCCAAGGCAACGCACTTTCGCGTCGGTCGCATCGCCTCTGATGAAAACGGCATCCGGCTTTAACGAACTTCGACCCTGAGATGGGTTGGACCGTCCATCCGGAGACGGCGATTCATCCTAGGTCCGCTTTAGAACGTCTTGCGACCGAAAGCAGCCAAGCTGCTTCCCACCCACCCCAGTCATCCCGATCGCCTAACGGCGAGGCCGAAGCTGGCCGAAAGCCGCTTGTCCGTTTGAGCAGAGGCAGGGGGAAAGCGGCCGCTCGTGCGGACTGGATGAGCAGTGTTGGATGCTGGGATTTCGAACCGCGACCGAAAGTCATTGACCCTTCGCATCGCCCGCTGTTAAAGGGCTAGCGTGTGATGGGAATGGAGCTTCCCGACAACCGCCCGTGAGGGCTGATGGCTCCTGCTGCGAGGGCACCGCGTGCCCGCTCGCGGCGGGAGCGTTTCCGACGCAACCCGCCGCAAGGCGGGTTTTTTGTTGCCCTCGCTCGATGTGACGAGAGGCGACCTGTGAACTTCTTGATCGTATTCCTGGGTGCGGGTGTCGGCGGAGCCATCCGCCACGGAATCAACCTCGCCACGTCGCGCCTCTTGCCCGGCGTCACGTTCCCCGTCGCCACGCTGTTCATCAACGTCCTTGGCTCGTTCCTGATGGGCATCATCGCCGAGAGCTTCGTGCTCCGCGGCTCCGGCGGGCATCCCCTGCGCCTGCTGCTGACCACCGGGGTGCTCGGCGGCTTCACGACCTTTTCGACCTTCTCGCTCGACGCGATCACGCTTTACGAGCGGGGCCAGACCGGGGCGGCCTTCGCCTACGTCCTCGCTTCCGTGATCGCGGCACTGCTCGGCCTCCTGGCGGCCCTGGCGCTGGTGCGCGGCCTCCTGGGCATGGGGCCGACGTGAGCCCGGCCGGTACGCCGGCAACACCCCGTCCGCCGCCTCCGGCGAGGCGTGGACAATCCGGCAAGGGAGGCCGCGATGACCAATCGACCCGAGAGCAACGACCCAGACCCCGAACTGAGCGACGTCGACGCGCTGCGGCGCGCCGAGCGGGAGCGCAAGCGATCGAGCGCACGCGTGCGTCACGGCAGCACCGCCCTGATCGTGTTCGCGGTCGCCGTCCTGCTGATCCTGGCGCTCGCCTCCGTCTGGATCGTCACCCAACCCTGAACCGGCCCAGAAGGAGTTTTTAACGTGAAGCTTGAAGCCATCGCAGTCGGCGATCCGACCTTCCACGAGGTCAACGTACTGGTCGAGGTGCCGGTCGGCGGAGAGCCGGTCAAATACGAGCTCGACAAAGCCGCCGGCGCGCTCGTGGTCGACCGATTCCTGCACACGCCGATGCGCTACCCGGGCAATTACGGCTTCATTCCGAACACCCTTTCGGAGGACGGCGATCCCTGCGACGTGCTGGTGGCTAACACCCGCGGGGTTCTGCCCGGTGCGGTATTGCGGGTCCGGCCCGTCGGCGTGCTGCTGATGGAAGACGAGCACGGTCCGGATGAGAAGATCGTCGCGGTCCCGGCGCAACGCCTGACGCGCCGCTACGACGCCATCCACGAGCATACCGACCTGCCGGAAATTACCCGCAGCCAGATCCACCACTTCTTTGAGCACTACAAGGACTTGGAGCCCGGCAAGTGGGTCCGAATCACCGGCTGGGACACGGCGGCCGCGGCGCGGGCGATGATCGCGGCGGCCGTGGAACGCCACCGGGCGGCCGGACCCGAGCCGATAACGCCGTGAGGGGCCTGCTGCAGTCCTGGCAGGCCTGGGCCCTGCTCTCGGCCGGCTTCGCGGCGCTGACGGCGATCTTCGCCAAGGTCGGCATCGAGGCGGTGGGCTCGGACTTCGCCACCTTCGTCCGTACCGCCGTGATCCTGCTCGTCCTCGGCGGCATCTTGATTGCGACCGGCCAGTGGGAGCCGCTCTCGTCGGTCTCCCGCCGGACCTACCTGTTCCTAGTCCTGTCCGGCTTGGCCACCGGGGGCTCCTGGCTGTGCTACTTCCGGGCGCTCAAGCTAGGCGATGCGGCGCGGGTCGCACCCATCGACAAGCTCAGCGTCGTGCTCGTCGCCGTGTTCGGGGTCGTGTTCCTGGGGGAGCGGCTGTCCGGACCCAATTGGCTCGGCGTCGGCCTGATCGCAGCCGGCGCGATCCTCGTCGCTTTCCGGGGGTGAGCGCATGGGCGACGTCTCCTGGTTCGGCGTGGTCATCACCTTCCAGGTCACCTTCACCGAACTGTTCATCGCGGCCACGGTCCTGATCGCGGGAGCCTACCGCTTCGGTTGGCGGAGCCTCCTATTGGGCGGCGTCCTCGGCGGAACCGCCGTCGCCGTGCTGGCTTGGGTGTTACAGGCTGCGGCCTACCGGTTCGCGCTGCATCTCCTCGACGCCATCGCCGCCGCGCTGCTGCTGGCGTTCGGGATCTACCTGCTCTGGGAGTTCCTCCAGGGTCTTAGTCAGTGGGACGGGACCAGCCCGAAACCGCCTGTATTCTCCGGCAACTGGCCGCGTCCACTCAACTTGGCCGGCATCGGCGTCGGGTTCTGGGCGCTGGTCACGGAAGGGCTGGAAGTCCTGGTCGTCTGGCTTGGCGTCGCACTGCGTGAGGGGGCCGCGACCGCGACGCTCGGGGTCGCGCTCGGCGTCGCGATCATCGGCGCGTTGGCGGCGACGTTGGGCCGAACGGGGGTTTTCCGAAGCGTACCGCCATTCCTTTTGGATGGCGCCGCTGCCTTCATGGTCGTCGCCTACGGCTCCTATTTCCTCGCGTCGGCGCTCACGGACGGCTGACCGGGCGGCGCGAAAGGCGGACTGGCGCCGTCACGGCCTTGTCACCTGCGTCAGAATTGACGGCCGCCGTGGATTAAGCCACTCTCCCGGACGTGGGATGGGGATGGAGCTCCCCGACAACTGCCGGGCCCTACGCCCGGACGATAGCTCCTACCGTGCGCTTCCGGGCGCGGGTAGGGCTGTGCCTGTCCCCACATCCGGCCGCGCACCTCCCGTAACCCGATCCCTTCACCGGGATCCTGCGTGAGCCGTGTGCCGATGCGATCCCACCAACCGCCGCTCTGAGCCTGACCCACGCGCGCGATTTCGCGCGCGTTTCGTCGTGCTCGAACGAAAAAAAACGGCGAGGTCCGAAGACCCCGCCGCACCCAGCGAACTTCCCGAGCGGTAACTTAAGTCGTTCGCTAGATCTCAGTCTTACTTGTCGGAGAGGTCAGGATAGCTAGAACAAGCTTCGAGTCAACGGTAACAGGCCGATAATCGAAGAAAATTGGCATCTTAGATCTTTTTAAAAGCCGGTTTTACTTGGTCCTGGAAAGCGCATCGCTTGCCGGGTAGATTATCCATGCCTTAACAAGTAAATGTGCTGACGGCACAAGAAAAACTGTCGCACTTAGAAGAATCTTATTGTAATCTCTAATGGTCTTGATAGACCTGCATTGCTCGCTTTCGACCTGAACGGAGGAAATTCAGGGATAGAAAAGTGGCGATAACGCGTGACATGACGCGTGGCCACGCCGAATTCTGGCCGCGGCGTCTGAACGGAGGAACGCTCATGAAAAAGATCGCCCTCGCGGCGTCAGTTGCCTATGCCGCCACCCTGCTGCCGGCCTCGGCCAACGACGACCTGATGAAGATGATGGAGAACCCCAACGACTGGGCGTTCCCGGGGCTGAACTATTCGAACACCCGCTTCTCGAAGCTCGACCAGATCAACACGAAGAACGTCAAGGATCTCCAGGTCGCCTGGACCTTCTCGACCGGCGTCCTGCGCGGCCACGAAGGCGCGCCGCTCGTCATCGGCTCGGTGATGTACGTGCACACGCCGTTCCCGAACATCGTCTACGCGCTCGACCTTGAGCATGAGCAGAAGATCCTGTGGAAGTACGAGCCGAAGCAGGATCCGTCCGTGATCCCGGTCATGTGCTGTGACACGGTCAACCGCGGCCTTGCCTACGCCGACGGCGCCCTCATCCTGCACCAGGCCGACACCACCGTCGTGTCGCTAGACGCCAAGACCGGCAAGGTGAACTGGTCGGTGAAGAACGGCGACCCGGGCAAGGGCGCGACCAACACCGCCACCGTCCTCCCCGTGAAGGACAAGGTCCTCGTCGGCATCTCCGGCGGCGAGTTCGGCGTGCAGTGCTCCATCACCGCCTACGACCTGAAGACCGGCAAGCGCGTGTGGCGCGGCTACTCGGAAGGCCCGGACGACCAGCTCCTGGTCGACCCGGAGAAGACCACCTCGCTCGGAAAGCCCATCGGCAAGGACTCCTCGCTGAAGACCTGGGAAGGCGATCAGTGGAAGACCGGCGGCGGCTGCACCTGGGGCTGGTACTCCTACGACCCCAAGCTGAACCTCGTGTACTACGGCTCGGGCAACCCCTCGACCTGGAACCCGAAGCAGCGTCCGGGCGACAACAAGTGGTCGATGACCATTTGGGCGCGTAACCCGGACACCGGCATGGCCAAGTGGGTCTACCAGATGACCCCGCACGATGAGTGGGACTACGACGGCATCAACGAGATGATCCTCACGGATCAAAAGGTCGACGGCAAGGAGACCCCGCTCCTGACCCACTTCGACCGTAACGGCTTCGGCTACACGCTGAACCGCGACACGGGCGAGCTGCTGGTGGCCGAAAAGTTCGACCCGGCCGTCAATTGGGCGTCCAAGGTCGACATGGACAAGGGCTCCAAGAACTATGGCCGCCCGCTCGTCCAGGCGAAATACTCGACCGAGCAGAACGGCGAGGACGTGAACTCCAAGGGCATCTGCCCGGCGGCCCTCGGGTCGAAGGACGAGCAGCCCGCGGCCTTCTCCCCGAAGACCAACCTGTTCTACGTCCCCACCAACCACGTCTGCATGGACTACGAGCCGTTCCGGGTGACCTACACCCCGGGCCAGCCCTACGTCGGTGCGACTCTGTCGATGTACCCGGCCCCGAACTCGCACGGCGGCATGGGCAACTTCATCGCCTGGGACGGCGTGAAGGGTAAGATCGTCTGGTCCGACCCGGAGCAGTTCTCGGTGTGGTCGGGCGCGCTCGCCACCGCCGGCGACGTAGTGTTCTACGGAACCCTGGAAGGCTACATCAAGGCTGTCGACGACAAGACGGGCAAGGAACTCTGGAAGTTCAAGACCCCGTCGGGCATCATCGGCAACGTGATGACCTACTCGATCAAGGGCAAGCAGCACATCGCCGTCCTCTCGGGCGTCGGCGGCTGGGCGGGCATCGGCCTTGCGGCCGGCCTGACCGACCCGAACGCCGGCCTCGGCGCGGTGGGTGGCTACGCGGCCCTGTCGCAGTACACCAACCTCGGTGGCACGCTGACCGACTTCGCCCTGCCGAACTAAGCAGCGGCACGTCGCTGACGACATGAGGGTGCCGGTGCGGGTTCCGCGCCGGCACCCTTCTCCATGCTTGGCCACCGCCAAGAACCTTCATCAACCGATGGAATACCCGATGCGTACGGACACGAAGATCCGCGCCCTCGAAGCCCTGGAAATCCTGGACTCCCGCGGCCGCCCGACCCTGGAGGTCCGCGTCACGCTGGAGGGCGGCGTCAGTGCCAAGGCCGGCGTCCCCTCGGGCGCCTCGACCGGCGTAAACGAGGCGGTCGAGAGGCGCGACAATGACCCGGCACGTTACGGGGGCAAGGGCGTGCTGAGGGCCGCTGAGGCCGTTCGAGGCGAGATCGCCGAGGCGCTCCGGGGATGGGACGCATCCGACCAGCAAGGCGTCGACCGGACGCTCGTCGAGCTCGACGGATCGCCGAATAAGTCCAGGCTTGGCGCGAACGCGATGCTTGGTGTCTCAATGGCGGCGGCGCGTGCGGCCGCGCGCGCGACGGGCCATCCCCTCTACGCCCATCTCGGCGGCGAGGCCGCCATCCTTCTCCCAATGCCGTGCCTCAACGTCCTCAACGGAGGCCAGCACGCCGACAGCTCGCTCGACGTCCAGGAATTCATGCTCGTGCCCGTCGGCGCGTCGAGCCTGGCCGAGGCGATGCACGTCGCGGCCGAGACCTACGCGGCTATCCGGGAGATTCTTCACGAACGGGGGCTAGCCACGGCCGTAGGGGACGAGGGCGGCTTCGCACCCAACCTGCCCGACAACGAGGCGGCCTTGGCGTTGATCGTGGAGGCAACGGAGAGGGCCGGCTACACGCCGGGCGCCGACGTCGCCATCGCCCTGGACCCCGCGGCCTCTTCGTTCGCGGCGGCGGACGGTTACGATCTCGCCCGTTCGCGGACCGGCCTCCTGAACAGCGCGCAGCTCCTGGAGCTCTACGGCCGTTGGGTCGAGCGCTGGCCCATCGTCTCCATTGAGGACGGGTTCGGGGAGGAGGACTGGGCCGGGTTCGTGGCCCAGACGGCCGCGCAGGGCGAGCGGATACAGGTCGTCGGCGACGACCTGCTGGTGACCAATCCTCGCTTCATCGCGAAGGCCATCGACGAAAGGGCCTGTACCGCCGCGCTGATCAAGCTCAACCAGATCGGCACCGTGTCCGAGACGGTCGAGGCCATCACCCTGTGCCGGAAGGCGGGGTGGGCGACGATGGTTTCCCATCGCTCCGGGGAGACCACGGACACGTTCATCGCCGACTTCGCGGTCGCCATGGGCAGCGGGCAGATCAAGGCGGGTGCGCCCTGCCGGGGCGAGCGGCTAGCCAAGTACAACCGCCTGCTGGCCATCGAGGCCGAACTCGGCGCCCGCGCGCGCTTCGAGAACCCGTTCGCGCGCTACGGACGCACTCGGTAGCGCCGAGCCAAGGTCGGCGCCCGCTCGGTTCCCGTCACCGATGCCGGCGGGAGCGTGGACGGGACGCCAACAGCCAAGGTGCATGACAGCACCGAGCCGAACCCGCTTGTTCGCCGACGCCTATCCGGCAGAACGCGCATGACACCAACGAGACGCCCATGCCCGCCTATCGCTCCCGCACCACCACCCACGGCCGCAACATGGCCGGTGCCCGCGGCCTGTGGCGCGCCACCGGCATGAAGGATGCCGATTTCGGCAAGCCGATCATCGCGGTGGTGAATTCCTTCACGCAGTTCGTGCCGGGCCACGTCCACCTGAAGGACCTCGGCCAGCTCGTCGCGCGTGAGATCGAGGCGGCCGGCGGCGTCGCCAAGGAGTTTAACACGATCGCCGTGGATGACGGCATCGCCATGGGCCACGACGGGATGCTGTACTCGCTCCCGTCCCGCGAGCTGATCGCCGATTCCGTCGAGTACATGGTCAACGCCCACTGCGCCGACGCGATGGTGTGCATCTCGAATTGCGACAAGATCACCCCCGGCATGCTGATGGCAACGCTCCGCCTCAACATCCCGACCGTCTTCGTGTCAGGTGGCCCGATGGAGGCCGGCAAGGTCCAGCTGCCGGGCATCGCCAAAAAGGTCGATCTCGTCGACGCGATGATCGCGGCCGCCGACGACCGCATCTCCGACGAGGACGTCGCCGTCATCGAGCGCTCAGCCTGCCCGACCTGCGGCTCGTGCTCGGGCATGTTCACGGCAAACTCGATGAACTGCCTCACCGAGGCGCTGGGGCTGGCGCTGCCGGGCAACGGCTCGGTGCTCGCCACGCACGCCGACCGCAAGCGGCTGTTCGTCGAGGCCGGCCACCTGATCGTGGATCTCGCCCGCCGCCACTACGAGCAGGACGACGCCAGCGTGCTGCCCCGCGCGGTCGCGAGCTTCAAAGCCTTCGAGAACGCCATGACGCTCGACATCGCCATGGGCGGCTCAACCAATACAGTGCTGCACCTGCTGGCAGCCGCCCACGAGGGCGAGGTGCCCTTCACCATGGCCGACATCGACCGGCTGTCCCGGCGGGTGCCGGTGCTGTGCAAGGTCGCTCCGGCAGTGGCCAACGTCCACATGGAGGACGTCCACCGGGCCGGCGGCATCATGGGCATCCTTGGCGAGCTCGACCGGGCCGGCCTGATCGACACCGGCGTCGGCAACGTCTCGGCCGGGACGCTCAGCGCGGCGCTCGCCCGCTGGGACGTGCGCGGCGAACCGTCCACCTCGGTCCAGGACTTCTATCGCGCGGCCCCCGGCGGCGTGCCGACCCAGGTCGCGTTCAGCCAGGAATCCCGCTTCGACGAACTCGACCTCGATAGGGAGGGCGGCGTGATCCGCGACGCGGCCCACGCCTACTCGCAGGATGGCGGCCTCGCCGTGCTCTACGGGAACCTGGCCGAGCAGGGCTGCATCGTGAAGACCGCGGGCGTCGACGCCGCGATCCTGACCTTCACGGGCACCGCCCGCGTGTTCGAGAGCCAGGACGCGGCCGTCGACGGCATCCTCAACGGCAAGGTCACGGCCGGCGAGGTCGTGCTGATCCGCTACGAGGGACCGCGGGGGGGCCCCGGCATGCAGGAGATGCTCTACCCGACGAGCTACCTCAAATCGAAGGGGCTGGGTAAGGCGTGCGCCCTCGTCACCGACGGGCGGTTCTCCGGCGGGTCGTCGGGCCTGTCCATCGGGCACGTCTCCCCCGAGGCGGCCGAGGGCGGCCTGATCGGCCTCGTGCGCGACGGCGACCGGATCGCCATCGACATCCCGAACCGCAGCATCCACCTCGACGTGGACAAGGCAGAGTTCGACCGGCGGCGGGTCGCCCAGGAGGCAGCGGGTTGGCAGCCGGCGAAGCCGCGCAAGCGGAAGGTGAGCGCGGCCCTGCGCGCCTACGCGATGCTCACGACCAGCGCCGCCCACGGCGCGGTCCGGCGAGTCTGATCCCGTTGAGCGATCTTTAAATTCCTGAGGGGGTCAAGAGGGGCACGACCGCAGAGGTATCCGCACGGTTCTCCTTGGCTAAGCCGTTGCCCGCCATATCGTCTGCTTCGGGATGACCCACCAACTCGGCTGGATGGCCGCAAAGGGCGCAAAGCCGAACGTCCGCTTCTGCACCCTCTTAGATCCATGCGCCGCGTCCCCTTGGATTTCTGTTCCTCTTCGGGGAAGTAATGGGGGGGCTAGCCGTCCAAGTCCGTGGAAGCACCCGGACGTGTCACTCAGTATTCAGCGGCCAGGGAACCGGTAACCCTGCCCACAGACGCAGCTGGACGCCGGGTCAGCGAGCTGAATCTATAGGCCTCCTGAGACGGCGGAGGCGGCGATGCGCGATCACGGTCAGATCCTACACGACGGCATCTCGGCCGGTCTGGGAGGCGCTCTTCTGGCCATCGACGCCGGCATCCGTGCCGCTCGCGAGCAGGCCGCCTGGGACCGCGCTGAGGCCCGGTCGGAGGCCGCCGTCCACCGGCTCGGCCAGGCCCTGCTGGCGAGCCGCGCCCGTGAGGCCGACCTGCAGCGCCAGCTTGCCGCTGTCCGCGCAGAGATCGCCGGCTTGAGGATCCGCGCCGCCAAGGCAGAGGCTCGCCTGCCCGTCGCCCGGCGCGCCTGAGAAATCGTCGCGCTCCTGACGATTTCGCTTGAGGCTTGCCCCGTGCGCCCGCGCGAGGCCGCAGAGAGGCGCACAGGGGCCGCACGTAGCCCGAGGTCGTTCACACAAAAAAAGCCCGCCGGTGATCCCGGCGGGCTTCGTCGTTCCGGCGGCTGGGTGGTTCAGGCGACCCGGACTTGGCGGACGCGGAGGGCCTCCACGTGGGCCAGAAGGTCGGCCATCGCGCCGTCCCCCGGGGCGCCCCTGTAGGGCCAGGAGAATGCCGGCGCCTCGGACACGTCCGCATCCTCATGCGGATGCGTCCCGGGCGCCGCGGACGCGTCCGCATCGTGGGGGCCCTGCAGCCCCGGGACGCGTCCCAAGCCGGCGACGAGGGCCTCGGCCTGATGGGGCATCGTTCGGGCGAGGATCGCGAGCTCGTCGGGCGAGAGCGAGTGCAGCCACGTCGCGACGTCGGCGGGCAGGCCTGCAAGGTCGACGGGATCCCCTCCGGCGGTCACGTGACGGGCGTGGAGGACGAGGGCCATCCCCACGGGATGGCAGGCGCGGATGCCCTCGGGCACCGGTGCGATCGGGGCGGCCGCCGCGGCGTCGAGGTAGTCCTCTGCGGCGGCCGCGGTGGGGAGGACCGGGTCGGGGCGGGCGACGAGCCGGCGGACCCACTGCACCCCGTACCAGACCATGGCGACGGGGGCGAGAGCGACAGCGGCGAGGACGGCGGCGAGGCGGGCGAGGAAACGCATGTGGGGCTCCTTGGTGTGTGGAGCCCCATGATCGCCTCGCCCCGGCAAGCCACAATCAGGCCGCGGTCGCGCTGGCTGCGATCCACGCCTCGGCGTTGAGGCCGAACAGCCTGACATCGAGTTCGGGCGGCAGCTGGCGCCGGTGCGTGCGCAAGGCCCGCAGCGCGTGGCTCGTGAGCACCGTGTCGAGGACCTCGTGGCTCGCGAGGACGTGGCCCTTCACGGACGTCGTCCGGCCCCAGCCCGCCCGGTTGATGACGCTGGCGCGGTCGGCATCGCGCGCGGTCAGGAGCTGGCAGCCCTCCAGCGCCGCAGCCTTCACATCCGGCAGGGCGGCCCGTTCGGCTTCGGGCTCGTAGATCGCCGTCATCGCGGTCATCGCACGGTCGATGTTCGCCTGAGCCCGCTCGACGTACATCTCCAGCGCCCAGGCCAGGCGGCGCTCCAGTTGCGCGGGCGGGATCGTGATCAAGCGCTTCGCCCGAGTGACGTCGTCGGCCAGCGCCCATGCCCATTCGTAAGCGCGCAGGGACTCCCGCGCCGCGGCGATGGCACGCGTTGCCAGGTCGAGGTCCTCGGCCGCCTGGCGCTCCCGGTTTGCCGCCTCGAACGCCTCGCGCTCGGCCGCGTCGGCGCGCTGCCGGGCCAGCTTCTCGCGGTACGCCGTCAGCCCGTGCGCGGCAGTGTTGACGATGACCTGAGCGGCGCGCTTGTCGAGGTGCGTGCTCTCCCAGAAGCACGGCAGCCCGCTCATCCTGTCGAAGCTGAAGCCCATCGTGCGCAGGTGCCGCCCCTCGCTGCTGGAGAGGGCATCATCGTAATCCTGGCTGGGCCCCGTCGCGGTCCAGAGAGCCTTGAACTCGCCGTTCGCGCGGAGCTCCCGCGGGGCCAACCGCCAGGTCAGACCCAGTCCCTCCGGCGGCCCCTGCCAGGCTCGCGTCGTCCCGTTCTCGTACGGCATCGCATCCCTCTTCATGAGCCGTGCCGTCGTTCGGCACATGACGAATGCTAGCACTCGCATGATCGTCTGCAAGAGTTTTTGACGTAAATACCCGGCAGTGAATTATTATCTCTCGAATAATTATTCCTGCGATAATTATTGTACCCCCAAAAATATCTGTCTTCCGTGCCAATTTGCTCTTTCGTCAAACGACGAACGTGCTCAAATACCACCGCGCGACATCGCGCGGGGATTCGGAGGACGGCAATGCAGTTGTATCGGCATGTGGGATTGGGCGTGACCGTGCCCGATGTCCGGCGCGTCGTCGCGGCGACGGTCGGCGTCGGGGCGGTCGCCCGTCGGCTCGGCGTGAGCGAGTACACCGCGCACAGATGGGCCCGGCTCGCCGGCGTCGCGATCCGCACGGTGCCGCCGACGGCGCGGCTGCCGGAGCGCCAGCGCATGACGGACGCCGCGGTCGCCGCGGCGATCAACGGCCCGCTGTCCCTTCGCGCGGCGGCCGCGGCGCTGGGTGTCACGCCGCCGGCGCTGCAGAGCCGTGCGCGCTACCTCGGCCTGCCGACGGATCCCGCCGGCCGGGCCGCGCTGAGGGGGGCGTGCGCGTGAGCTGGCACCCCGACGATTCGTACGACGCGGCCGCCCTCAGCCGCGAGGAGGCCGCGCAGGTCGTGCCGCCCGAGGCCGTCCTCGACGAGCTCCGCGCCGCGATCCAGCGCCAGGGCTCCGCGGCCGCCTGGGGCCGCCGCCACGGCGTGGGCCCCGGCTACCTCGCGGACGTCCTGTCAGGCCGCCGGCCGCCCGGCGCCAAGATTTTGCAGGGCCTCGGCATCAACAGAGCGCTCGTCAGGGGGTGCCCGTGAGCGCCGCCTCCCAAGCCCGCGACGCCGTCGTGCTCACCGCCCTGCAGGTCGGGCCGTCGAGCACGCTCCCGATGCACCTCGCTCCGGCGCTCGGGCTCACCATCGCCCAAGTCTCCCGCTCGCTGCAGCGGCTCCGCAAGGCCGGTCGCGTCCGGTGCGAGGGCCCCCGCTGGATCGTGAATGAGGAGCCGCACCCGTGAGCCATCCCCTGCTAGAGGGCCTCGATGGCCTCACGGGCGCTGCGTTGCGCCAGCGCCTCGTCGACGCCCGGGCGGCTGCGCTGGCGGCTGCCGCCGGCGACGAGAGCCACCCCCTGATCGCCCTCGTCCGCACGGTCGAGGCCGACGTCGTCCGTGCCATGCGTGCGGGCATCGCCGCCCTCGTGGACGGCATGCAGCCGGCGACGCCCGAGCAGCCCGTCCCGCCGCCGGCCCCCATCCCCGCGCCGCGCCCACCGATGGTCCGCGTCCCGGCCCCCGCGGCAGCCCCGCCCCCCGGACCGGTACCCGCGCCGAGGCCGCCGGCGCCCCTCAAGCTAGCGGGGCTCAAGCGCCCGGCGCCGGCGGACGATGGACCGCCTGAGCTACCGGAGCCGCAGCCGGTGTACCGGCATCCGCCCATCCGGCCGCCGCTCCCGCCGGTGCAGCCGCTGCCCGGGTACCGGCCGCCCCTGCCGCCTCCGCCCCTCGATCCGAACGACGACGCCATTCCCTGGTGAGGAGACCGATCATGAGACTGACAGAGCGCCAAGCCCGCATCCGCCTCGGGCACGCCGTCGCCGCCGCAGGGGGGCAGGCCGCCTTCGCCGAAGGCATCCGCCTCGGACACCTTCCCCGCCACGTCGCGGCCGAGATCGCCGGGGCGCTCGATGCCGGCGTCGCGCTCCGGGCATACGTCGCGAACGGCGGCAATGGGGAGGCTTGGTCCGCCCGGGCCCTGCTCGTCGGCCCGGCGGCCGAGGCGCTCCATGGCAAGCGGATCCGGCGGGTGATCGAGTCCGCCTTCTCGGCGTGGGAATGGGAGCAGCAGTCCCGCGCGCTCCGTGAGGGTCGGCCGTCCCGGGAGCGGGGGCAGGCCTTCGCCAGCGAGCAGGCCAAGCGGCGCGAGGCGCGCCTGCTGCAGGCGGTCAATGCCTTCTCGCGGCTCCCCATCGAGTTCGAGCCGCCGCCGGTCGGCTCTGTCCGCGAGGTCTACGCGATCCAGGATGCGCTGGGCTGCTCCCGGAGCACCGCGTTCCGGCTCGCCCGCGCCGCCGGCGTCGAGCCCCGGCTGCACTACCGGGGGTGGTACTGCGACGGTGCCACGCTGACCGTGACGCCCGAGCTCGTTGAGGCGATGCAGGCGTGGGCGGCCGCGCCCCGGACGAGGCTGACGCGGCACTCGCTGCGGTGATCCGGAGACCTGGGCGCCAGCAAAACCCGGCGCCCAGGGTTACCGCGAGATGAGTCATTCCGGTCGAATTTGCCGGCCGAGGAGTCGATGTCGATTCAGACGGGCCTGCTATACGTGTTGCTGGCCCCCAAGGCGACGGACCTACACCGACCACTCCAACAGTAGATCCGATCAACTCTAACCCTGAAAACTATGCCGTAATCCACGGCGTCGCTTTTTCAGGGGGTCGTTGTGCTAGACGAAGAGTGTGGACAAGAGGACGAGAACAACCGGGCGTTGCCGGACTTCTTCGACCCCGACGGTGAGATCCGTCGGCGGACGCAGCAGGCCATGAACGACAGGCACGCCCAGGAGAAGCTCGAACGCCAGCGGGCGCTGAGGCGGGCACGGGATGCCCGCTACAGGGCCAGGCTGCGGGCGAGGCGGAACTGGGACCGGGCGAACCCCGGTATCCCGATGCCGCCGCTGCCCGCGCCTCCGGAACCCCAGCTCACGCTGAGGCTCTGAGCTCCTCGGGCACGGTGTCGCTCAATGCCATGGCGTCGACCACGGCGGCGAGCGACACCGGCCTGTAGCCCCACACGTCCACGCCGACGTCGCATGACTGCGTGGTCCCCGGCAGCTTGCCGTGCGTGTGCCCGTACAGGTGGAGGCTGCCCCTGAAAGCGCGAGGCCAGCTACGCATTGGGTAGTGGCAGAGCACGAGGTGCTTGCCCTCGACCGAGACCTCCCGGATCCCCTCATGCTGCTCGGCCCACGCGAGCTTGCGGTTGCGGCGGTCATGGTTGCCGGCAATCAGGCACTTGCGCCCGTTGAGCCGCCGGAACACCTTCTCGGCCGCCTCGGCCGGCCCCAGCGCGAAGTCGCCGAGGTGGTAGACGGTGTCGCCCGGCGCGACCGTCGCGTTCCACGCCTCGATCAGGAGGCTGTCGTGCTCCTGAATGGAGGCGAAGGGACGCTTGCAGGCGTGCAGGATCCCGGCGTGGCCGAAGTGCGTGTCGGCGGTGAAGAAGACGGCCATCGAGGCCTCCTGTCGTGAGGAGGCCGGCGCGCGCAGCGTCACGTCCTCCTATGGGCGGGGAAGGGCGGCGGTCGCGCGTTTCGAGGGCATGGAGATCTCCGGGACGAATCTTGAGGCTAGCACGCAGGGGTTACGATTTCCCTGGGCTTGCGCCCCTTCTGCTCGGCGCGCTTCGCAAGGAAGGCGGTCCGGATCTCGTCGAGGTCGAAGGCGGCCGCGGCGGCGTGCTGCTCCACGAGATCCCACCACGCCCGCATGACGGGTTGCTTGAGATCGAGCCGGTCGTCGTCCGTGTAGTGGCGCTCGGACACGCTGCCCGGGGCGACGCCCTCGGCATGGTCCAGGATGAGGTCGAGCACGGCATCGGGCAGGCGCAGGGCCCGGGCCCCGTGCGACCGCAGGGCACGGCGCAGGTCGTGCGGCGAGGCGTCGACGGGCAGGGCCGCCAACAGATGGGTCAGCGTGGACTCTGACAGATGCCCGACCGGCGCCCCGGCGCGGCGCGGCCGGTGCCCGGGGAACATGTAGACCGCGTCGGCCTCGATCTGCCCCTGCAGGACGGACCAGACCGCCGGGGGGAGGGGGACCGCGTGGTGCGCCTGCGCCCTGGCCGTCTCGCCGGTCTTGCGCCGGATCGGCGGCAGGCGCCAGCAGCCCCACCCATCCTCGATGCCGGCGAACTCGGAGACCCGGGCGCTGACGATGGCGCGCCGGCGCTGCGCGGTCGCCACTAGGAGAAGCACGGCGGCCGCCTGCCGGGGGTCCAGCAGGTCGGTCCTGGCGAGCGCCACCAGCAGGCCGACCCGGTCCATCGTGGGCCAGCGGACGCGCTGGCGGGGCTGCTCCCCTTCCTTGAGACGCGGCCGCCTCGGGCGCTGGAGATCCTCCAGGTGGTTCTTGGGGACGCCGCTGTCCCGCCGCGGCCCCGGCGACGCGAGCCAGGCGAAGAAGTGCCTCAAGCGGACGTAGATGGCCTCCGCCTGCCGGTGGTGCGTGCGGGACTTTGCCGCCAGTACCGTCGCCAGGTCGTCGACCGAGACCGAGGCGACGGGCATGCCGACGAATCGCTTGAGCACGGGGTGCCTGAGGTTCTTCCGCGCGTCCGCATAGGCCGCCGGCCTCCACTCCGCCTCGTGCGCCGCCAGGTACGCCTCGACCGCCTTGGCGTACGTCCACGTGCGGGGCCGGGGAGGGGCCGCCGGCGGCGCGTCGTGCCTAATCACCTCGGGGAAGACGTCTTCGAGACGGACGATGCCGAGGTCGCCCAACCGGCGCGCGAGCCACGTCGCCGACGGCCAGCCGTTCCCGCTTCGGAGAAGGTCGGTCGCCTCGCCGGCGACCTGGCGTGCCTGCGCGACGGTGAGCCGGTCCACCGGCCCGAGGTCGAGCCTGACCGTCCGGCCCAACCTCTCGGCCTTCCACCCCCACGACAGGGTCCGCGGCGACACCCGCAACAGGAGCCCGGGGGCGCGCTGGTCCCGGACGTCGACCGCCGGGACGCCAGGGCGGCGCTCGGCCTTGGCGCGGTCGATGAACGTGGCGGTGATGTCGACGGCGGACTTGGGCGGCCATGGGATGCGGGCCATTTTGGGCGGGGATCCTTGGGCGGTTTTGGGCGGCATCGGAGAAAGCACCAAAAACCAGCCTGCCGTCTACGTTTGCCCGTAAGTGCCCTTAACGCCTTGCGAACTTATCCCCGGTTAGCTACGCGTTCCTGACCCCGAAACCCGCCCAAAACGGCGAGGGAAGCTGACTCTTAATCAGCGGGTCCTAGGTTCGAACCCTAGTGCGCCCACCAAGACTTAGCCCGTCCCGTGAATGGTGACGGGGCATCCTCATCAGCACCCGCTCAGCAGGTAAGTCGCAACGGCCGGACTATCTGGCCGCGAGCGCGTCGTCGCCGTCTTCGTCCATGACAGAGCACTGCGCAGGCCGAGAGTTTCATCCTTGGCCCAACTCCGGTCGTTTGAAACAGCCTCGGACACGGTCCCTCGGACAGCCGCCCCTGTGAGCCGGCAACCGTTGCATCGCGGCAACCATCCGCCCGTACGGCCGGGGTAGAACGGGCCGCGGGGGCACGATGGTTTCAGTCATGAACAACGCGAACGCAAAGGCGGCCGTACAGACCGCCACGATCAAGCCGCGCGAGCGAGCGGCCGATATCTACGATCCGCATTTTCCCAGCCGCACCCCCTCGGCCAACCGAGTTCCGTTCGACCGGACCGGCAGGGAGACCTACGATCCGTATTTTCCAGGACAGCGCCGGGCGTAAGCGCCGCCCATCCGGAACTTCGCCTGCTCTCGCGACATAGAAGCGAAGACGCGCGGAGGTTCTCATGCCGGAGATCGGGATCTCTCAGAACGACGACGGCCTCTGGACGGTGTCCGTTCCGGGCCTGATCGTTACCGACCTGACGCAGGAGGCGGCTGAGGCGTTCGTGGCGGTCTACCGGCGCGTCGGCGGCGCGGGCTGAAGCGGCCTCATCCCTGGTTCTCGATTTCGGCCGTAGGCGCCGTCGATCACGAACCGGGCACACGTGTGAACAGCGCGCTCGGAAGGTGCTGCCGCCGAGGCCGATCGGCAAGGCCGCGAATGGGCCATCGCGGATGACAACACCGTTCGCCAGCGTGTTGACCGGCATGCTTGTCGATACGCCCACGACGGCGGCCCGAACGCTACGCTGTGAGACCTGTGGTCAACCAATCCAACATCCGTGGACAGCAGTGCGCGGATGGCGGCGCGACGGGGGTTCTTGACCTCCGGGCCGTCGACCGGGCAGGGGTGATCCGTCGCCACGGTCCTGGTCCAGCGGTCGCTCGTCCGCGTATCATGGGCGTCCGGCGTGGCCGTCTCGGCGGCGTCAGCGCGCGACGGGTGTCTCGGGCAAGAAGGTGAATGACTGCCACTGCTCTCGCCGTAATGATGGCCGGCGTTCTGGGCGCCTTCGGCACCATCGTGTTCGCAGTCGATTGGGTGCCGGGCTCGGTCGTCGGGTTGGCCAACCTGCCCAGCAAGCGCGTGATCGGCGTGTGGGTCTACAACGGCGTGCTGTGCCTCGCCCTGGCCACCTGGCTTGTGTGCACGTTCTTCTGCACGGTTGACGGCTACGATGACATCCCAGCGGTGCGGGACAGCTACTGCCGGCCGCACGTCGCAGGTGCATGACCACGGCCGGTCAGACGCCGTGAGCGGACCGTGTCATGTCGGCCCGGCGATCGGCGAAGACAACCCGACGTCGGCTGCCTCGAGCCCGACGGCGACTGCTGTCCGAGCAGCCGCCGAGGCGACCTTGGATCGGTTCCGACAACGGAATAGATCGCGGCCCGCCGGCAGGAAATCCGAACGATCAGCGCCGCGACGCTCGGCTCGTCCCTTCGAGCCCGGGCGGCGCGGTCCTGAGCAGGGCTGATCGCCGAAGCCGATCGCCGCCCGCGGAGCCAAACGTGCGGCGGCCGATCAGCCGGCGGAAGCAGGCGACATCGCCCCGGGCAGATCGAACAGGAGGCAGGTCGTTGCTCGCGGTCGGCCCAGGCGACCCGTTTTTAGATGTTTATTGTAATCTAAATGGATGCGGGTTGCAATCTGAAAGCGTGGGGTGCGGCGCGGCCGGTTCGCTTGGCGGCGCACGAAAAGCGGCTCGGCGAGCCCAGACGGAACCAGCGTCCCGTCCAGCGTCGGCCGCGCCGACCCGGCGCCGTCGCCGCACTAGACCGGTTCAGCCCGGGATCGTAGAGCGCGCCGCCTCAAGCAGCTCACCGGCCAGGGCCTCGTCGTCGACGCCCCGCGCCAGCACCACCGCCCCCACCATGGTCGACAGCGCGATCAGGGAGCGCTGCCTGCGGCGTTCCTTCGACGCTCTGGGCAGCCTGTCCGCGACGAGTTCGGCGAGCCCCTTGACCCCCTGCGTGAACCGCGACCGCAGGGCGCTCCCGGCCGGCTCACGCCCGACGTCGTTCACCAGCGCCGCGACGGGGCAGCCTCTTCCCGGCGTTCGGACGTGCCCCAGAGAGAGATAGTTCTCGATGAAGGCGTCGAGGTTCGCGCGGTATTCGGCGCCGATCGCGGCGTCGAACGCCTCCGCGGCGAGGGCGTCCTTGTTGGCGAACTGACCGTAGAACCCGCCATGGGTCAGGCCAGCGGCCGCCATGATGTCGACGACGCCGATCCCGTGCAGGCCACGCTCCCGGAACAAGGCTGAGGCGACCTCGACCACGCGCTGGCGGTTCAGCTTGGCTTGCTCCTGCGAGACCCTTGGCATCGTACCGTCCTCCGCTCCCTCTTCTCACATAGATGCGCGATGTCATTTATAGAAGGGCCGGTGACCGCCGGATGCCCGCGGCGCGGCGGGAGGCGGCGTCGCGGTCGCGCCGCGTCCGCCGGTCAATGCACCGCGCGCCCGAGACCCGAACGCGCGATCGCGGGATGCCCCGGACAGCGGGGCACCGGCAGGCGTGATGCCGGGTCAGGGCTCGGCCGGCAGCCGTGCGGGACCGGAAGCGGTCCGCGTCGCGCGCGCGTCCCGCTTCACCCGGAACCAGAGGGCGTAGAGGGCCGGCAGGAATAGCAGCGTCAGCAGGGTCCCGACCCCGCCGATCAGCACGTAGGCCAGCGCGCCCCAGAACACCGCGTGCGTCAGCGGGATGAACGCCAGCATCGCAGCCGCGGCCGTCAGGATCACCGGGCGAGCCCGCCGGACCGTGGACTCGACGATGGCTTCGTGGTCCGACAACCCCGCCGCGCGGTCGTGGTGGATCTGGTCCACCAGGATCAGGGTGTTGCGCATCAGGATGCCCGACAGCGCGATCTGGCCGAGGATCGCGTTGAAACCGAAGGGCTGGTGGACGGCGAGCAGCGTCGGAACGGCGGCGACGACCTGACCGGGCTCGGTGGGAGCCTCCATCCCGACGCCGTCGGCATCGGCCCGGAGCTTCGAGTAGCCCGCTTGGTCGGCGATCTGGCTCGCCTGCGCCTCGGCATTCCGTGCTGACGCCGCGACGCCGGGGATCCGGCCCCTATCGGCGACCCCGGATCGACCGGCTGCTGGGCCCTGCGCGGCATAGCCCGGCGAACCAAGCTGCGGCCGGGCAGCAAGCCTTTCGGAGCACCGAAACGGTCGGCACGATGTGCTTATCGGTTGTTAAATGATGATCCGTACTTGTGATCCAAGCGGCCACGGAATGCTTCTATTCGGCTGCCGAGAGGGCGTCGTGTCGCTTCAAGCTATCTCTATCCGCACCAAGCTGGTGATCGCCTTCTCGATCCTGACCATCTTCGCGGTCGGCCTGGGTGTGCTCGGGCTGGTCAGTTCCTACAAGCTGCGCGAGCAGTCTCTGCAGATCGAGTCGAATTGGCTGCCGAGCATCCGCATCCTGGGTGAGATCGACACGCTCACGGCCCGGAGCAGCGGCCTCCTGCTGAGGCACACGCAAGCGACCGACGCGATACTTCTTGCCAGCATCGAGAAGGATATGGACAGCTTCGACAAGAAGCTGTCCGAGAGGATCGCGTCCTACCGGACGATGATGAGCTCCGCCGATGAGCGGGCGCATTACGAGACGTTCGAGCGTGAATCCGAGACGTTCAAATCCGTTCGCAACGAAGTCGTCGATCTCTCGCGCGGCGGGCGCAAGGCCGAGGCTTATCAGCTCTACGAGACGAAGGGCCTGATCCCGCGGCGCGCCGCATCCAAGGCCCTGGAAAAGCTGATCGCGATCAACAACGAAGGCGCCAAGGAAGCGCAGGCGCAGAGCAAGGCCGTCTACGAGGAAACCTGGACGGTCAGCCTCGTGGCCATCGTTCTCGCCCTCGGACTCTCGATCCTATCAGGCGTGGTGATCGTCCTCGGGGTCACCCGCGGCATTGCCTCGGTCGTACGGCCGATGCAGGCCCTGATCGCCGGCGACCTGTCGGCGGAGATCCCGCACCGGGGCACGAAGACCGAGATCGGGACGATCGCGACCGCCGTCCAGGTGTTCAAGGACGGGCTGATCCAGATGAAGGCCCTGGAGGCGGAGACCGCGCAGGCGCGGCTGGCCGCGGACGAGCAGCGCAAGGCCGGGATGCGCGAGATGGCCGACCGGTTCGAGGCGGCGGTCGGCGGCATCGTCGGCCAGGTCTCGGCCTCGGCCACCGAGCTGCAGGCCACCGCCGGCGCGATGTCGGCGCTCGCCGGCCAGACCTCGGCCCAGTCCGGCACGGTCGCGGCCGCCGCGGAAGAGGCCGCCTGCAACGTCAACACGGTCGCGGCCGCGGCCGAGGAGCTGGGCTCCTCCGTGCAGGAGATCGGCCGGCAGGTGCAGGGCTCGTCGGAGCTGGCCCGGGTCGCGGCGGCGGAAGCCGACCAGACCGGCGCGCTGGTGCAGGAGCTGAACAACGCGGTGGCCAAGATCGGCGACGTGGTCGGGCTGATCGCGTCGATCGCCGGCCAGACGAACCTGCTGGCACTCAACGCCACGATCGAGGCGGCGCGAGCCGGAGCGGCGGGGCGGGGCTTCGCGGTGGTGGCCTCCGAGGTGAAGGCCCTGGCCGAGCAGACCGCGCGGGCGACCGGCGAGATCTCGGGACAGATCGCGCGGATCCAGGGGGTGACGGGTCAGGCGGTGGGCGCGATCGGGGCGATCACCGGCCGGATCCGGGAGATCAACGGGGTGGCGGCGGGCATCGCGGCGGCGGTGGAGGAGCAGGGCGCGGCGACCCAGGAGATCGTCCGCAACGTCACGCAGGCGGCGGCCGGCACCGGCGCGGTGACCGGCACCATCGCGGGCGTGGCGGGCGCCGCGGAAGAGACCGGGGCGGCGGCCAGCCAGGTTCTGGGGGCGGCCTCCGAGCTGTCGCGCCAGTCCGAGCACCTCGCCGCCGAGGTCGGACGCTTCCTCGACACCGTCCGCGCCGCGTGAGACGCTCATCGAAGACTTATCCGGACCGTTCGAGCGGGTCGGAGGCGTCGTCCGCAAACTCAGCCCGATCGCGCGGCGGTCGGGATCAGGTTCGCGCCCCAACCCTTGCTCCTGTTCAAAAATCGGCTTGATCGACGCAGATTCGGATCGCCCGCGGATCCATAGCTGCCTGACGGTTCAAGGTTTATTTTAATCAGCTGTCTCATCGCCGTTTAACCCGACCTGTATGCGACCTCTGGTCCTTCCGAAGTGAAGAGGCACAGTGGCCCCGGTTTCCCCCGGCTCGCGCGCGGATACGGTGTTGTTCAAGGCTTTGGCGTTTCTCGCCGGACTCGGCTCAGCGGCCTGCGGCCTGATCGGCCTGCGTGAGATCCTACTGTTCCTCGCCGGGCACGTAGCGTTCTCAGGCAGCCGTGTCGGACCGGCTGTCGCATGTCTCGGTTTCAGCCTGAGCCTCGGTGTCGTCGCCGTGCGACTGCGGCGACGCCGATGAACAATGCAGGCTCAGCGGAGTGACGTCTCCGTGTGCCGGAGCACGCCGGACCGGAAAGCTTGAGCTAACATCCAGGTCATGCCGCGAAGACAATCGCGGAACCGAAGGAGACTTCCCATGACCGTTCTCGCTCGCCTGACCATCGCCGCCGCAGTTGCCGCGGCAACCGTCGCCGTCCTCGCCGGCACCTATGTCGAGGTCCTGGATCGCGCGCTGCCGATGCATTTCGTCTAACGATTGCAGATGCGTGCGCGGTCAGACTCGGGTCTCCCTTCGGGTACGTTGGCACCCCGATAGGGCGGCCCGGTCCTCAGGCTGAACCGGCGCGAAAAGTCCGCCGCCTAGCCGAAGTCGCGCCACGAGGCCGTCAGCGCTTCTGAGGGCTCGGCGCGGACTGATCGGTCTGCGGCTCCGTCTTGGTCGAGTCCGGCTTCGTCGGCGCGTTGTTCTGGGCCTTCTTGTCGTCGCAGGCCGACACCCCGAGACACAGAATAGCGAGGACGATCAGGTCCGACGCGAGAACGCACGGTTCCGCATCCGAACGGCTATGGAATCCGCGCGCAGGGCTTGGCGTCCCGCTGGCGGCGCTCCGCCCGCCCGGGGACGAGCGGAGCGTCTCCCAGCTCACCGGAGTTCGGAGAGGGCCGTTCGTCTCATCATCGGCTTCCGGCTCCCGGCTTCGAGCCGGATCCGGCATCATTCGCACCCGTGCTGTTTGTCGTCCCCGAGCGGCTCAGCGAGCCGGTCGACGGGCCGCTGCCGTTGGCTCCGGGCGTTGCCCCGGAACCGGCATCGTTCGGACCCGTGCTGTTAGCCGTGCCGGATCGGCTCGTGCCGCCGCTTTCGGCCGCCAGGGCAGGCACGGCGGCAACGCTGAGGCCGGCCAGGGCCAGGATGATGAACTTCATGGCGTATCTCCCTGTCTTGCGGACCGCTGATCGGAAGGCGTCGCAATCCGTCATCCTGGGAACACCGATTCAGCACGGCTGTTCCTGATGCGAGACACCGGCGATACAGACACGCTTCTCGTTTGCCGATCCTTATGGCCATGGCCGCGATTGCAGCGGGCATCCTCAACACCGTCCAGACCGGCGCGAATACGGTGCATACCGGCGCGAATGCGAGCCTCAACACGGTATTGGACAAGCCGATCCTGGTCACCTTGATCGTGGCCGTCACGTATGCCGTGATCTACCTCCGCGCCGCGCCATTCCGGCGGCTCGGCTGGCCGGGGAGCGAGCGGATCGCCGCTGGTCCCTGGTGAGCTTGGCTCGGCGGCGCGACGGGCGGCACCTGCGTCTGGCGATGATCCTGCTGGCCGACAGGCTCGGCGCTGCGATCTTCACCGGCCTGACCGTGACGGCCGCGATCGTCGCGCCTCCCTGGTCCTCGATCATTTCGGCTAACTCCGCGTCGTGCAGCACACGGCGGGACCCTGGCGTATGCCCGGCGGCTTGCTGATGATCGGCGGCGTCGCCCTGATCTTCCTGACCTGACGACGGCGCGGCTCGGCCGTTCTACGACGACGCGTCCAACTGGGATGCTTCGCCGGGCGTCTTCGGCATTGTCTCCTGAGCCTGCGCGTCCGGCATGCGGTAGCCGCGCTCCCAGGTCCCGTGCTCGTCCGATTCGGGCGGGTAGGGATTTGCCGTGATCGGATCGCCGCGGTCCCGGGCGTGGCGGCCCGCGTCGCTGATCGCGGTGGGGGAGCGGGACGAGAGCGGCACGATGAGATCCTGCTCGAGCGGTCAGCGGATGATCGGGTTCGGCCCGGCCTGCGATTGGGACTGGGCCCCCGTGACACGCCAGACGACGCCCCCGGTATCGTCCGCGATCAGCAGACCGCCATGCGTGTCGACGGCGAGGCCCACCGGCCGACCGCGAGCTTGCTTTTCCGCGTTGACGAATCCGGTGACCACGTCCTGGGCCTTGCCGGCCGGCTTCCCGCTCTCGAACGGGATGTAGACCACCTTGTATCCGTTCAGCGGATCCCGGTTCCAGCTCCCGTGCTCGCCCACGAAGGCACCGCCCTGATAGGTCTGCGGCAGACCTGTCCCCGAATAGAAGGTCATCCCGAGCGGGGCCACGTGCGAGCTCAGGGAGTAGTCGGGCATGATCGCAGTGGCGACGAGTTCCGGGCGCTGGGGCATCACGCGGGGATCCACGTGGCTGCCCCAGTAGCTGTAGGGCCAGCCGTAGAAGCCGCCATCCTTCACCGACGTCATATAATCCGGCACGAGATCGGGCCCCAGTTCGTCCCGCTCGTTGACGACGCACCAGAGCGTCTTCGTCTGAGGCTCGAAGGTCAGGCCGTTCGGGTTGCGCAGGCCGGTCGCGTAGAGCCGGTGCGCGCCGGTCGCCCGATCGATCTCCCAAATCGCCGCCCGGTCCTTCTCCTCGTCGAGCCCGTTCTCGGAGACATTGCTGTTCGAGCCGACCCCGGCGTAGAGCTTGGTCCCGTCCGGGCTCGCCGTCAGGCTCTTCGTCCAGTGATGGTTGATGTGCCCCGCCGGCAACTCGGTGAGCTTGACGCCCGGCTCGGTGATCTGCGTCGCGCCCGCCTTGTACGGGTAGCGCATCACGGCATCGGTGTCCGCGACATAGAGATCGTTGCCCACCAGGGCCATGCCGAAGGGCGAGTTCTGCTTGTCGAGGAGCACGGTGCGCTGCTCCGCGACACCGTCTCCGTCGGCATCGCGCAGCAGCGTGATCCGTTGCCCTGGCGTCTCGGCGGAATGGGACTTCCGCTCCAGCAAGCCCATGATGATCTCCTTCGGGCGGTTGACGGGCGGGTTCGGGCCGCCGCTTTCCGCCACCAGGATGTCGCCGTTCGGCAGGACGAGGATCGAGCGCGGATTCTTGAGGCCCGTTGCGAGCGCCTTGACCTGCAGGCCGGAAGCGACCTCCGGCTTCTCGCCGTCCTTCCAGCCGACTGCGCTTGAAACGTGCATCGGTGGCAGCAGGTACTGGTGGAGTTCCGGAAGCGGCGGATTCGGCCCGATCTGCGTTTGCGGGTCGATCGGCTCGGGGCCGCAGGCGGAGAGCGGCAGCAGCACGCCTGCGGCGAGGATCCGTTGAAGACGCGTCATGCCCGCTCCTCCGATTGGACGCCGACGCCGTAGCGGTGCACCAGGGCCGCGCCGTTCCAGCCTGTCACCAGGAGGATGAGCACGACGAGCGCCGACAGGATCAGCCCGGTCGGGACCACGGACGTGTAGGCGTCGCGGCTGTGCACGAAGATGTTGGTGATGCTGAGCACGAGAGCGACGGCGTTGCCGCCGGCATGGATCCAGGCGGGGCGAAGCCGGCGAATGCGGCGATCGCCGAAGAAATCGATCAACCCTGCCACGACCGCCAAGCCGGACACGATCAATCCGACGCTCAGGAGCCAAGCGGAGAAGTTCGCCCACTGCATGTTGGCCGTGTACCAATAGGCGATGTCGGTCACCAATGTTCCGACGAAGCACACGACAGGAATGGGAACCAGCATGGCGTGGATCGGATGATGTCCGATCCGGGCCGTCGATCGCGGATGTGTCTCGACCAAGCTGAAGTCCTCTCAACGCGAAGGCGCCGCGGGCTGAGGATCTACCGTCCGGTCGTGCAAATGTTCCCGGCCGTCGATGGGGCGTCGGGACGGGCCGCCGGCGGGTCGGTCGCTCGGGCTAGCGTCCCGTGTAGCCCGCCGCCGCTGCCGCCTCTTTGAGTCGCGCGAAGGCGGTGGCGTAGCGCTCGCGCAGGAAGGTGGCATTCGGCGGGATGCGGGACGGGCATAAGTTGTCCTCCGTATCCGACATCTTCACCAGAATCGCCGCGAAATCGCCGGTCTCGATCAGGCCGGCGATCCGCTCGGAATAGGCGATCCGCGCCTGCGGCTTCGTGAGGATGATCACGGTTCGGATCACGTCCTGGCCAAATCCCGCGGCGCGGAGGTCGGCGGCCGTGCGTGGCGTGTCCTCCAGCACATCGTGAAGCAGCGCAGCCTGCATCACTCGCATCGGGTCGATGTCCAATCCGTCGACCAAGCGGGCGTGGCCGGCTCGGGCGAGGGCGGCATTCGCGACCCGTTCGAGGTGCCGCATGCAGGGTTCGCCGCCCTTGTCGAGCTGGCCCGCATGCGCGGTGAGGGCAAAGGTATGAGCATCGAAGATCGTCGGCACGCTCCCCTCCGCGGGATGCGCCAGTCTATCCGGCGTCGCTTCGGTTCCAAAAGGAGAAAAGTCATCACTGCGGGAGGGCGTTCCCCTAAGGTTCGGGGCACCTTCGGATGCGGTCCCTTCTGTCGCTCAGGGACCGGCAGCATACCGCATTTCGAGGATGCCGGATCACGGCGATCCGTCACAACTTATTAGTGGTAGCACTATTGCCCAGCTCGCAAGCCGTCGCCATTTCTTGTCTCACGTCCGGACAAGCGGCGCATCGCAGTCTAGGATTAGGCCAATGGCGTCCGTTACAGTAGAAAAGCCGCTCGATGTCGGCGGGCCGATCAGCCGCCGCGCCGCTGCGCTGGCCAATGTGAAGTGGTTCCGCGCCCTGGCGTCGCGGGCCTTGCGTGAGGGCGGTCCGCAGGCCGCACTCCGCGCCGCGAACGCGCGCGCGGCGGCACGCATCATCATGCGGCAAGCGAAGCGGGAAGCCATCGTCGCCCGTATGACGCGGGCGGCGCTGGAGGCTCAGATCCAGGCCTGACCTGTCTGGCTGCCGCTAGGCCCTTCCGGCATCCGGGCGGTGGCCGGGAGCGGCGTGGACCGGCTCCCGGCGCTGGATCAACGTGTCTGCGAATCAGCGCTTGAACTTGCCGTCGTACTTAAATTCAGGGGCGGACTTCAGCTGGTCCTTGCTGGCACCGATGATGGCCTTCCACTTCTTGGCATCGGCGTCATAGCCCAGTGCGATCGAGGAAGGCGTGACCGCCACATAGTGCTCACCCATGCCGAGGAAGCCACCCACCGAGACGATGTAGCCGGTGAGTTTGTCGTGATCGATCACGAGATCCTTGATCTCTCCGACCGTGTTGTTCTGAGCGTCCGTGACGGTGAGGCCGATCAGGTTGTAGCTGAGCACCGCATCCTGCGGGACTTTCTCGAACTTCGGCGCGACGGTCGGGGGTGCCTCGTTGGCGGCGAGAGCCGGTCCGGCCAGAGCGGCGACGGCGAGAGTGGCGAGGACGAGGCGGCGCATGGCGATCTCCAGGACCCGAAATGGGTCGCTGGAAAGCCGGATGCCCGCGTGATCGTTCCGGCCGTTGCCAGAAATGTTAATGCCCGGAACATGGAACGCATGCACGCCGGATGGACAGCGCGGGATCGGCTTGCGGTCCGGCATCGAACCCGCCGACCGTATTGATCGAACGCCTGGACAGATCGGCCGGCCCTTGCGCCATCGTCTCTGGCCGGCATGCGCGGGCCAGGGCATGCCGCTCGCAGGTTCGGAGTCGGGAGAGCGGCGGTGGCGGAGAGTTCGGGCGCGACGGTGTCGACGGCGGGCATTCCGGGAGCGTGGATCGACGGCTTGATCGGCGTATCCATCTTCAGCGCGTCTCTGGTGGCCACGCGCGTCGCCCTGACCGGCATGGACGCGCTGTTCCTCAGTGCAGCCCGAGCGGCTCTGGCGGGCCTTGCTGGAGCGACGGCCCTGCTGGCCTTCAGACAGAAGCGGCCGGGCCGCCGCGATATCCCCTCGCTCGCCATCGTCGCGTACGGTGTCGTGGTCGGCTTTCCGCTGCTGACCGCGCTGGCTCTGCGGACTGTCGGCGCAGCGCACGGGACGATCTTCGTCGGCCTGCTGCCGCTGGCTACCGCGCTCTTCGGCGCTCTCCGGTCGGGCGAGCGTCCGTCTCCGGCCTTCTGGCTGCTCTCGGTCCTCGACGCGCTGATCACGGTGGGCTTCGCGGCGCGCGGGCTCGACGGCCCCCCGGGTCCCGGCGACAGCCTCATGCTCGCCGCGATCCTGGTCTGCGGCCTTGGCTACGCGGAAGGCGGCGTCCTGGCGCGCCGCCTCGGCGGCTGGCAGGTGATCGCCTGGGCGACGGTGCTGTCGCTGCCGTTGAGCCTGCCGCTGGCGCTGGTCCTGAGCCCAGCCGACCCCGCCGCGATCCCGATGCCGGCCTGGGCCGGCCTCGCCTACGTGGCGCTGTTCAGCATGCTCGTCGGCTTCGTGTTCTGGTACCGGGCCCTGGCGCGGGGCGGCATCGCGGCGATCGGTCAGCTCCAGCTGCTCCAGCCCTTCCTCGGGCTCGGCATTGCGGCCCTCGTGCTCGGCGAGCGGATCGAGCCCGCGATGATCGGCGCCGCGATCGCGATTGCGGCCTGCGTCGCGCTTGCGCGGCGACTGGCCTGAGGCGTCGGCCGTCCGGCGCCCTCAGCCCGACTTGGCCACGACCTCGATGTCGCGATCAAGACCGCTCTCGACCTTGAACTCACGCGTGTAGACCTGCCCGTCGTGACGGGCGATCAGCACGTAGTCGCCCTCGGCGAGCGTCACCTGCGGGAACGCGCCGATGGCCTCGCGGATCGTATCGCCGCCGGGCGTCAGCACCGAGAAGGCGGTTCCGGCGAACGCCTCTGCGCCGGCGGCGGCCACGAGCTTGAGGGTCACGGTGGCAGCCCGGTGATTCAGGGTCGCCTCCGTCACCTTGCCGTTCTCGACCCGAAGATCCGCGCGCTGGATCGCGTTCGACTCCCCATAGGTCGACACCACGTGATAGGTGCCCTCGGGCAGACGGAGCAGCTCGCCGGTCTTGATCCCGGAGCGCACGAGGCGCCCCTCCGAGTTGGTCCCCACCGGCACAAAGACCGAGAACAGGACCTCCGCCGGCGGAATCTTCTGGTCGCCGACGGCGCCCGACAGCTTCAGCGCGCCGGCCGCGACCCGCAGCGTCTCGGTGGTGGGTTGGCCCCCCATTACGATACGCTTCGAGGCGCTGGCGAACCCGTAGGTCACGGTCGCCACGTAGGTGCCCGGGGCGAGGGTGAAATGCGGTTCCGCCTCCGCCGACCGGGCGATGATCGACGGCTTGGTGCCGTCGCCGCGATCCTCGTAGACGCGCCAAGCGAGCCCCTGCCGAAGCGGGGTCCCGGGACCCGACAGAAGCGCGGACAGCGAGAGCTGCGCATCCGGCTCGGCTGACGGCAGGGCCGGGGGCAGGTTCGGGGTCGTGATCGAAGGCGAGGGCAGCGGCCCGCCGAGGCGATCCTGGAACAGGTCCTGCTGCGCGGCCGCGGGAACGGTCAGGGGCAGCGTGACGATCATGGCCAACGCCGTCGCGGCAAGCCTCACGCACATCGCTCGGACCCTCATCGACCTTTCCTGTGGCTCGGCCGACGGGCCGCACCGCAAATCCGCCTGTAGGCCCGGAGGCTTGGTCTGCGGATCATCCGTGACTGCCTCTGCATCCGGACCGTGGCGACCGCAAGGCCGCTCTTCCACCGGCGGCTCGCGCATGCCACATCCCGGTCGGGACCCGATACCGGGACGGAGCGCATGACGGCCACCCTCGACCTCCTGAAGACTCGCCGCTCCGTGCCGCCGCCGCTGCTGGACGGCCCGGGTCCGGACAGCGCGCAGCTGGAGACGATCCTGACCGCGGCTTCACGGGTGCCGGACCACGGCAAGCTCGCCCCGTGGCGCTTCATCGTCATCGCCGGCGAGGCCCGTGAGCGGCTCGGCGTAATCATCGCCCGGACCTTCGCGGCGGACAATCCGGACGCGGCGCCCGATCGGCTCGCGCAGGAGCGCAGCCGGCTGACGCACGCACCCCTGGCGATCGCCGTCGTGTCGCGGGCGGGACCGCACGTGAAGATCCCCGAATGGGAACAGGTGCTCTCCGCCGGGGCCGCCACCATGAACCTGGTCATCGCCGCGAACGCCGCCGGCTTCGCCACCTCCTGGCTGACGGAGTGGTTCGCCTACGACCGCCGCGTGCTCGACGCGCTGGGCTTGGCGCCGACCGAGAAGCTCGCCGGGTTCGTGCATATCGGCCGGGCCCGCGAGGTGCCGTCCGATCGGCCGCGGCCGGCGCTCGCCGACATCGTCACGTATCTCTGAGGGGCTTGGCCGTGCATTACGATCTTGAGGTCCCGCGGGACGCGCGCGCGCTGCCGCACAATCCGCTCAAGGCCATCGTGGCGCCGCGGCCGATCGGCTGGATCAGCGCCATGGATCGCGCCGGTCAGCTCAATCTCGCGCCGTACTCGTTCTTCAACGCCGTCGCCGACAACATGGTCGCGTTCTCGTCCTCGGGCCGCAAGGACGCGATGACCTTCGCGGAGGACGGCGCCGAGTTCGTCTGCAGCCTCGCGACCTGGGACCTGCGCGACGGGATGAACGATTCCTCCGCACCGCTGCCGCGCGGCCAGAGCGAGTTCGCCTTCGCCAATCTCGAGACCGCGCCCTCGCAGAAGGTGCGGCCGCCGCGGGTCGCGGCCTCGCCGGCGGCGCTGGAATGCCGGTGGCTCCAGACCGTACCCCTGGTGCCGCTTGGGGGCGGGGAGGCGGACAACTTTCTCGTTATCGGCCAAGTCGTGTCGATCTATGTCGACGAACGCTACGTGACGGACGGCATGGTCGATACCGCGGCCATGCATCCGATCATGCGCGGCGGCTATTTCGATTACTTCCATGCCACCGCGGATACCCGTTTCCAGATGCGCCGGCCGAAGGGCGCGGGCGAGTTCGCCGGGTCCTGAAAGGAGAACCTGTCCGTCGCGGCGGATTGAGGACTTATTTACCATACGGAGCGCAGGTTCTGGCTGTCTTCAGCCGTCGTGCGCGCCCGGATGTTCCTGTTCACCACGCCGTCCAGCCCTCCGGAAAGTCCGCCTCCCCAGGCGCGGGCGCTGTCGGGTTCGGCCGCCTCGGGACCGGTGGTCCAGGCGATCCGCGACGGCGCGACGGCGAGCGGCGTAGGCTTCGACTACCTCCTCGCCACGGCACGGCGGGAATCGTCCCTCGATCCCGCCGCGAAGGCCGGGACATCCTCGGCCACCGGCCTGTTTCAGTTCATCGAACAGACCTGGCTCGGCGTGATGAAGAATGCCGGGCCGCGGCTCGGCCTTCAGGCGCAGGCCGACGCCATCACGCGGCAATCGGACGGCACCTATACGGTCCCGGATGCGGGCCAGCGGCAGGCCATCCTCGATCTGCGCCGCGATCCCAAGGTCTCCGCGACCCTCGCCGGCGCCCTGACGCAACAGAATGCCGAAGCGCTCACGGGCGCCCTCGGCCGCGAGCCGACCGCGGGCGATCTCTACGCGGCGCACGTTCTGGGCGCCAAAGGCGCGGCGGCCCTGATCTCGACCGCCCGCGCGTTTCCTGAGCGCGCCGCCGCCCTCGATCTTCCGGACGCGGCAGCGGCCAACCGTTCGCTGTTCTACGACCGCGCCGGACGGCCGCGCAGTGCGGCGGAACTATACGCCAGCCTCGCGGCAGCCGCTCAGGGTGCGGCGGCCACCGACATCACCGCCCTGCGCCAGGACAGCGCCCCGGCCACGCAGGCCGTCTCGGCCTATGCCAGCACCGCGACGGCGTTCGGCGGAAGTTCCGACCTGCGCAGCCTGTTCCAGACCGATCAGCGCGGGGCCGTGTCGGATGCCGCCGCCCGGCTCTGGCAGACGCGCAACAGCGCGCAGCCCGCCGCGCACGCCGAGCCGACCTACTTCCCGCGCTCCGACCCGGACGCGCCCGCGAGCGTCACAGCTCCCGATCCCGTCGTAACGGGCGCGCTTCCCGCGACCGCGGCGACGCCGCCGGGGACCGCGCTAACCAATCCGCCGCTGCCGCCCCGCCGCCCGGCGGAGTTCGCCGCGGCCAATGCCATGACCGGCGGCAGGACCAGCCTGTTCGCCCCCCGGAGCGGTCCATGATCATCCGCGAGTTCCTGACCCGGACACAGAACGGCTCGGCCAGTCATCGCGCCGAAGCCGCGTCGGTCCTGGCGCGGACCTATCTCTACGGCAACCTCACGGCCGACGAGGCGTGGGAAGCCAAGACCGCACTGCTGACGATTCTCGACGATCCGTCGCCGGTGGTCCGGCGCGCCCTGGCCGAGACCTGCGCCGCGTCGGCGCGGACGCCGCGCCCCCTCGCGGTCGCGCTATCCTGCGACGTGCCCGAGGTCGCGCGGCTCGTGCTGGCACATTCGCCGGTGCTGACCGATGCGGATCTCGTGGATGCCGCGGCCCTCGGAGACGAGGCGACGCGCGCGGTGATCGCGGCCCGCCATCACCTGACCCACGCCGTCTCGGGGGCGCTAGCGGAGATCGGCGAACCGGGCGTCCTCGTGGTTCTCGCGCGCAACCCCACGGCCAAGATCACGGCCGGCCGGATGCTGCGCATGATCGAGCGGCATGGCGACGAAGCCGCCCTGCGCGAGGCTCTGCTTAGCCGGGCGGACCTGCCGCCTGAGGTCCGCCACGCGATCGGCCTCGCGGTGGCGGAAGCCCTGTCCGACTTTGTGACACATCGCGGCTGGCTCGGAGGCGAGCGCTGTGACCGCTTGAGCCGCGAGGCTGGCGAGCGCGTTGCGCTCGAGGCCTGCGGGGGTGCGGGGGCGGCCGCCGTGGCGCGGCTCGTCGCCCATCTGCGCACGACCCATCAGCTCACGGCCGGACTGATCCTCCGCGCCGTCCTGTCCGGTCGGATCGACTTCGCCCTGGCGGCCCTGGCCGACCTGTCCGGCCAGGATCATGCCGGTGTCGCCCGAGCCATGCGCGATCCGCGCAGCTTCGCCGACCTTCACGCGCGTGCTGGTCTGCACGACGCACTCCTGCCGGCGATGCAGGCGGCGGTCTCGGCGTGGCAGGAGGTCGGCCGCCGCCCGGCCGCAATCCGCGGCGCCGGCCTGTCACGGCAGATCATCGAATGCGCCATCAGCGCCTGTGACGACCTGCCCGGGCCGGCCATGCATCCGGTCCGCGCGCTGCTGAACCGGTATGAGGCAGAGGCCGCCCGTGACGAGGCCCGTGAGGTCGCTCGGACCATCGCCGCGGAGGCGCTCGCGCGGGAGAATGCCCGTCGCGACGCACAGGCGGCCGACGCCGCGTGGCGCGCCGCCCTGGACAGCCAGCGCCGGACCGAGTTCGCGCCCTCCGTGGCCGAGGCGGAGATCATCCCGGCGGCGGAGATCGTGGCCGCTGCGCCGGCCGCGGAACACCAGAACCCGGTCGGAGCGATCCTCGAGGCTCTGCCGGATCAAATCCTGGCCTGGTACAGGACCGAGGAGCCCGAGATCGATCCGGAGGCCAAGGCGGCCACCGATGCGGTGCTCGACGGGCTCGGCGAGGGCCTGCTCGATCTTTTCCGCGCCAGCCAGGACATCGCCGCACCGGCGGTCGCCGCGGCCGAGCCCGACAGCGCGGTGAAGATCGCCGCCTGAGGAGGCAGCCGAGCGGATCGAACGCGCAGCGCGTCCCTATTCGGCCGCTCTGCGCCCTTCCGCCTCCGCCGCATCGGCAAGCCCGTAACGCGCGATGCTGCTCTCCAGCCGCAGGGCGGCGTTGATCAGGGCCATGTGGGAGAAGCCCTGCGGGGTGTTGCCGCGCTGCTCGCCGGTATCCGGATCGATCTCCTCGGCGAACAGCCCGACATCGTTCCCGCGCGCGATCAACCGCTCGAACGCGGCCTTCGCTTCCGCGGTGCGGCCTTCGAGGGCGAGGCAGCCGACTCGCCAGAAGGCGCAGGCCGTGAAGGTGCCCTCATCGCCGTCGAGGCCGTCATCCATGCGGTAGCGATAGATCAGGTCGCCGCGCCCCAGCTCCCGCTCGATCGCGGCCAGCGTCGAGCGCGTGCGTGGGTCCTTCGGATCGAGCGCCCCGAACAGGGCAGCGCGCAGCACCGCCGCGTCGAGGTGATGCGAGCCGTAGGCACCGACGTAAGCCTGCTTCTGCGCATTCCAGCCCATCTCGAGATACTCCGCCCGAACCTCCGCGGCGACGCGCTCCCACGCGGCGATCTTCTCCTCCGGCACGCCCGCGATGTTGCGCCCGATGCGCGCCGCGTCGGTGAGCGCCACCCAGATCATCGCCTTGGTATGGAGCTGCTGGCGCCGCTCGGTCCGCAATTCCCAGATCCCGTGATCCGGGTCGTGGCGGTGCCGGATGGCCCGCGCGGTGAGGTTGTCGAGCACGGCCGGCAGACGGTCGTTGACCTTCTCGGGCGGATCGTAATCCACCGCCTCCAGGAAGATGCACAACGCCCGCAGCAACTCGCCGTAGATGTCGTGCTGCTCCTGGAATTCCGCGACATTGCCGATCACCACCGGCCGCACGCCGTTCCACCCGGCGAGATGCGTCAGCTCCTCCTCGGGCGGGATCCCGTCGGCGATGCCGTACATCAGCCGGGTGTCGCGCCCGTGGGTCCCGTCCCGCTCGCGCAGAAAGCGCAGGAATTCGGCGGCCTCGCGGACGTAGCCCAGCATCACGAAGGCTGTGACCGTGAAGGAGGCGTCCCGCATCCAGCTGAAGCGATAATCGTAGTTGCGATTCCCCGGGACGGCTTCCGGCAGGCCGGCGGTCGCCGCCGCCAGGATCCCACCGGAGGGCGAATAGGTCAGCAGCTTGAGGCATAGCGCCGAGCGCATCACCGCGTCGCGATAGGCACCGCGATAGGTGCTGCGGGCGCACCAGCGGTGCCAGTACTCGACCGTGGACTCCATGCGGCGCTGCGCGCCGGCGAAGTCCTCGATGCACGCCTCCTCCTGATCCTCTCCGTGGGTGAGCACCAGATAGGCGGTCTCGCCCGCGCTCAGGGTAAAGCGGACCGCTGCCTCGTCGCCGGCGAGGTCCGGCCGCGGATGGGCGTTGACCCGCAACCGCCAATCGCCGGCCTCGAAGAGCACGGAGGCGCCCTCGATGATCGGCGTGCAGGCGCGGCGTGCGTAATCGAAGGTCGGCCGCACGACGAAGCGGCCGGTCACCTGCCCGGCCTCGCAGGTGAGCAGCCGGATCAGCCGGCTCTCGCCCTCGCCGTCGGGACCTTCGTCAGGTTCGGGACTCGGCGGGTTGACCGGCATCACGTCCACGAGCCGGGCTCTCCCGGTGGCGGTCTCGAAGGTCGTCTCCAGAATGTTCGTGTCCGGCACGTAGCGCCGTGACGTCCCGGCGAGCCCGTCGAAGACCAGGCTGCAGGCGCCGCCCTTCTCGTCGTCGAGGAGCTTCAGGAACAGGGCGGGCGAGTCGTGGCGCGGCCAGCACAGCCAGTCGATCGAGCCGTCGCGGGCAATCAGCGCGCAGGAATGGGTGTCGCCGATGAGGGCGTAGTCGCTGATGGGCTTCGACACGTCGTTTCCGGAATGCGGCTGGCCCTGCGCGGCAGGACGAGAACTCCGTGGGGAGTTAGCCGGGCGATGCCGAGCGGGGAGTCCCGCTCGACGATTCGCCGCACGAGCGCGCCTGTCTTGGCGCTCAGGTCTTGACGCTCAGGTCTAGGGCCGGGGCAGCATCCGATCGCTGATGATGCGCCGCTGAATCTCGCTCGTGCCCTCGAAGATCGTGGTCAGACGCGCGTCGCGCCAGTAACGCTCGACCCGGCGCTCGGTGGTGTAGCCGTTGCCGCCATGCAGCTGCATGGCCTGGTTGGTGACGCGCACCGCCATCTCGGTGGCCAGCAGCTTCACCATGGCCGATTCGCTCTCGGCGGGCTCGCCCTGGTCGAGGAGATGCGCGACCTGGTGCCAGAAGGCCCGGGCCTGCGCGACCTCGGCGGCCATGTCGGCCAGGGCGAAGCGCAAGGCCTGGAAGTCGCCGATCGGATGGCCGAACTGGACGCGTTCCTGAAGGTAGGCTTGGCTGTCTTCCACGGCCGCCCGCGCCACGCCGACGGCGCGCGCCGCGGTATGGACCCGGGCGATGTTGAGGCCGCGCTGGACCGCCGCGAACCCGCCGGAATCGGCGTCGGCGCCCTGGTCGCCGTAGAGGCCGGTGAGCCGGTCGCTCTCGGGCACCCGGACATCCTCGAGGGTCAGCTCGAAGGTCTCGAAGCCGTGATAGCCGATCTTGTCGATCACCCGGCCGGTCATGCCGGGCGGAAAGCGGTCGCGCTCCTTGATGACCAGGAACGGCTCCAGGCCGGCCGAGCGCGATTCGCCGGGCTCGGGGTCGCGGGTCCGGGCCAGGACTTCGACGAAATCCGCGCCCTTGGCGAACCCGGCCCAGCGCTTCGTCCCCGTCAGCCGCCAGACGTCGCCATCCCGCACCGCGCGGGTCTGAACGCCGGCGAGGTCGGAGCCGGCATTGGGCTCCGAGAGGGAGATCGAGCCGATCCACTGTCCGCGGGCGGAGCGTCGGAGGAGGTCGGCGCGGCGCTCCGGATCGAGAGTCTGCGTCCCGAGCCCCTGGCCCCGCGCCAGGATGCTGCCGACCGAGAGCCACGCCCGCGCCAGTTCCTCCGAGACGAGGCAGTACTCGAACACGCCGAGGCCCAGGCCGCCCTGTTGCTCGGGAATCGTGATGCCGAACCAGCCCTTTTCGGCCATGGCGTCGATCAGCGTGCGGGGCATCTCGCCCTTCTTCCGGTCGAGCTCGTCGGCCAGGGGGAGCACCGTGTCGGCGGCGAAGCTCCGCGCCTCGTCCTGAAGCGCCGTCCGGATCTCGGTGCGCCACGGTGAGGCGAGTTCCGGCGGATGCGGTGCGATCCACTCGCTCCGAGCCTCGTTCTCGGTCATCGGTTCCCCCTTGTCATGTCGCAACCCAATGCAGGATGCAGGCGGGAAACACGCGCTTACAAATTGGTTCCGCCAACCATCTTCGAATAATCGTCGGATCGGCGCATAATAGCCTGATGATGCAGGCCGAACCGCACACAGACTCCTTCGCGATGACTGCTCCGGCAACACCCCACATCCTCGTGGTCGAGGACGATCGGGAGATTTCGGCCCTCATCGCGCGCTATCTGCGGGGCAACGATTGCCGCGTCACGCTGGCGGGCGACGGGACCGACATGGACCGCGCGCTCGCGGAATCCCGCATCGATCTGATCGTCCTGGACCTGATGCTTCCGGGGGAGGACGGCCTGAGCCTGTGCAAGCGTCTGCGCGGCTCCTCCCAGATCCCGATCCTGATCCTCACGGCGAAGTCCGAGGATGTGGACCGGATCCTCGGCCTGGAACTCGGGGCCGACGATTACCTCGCCAAGCCGTTCAACCCGCGAGAGTTGCTTGCCCGCATCCGCGCGATCCTGCGCCGGGTCGCTGCCGAAGCGCCCGATTCGGACGAGCGCCGGCGCCTGCATTTCTCCGGCTGGACGCTCGACGTGTCCCTGCGGCAGGTCCTGTCGCCCGAGGGTGCGCGCATCGCCATCACGGGCGCCGAGTTCGACCTCCTCCATGCGCTGTGCCTGCGCCCGGGTCGCGTCCTGTCCCGCGACCAGCTTCTCGATCTCACCCAGGGGCGCACGGCCGGCCCGTTCGAGCGCAGCATCGATGTGCTGATCTCGCGCATCCGGCAGAAGATCGAGCGCGACACACGCAATCCCGAGTTCATCCGCACGATCCGCTCGGGCGGCTACCTGTTCACGCCCGAGGTGACGCGCTCATGACCGCGCTGCGACGCCTGCGCCTCCGGCTGCGACCGACGACCATCGCGGGCCAGATCGCGCTTCTGGTGGTCGCCGGCATCGCGGTGGCGCACGTCGTCGCGACCGTCGCGTTCCTGCTCCTGCATGAGGCGCAGAATCCCGACGAGTTGCCGGGCGTGGCGGCGAGCCGCCTGGGCACGCTGGCGCGGCTCCTCGATGCGGTGGATCCGGCCGCCCGGCCCGCACTCCTGGCCAGCGGTCACAGCCTGCCGCTGATCCATGTCGAAGGCTGGGACGGGGCGGTGCCGCCCGGCGCGAAACCTGTTCCCGACCTTCCCGTCATCCACCGCCTGCGCAACGGCGCCGGGCGGCCTGTGACCATCACGGACCTGTCGGGCGGCGACCCGGAACAGAGCCGCTCGCCGGCGCGGCTGCATATCGGCATCGTCACCCCCGCCGGGGCGATGCTCCAGGCGACCCTGCCCAATGACCCGCTTCGAACGCCGAAGCAGGGCGCGCTGATCTTCACCGTCGTGTTCCTGGCGCTGACCCTGGCCCTGCTGAGCGTCTGGGCGACCCGGGCCCTGACTGCCCCGCTGAAGCGTCTGGCCGGCGCGGCCGAGGCGTTCGGAACCCGCGACGATCACGTCGCGCTGCCGGAGGCAGGCCCCCGCGAGGTGCTGGCGGTTTCCCGGGCCCTCGACCGGATGCGGTCGCGGGTGCGCCGGCTGATCGACGACCGGACGCAGATGCTCGCGGCGATCAGCCACGACCTGCGCACGCCGATCACGCGGCTGCGCCTGCGGGCTGAGTTCATCGAGGACGATGCCGCCCGGGCCGCCACCCTGCGCGACTTGGATCAGATGAATGGTCTGGTGGAGACGGCGCTGTCCTTCGTCCGCGACGGCCAGACCCGGGATACCGGCAGCCACAGCCTGGTCGATCTCGCCTCGGTGGTTCAGACCGTCTGCGACGATTTCTCGGATTTCGGCGCGCCGGTGAGCGTCGGCCGCAGCCGGCACGTTCTGGTCCAGGGCCGCCCGGAGGAATTGCAGCGCGCCGTGACCAATCTCGTGGACAACGCGATCAAGTATGGCGGCCGCGCCGAGGTCCACATGGACGCGTCCGAGCGCGGCGTCCGCGTCTGCGTGCTCGATCAGGGCCCGGGCATAGCAGAGGCCGAGCGCGAGGCCATGCTACAGCCGTTCGTGCGCGGTGATCGGGCGCGCAACCTCAACGAGGCGAGCGGCTTCGGCCTGGGCCTCTCGATCGTCCAGGCCATCGTCGAGTCCCATAACGGGCGGCTCACCCTCGAGAACCGGCGCGAGGGCGGCCTCTGCGCGGCGATCGAGCTGCCCCTGGCGGCCCAGGCCTTCGCCGGCCGGCGGGAGCAGAAGCCTGCGCCGGTGCCGGCCGAGGCGGCCTGAGGCCGTCCGCCCCGGCGGCCGACGCGACTACGCCGCCCGCACGTTGCGCAGGAATTGCGCGACCTCGGCCCGGAGCTGCTCCGAGCGCGCCGCAAGGGCGTCGGAGGCCTGGGCCACGGAAGCGGCCGCCTGGCCGGCATCGTCGGCGACCCGGGCGACCTCGGCGATATCGGCCGTCATCATGCCGGTTCCGGTCGAGGCCTGTCCCATGCTGCGGACGATATCCTGGGTGGTGACACCCTGCTGGTCTACCGCCGCCGCGATGCTGGTCGATACCTGGCTCATCGCCTCGATCTGACCGGCAACGCCCTGGATCGCGCCGCCCGCATCGCGCGCCACAGCCTGGATTGCCTCCACCTGTCGGCCGATCTCCTCTGTCGCCCGGGCCGTCTGCGTGGCGAGTTCCTTGACTTCGGCGGCGACGACCGCGAAGCCGCGACCCGCCTCGCCGGCACGCGCGGCCTCGATCGTGGCGTTGAGCGCCAGAAGGTTGGTCTGGCCGGCGATCGTCGAGACCATCCCGACCACGTCGCCGATCCGCGTCGCGGCCGCAGCGAGATCGGCCATCGTCTGCTCGGCCCTGCGCGCCTCCCCGACGGCAGTGGCCGACATGCCGGCGGCCTGCTCCACTTGGCGGCCGATCTCCTGCACGGTCGCGCCCAGCTCCTCCGCGGCCGCCGCCACGGCGTTGACGTTGTCGGACGTCTGCCGGGCCGCACCGGCGACGCTGGTCGAGCGCTGCGAGGTGCCGGCGACAGCAACCCGCATGGTGCCGGACGCGTCCTGCAGAGCCGCCACCGCGCCGGTCAGGCCCTCCACGATGCCGCCGACCGAGTGCTCGAAGCCGTCGGCGAGTTCCTTCAGCATGGCGCGACGGCTCTGCTCCTCGCGCAGGCGCGCCGCCTCGGTGGTCTGCAGCTGTTGTGCGGCATCCTCCAGCGACATGTCCCGGATCGTCACGACGGCGCGGGCGATGTCCCCGATCTCATCCCGCCGCTTGCTGCCGGGCACGTCGGCGAGGCTCTGCCGGTCGGCGAGCGCCTTCAGGGCGCGGGTGAGCGCGCCCAGCGGCGCCACGATCGAGCGCGCGAGCAGCAGGCCCAGGAGAGCCGTGCCCAGCAGGACGAAGAGGCCGGTCAGGATCAACGTCCGTGACAGCGCGCGCACGGCGTCGATGGCCTCGGCCTGCGCCTGCTCCGCGATGACCGTCCAGGGCGCGCCCAGAACGGTGAGCGGCGAGACGGCCGCCATGTGCGGCCCGTCGGCGGCGGTGAAATCGACGCTGCCGCCCGCCTTGATCTGGTCAGCGGCGATCCCGAGCGGCGCGAGCCCGCTCCCGGCCTTCACCGCCGGATTGAGCGGCGGATTGCTGCGCAGGAGCCCGTCGGCACCGGCCGCGAGGATCTGCCCCGTCTCGCCCAGACCGGTCCGCTTGGCCAGCGTCTGATCGAACAGGGTCGGCGTCACCCGCATGACGATGAAGCCGATCCGCTCCGCCGCCTGCGCGGTTCCCATGGCGACGTTCGCGCGCTTGGTCATGGCGCGCCCGATGAACGCGGCCGGAGCCCCATCCACCGGGTAGGCGGCGAAATCCTCGAACAGCACGGCGTTCGAATCCGCGGATTTGAGACGCTCGACCAGACGCGCGAGGGCGGTCCGCGAAAGGGTGTCATCCGAGATCGACTTGGCGAAGTCGGCGCCTTTCGTCGTGGTGTAGGCGATCCGGCCGCCCTCATCGAGGAACATGAGGTCGGCGTAGCCCGGCTGAGCGATCAGCTTGCGGGCCACCTCGTGAACCTTGACGTGCCGGCGGCCATACATCGAAGCCATCCCGGTGCCGTCGAGCGCCACGCGCGCCTCCATCGTCTGCGGCGCCCGGAAGGCCTCGATGACGGCGGCGGTCTCGGGCTTTGCCGGATCGAGCGTCTCGATCAGGTCGGGAAAGTTCGAGACGATCTGCGGGTGGGCCGCGACGGCCAGGAAGTCGGCCTGCATCCGGTCGGCCACCAGCTCGATCCCGTCCCGGCGCGCCGCAGCGGCCAGCTGAAGGCGCTCGTGCGCCGCACTCATCAGTCCGGACCGCGCCGTGTACCAGCTGAAACCGCCCATCGCGGTGGCACTGAGAAGCGCCAGCCCGACGGTCATCGCCGGAAGGCGCGTGCTCAGCCGCGAAAGAATAGTCATGGTGGGCTCTGGACAGTTTGAAGGAGGGGAGAATCTCGCGGAAACATAGAAGCAATGCTCGTGAAGGGCGCGTAAACGGCGCTCGAGCGGTCCGGGTCTGTCGATCTCCGGCTCATGCGGAGAGCCGGAAAGCCGGCACCGGCCATCCGGGCACGTCCCTGTGCGGCATGCATCATCGGCGGCCGACGAGGCCGACAGCCGCGGTGATCGAACCGCGGCCCGGGGCCTGCTAGAGCAGCTGCGAGGCACGAGCCGCCGCTGGACCCCGGGCGGCCGAGGGAGATCGGATGACGAGCGAGGCCACCCCCGACCGAGCGTGCAGCATTGCGCTGATCGGCGTCCCGATCGAGGTCGGAACCAGCGAGCCCGGCGCCCTCATGGGTCCGGCGGCCCTGCGCACCGCCGGCTTGGTCCGTGCCCTCGCCGACCTCGGCCATATGGTCACGGATCACGGCGACGTCGTTCCCGACGAGCCGGCCGAGGCGCGGGGTCTCACCGCGGTCGCCGCATGGTCGCGCGCCCTGTCTCGGGAAGTCCTGGCCGCGCTCAAGGCCGGTGCGCTTCCCCTGGCCGTCGGCGGCGATCATAGCCTCTCGGTCGGGTCCATCGACGGCGTCATGCGCCACTGCGCATCGCAGGGGCGGCCTCTCTTCGTGCTCTGGCTCGATGCCCATGCCGACTTCAACACGCTGGAGACCTCGCCCTCCGGCAATGTCCACGGCATGCCGCTGGCCGCGCTCTGCGGTGAGCCGGGCTTCCCGCGCCTGTTCGCGGAGCCGGCGCCTCCGCCGCTCGCGCCGAGCCACGTCCACCTGTTCGGCCTCCGCTCGATCGATGCGGGCGAGCGCGCGTTGGTCACGGCCCGGCGCGTCGGCGTGACCGACATGCGCACCATCGACGAATTCGGCGTCGTGGCCCCGCTACGACGCGTGCTCGACGGAGTTGCCGCCCTCGGTGCGCATCTGCATGTCAGCCTCGACATCGACTTCCTCGACCCGTCGATCGCACCGGGCGTCGGCACGACGGTGCCAGGCGGCGCGACGTTCCGGGAGGCGCATCTGATCATGGAGATGCTGCACGATTCCGGTCTCGTGCGTTCGCTCGACGTGGTCGAGCTCAATCCCTTCCTGGATGAGCGCGGGCGCAGCGCCCGGGTGCTGGTCGAGCTGGTCGCCAGCCTGTTCGGAAGGCGCATCCTCGACCGGCCGACCCTGCCGATCGAGGCGGTGTCGGGCGAGGCATCCGAGCGCGCCTGATGCACGGCCGCATCCCGGATCCTAACTCGCGGCAAGCCGCGGATTGCGCGGCGCCGCTGCGTCAGCGCTCGAACGGACAGGTCCGGCTGCAGGCCGGTCCGGCGCATCCGGGAGGGGCGACGCGCATCATCGACCTCGCGGAGTCCGGCCCGTCCCGGCTGCGTTTCCCGCGTGGCGACGGCGCGCTCGAGGCCGTGCTGGTCAACACGGCCGGTGGGGTCGCGTGCGGCGATCACTTCGCGATCACGCTCGATCTCGCGCCCGGAGGCGACCTCGTCCTGACCACCACGGCCGCGGAGAAGATCTACCGCTCGGACGGACCGGTGAGCCGGATCGAGAACCATGTCTCGCTCGGTGCCGGCGCAAAGCTCGCCTGGCTGCCGCAGGAGACTATTCTCTTCGACCACGCACGGGTGCGGCGGCGCTTCGAGGCCGACCTCGCACCGGGCGCCGCGCTGGTCGCCGCGGAAATCGTCGCGTTCGGTCGCGCCGCGCGGGGCGAGCGCATCGCAGACGGGCTGTTCGCCGATGCCTGGCGGGTGCGCCGCGCAGGGCGTCTGGTCTACGCCGACAGCTTCGTGCTCGATGGCCCCATCAGCGACCTCCTCGCGCGACCGGCGATCGGCGGCGGGGCAGGCGCCTGCGCGACCCTGCTCGACGTCTCGGACGGCGCCGAGGCGCGCCTGGACGAGGCGCGCGCGCGGTTGGCCGAAGCCGGCGCATCCGGGATCGAAGCGGCCGCCAGCGCCTGGAACGGGCATCTCGCCATCCGCGCCCTGTCCGGTGCCGTCGGGCCGCTGCGTGGCCTCATCGCGCGCTTCCTGACCGGCTATCGTGGCCTGCCGATGCCCCGGGTCTGGCAGAGCTGACACGATCCTGCATCTTCGCGCGTCGCAGCCGTTGCCTGCGGCCGCCGACCTCTGCTAGAGACGCGCACCCGGAGCTGACCGCCCAGCTCCGCACGGTGCCTCGGCGCCGTTCAGAAGGCCTCGTGGCGGAGTGGTTACGCAGAGGACTGCAAATCCTTGCACCCCGGTTCGATTCCGGGCGAGGCCTCCATCTTACCGATCATTGACCGTTGCTGTGTCTCAGCGGCCTGACCGGCGTCAGGCGCCGTGGACCTGGGCCATGAAGGTCTCGATCGCCTGCTGCAGGCTGTGCGTGCCCGCATTCACCCGCGACGCGCTGCCCCGCACCTGTCCGGCCTGAGCCTCATTGGACGCGGCCGCCGCCCGCACACCCGCGACGCTCTCGGAGACTTTCCGCGCATCCTCGGCCGCGCTGAAGATCGCGCGCGCGATCTCCTGGCTGGCATGGCCCTGCTGGTCGGTGGCGTCCGCGACCTCCGCGGCAATCAGGCTCATCCGGGCGATCGTCTCGCCGATCGCCGCGATGGCGGCCGCCGTCCGATCCGCAGCTTTCTGGATGGAGTCCACCTGCCCGGTGATGCGGTCCGTGGCGCCCGCCGTCTGTCCGGCAAGGGCTTTGACCTCGGCGGCGACCACGGCGAAGCCGCGGCCCGCCGCGCCCGCGCGCGCGGCCTCGATCGTGGCGTTGAGCGCCAGCAGATTGGTCTGCTCGGCGACATCGCGGATCAGCGTGACCACGGCGCCGATCTCTTCGGCCGCCTGCGCCAGGCTCGACACCGTCTGCGCCAGGCCCTGCGTGTCGGTGCGAGCCGTCGCGGCGATCTCGCTGGTCTGACGGACGCGAGTCTCGATCTCCCGGGCGGAGGCCGACAGCTCCTCGGCCGCACTGGCGATGCTGTCAACGATCCCGGCCGTCTGGCTCGAGGCGCCAGCCACCACGGTCGCCTGCACGGCCATGACGCCGGCATTCCCCGACAGCGTATCGGCCGCCGCCTGCATCGCCTCGGCGGAGCCCGCGAGATCCGAGACAGCGCGGCGTGTCTCGGTCTCGAATGCGCGAGTCGCCTGGGCCAAGGCCTCTGCCCGGATCCGGTCGCGATCGCGGCGTGCCTGCGCCTCTTGGTCGAGACTTCGCTTCTCGATGAGCGCCGTCCGAAACGCCGCGATGGCGCCCGCCATCTCGCCGATCTCATCGCGGCGGCTCGTGAACGGAATCGTTCGCTCGAGCTCGTCGGCCGCCAGAGCCGTCATGCAGACCTTCAATCGGTGCAGCGGTCGCCGGACCTGCGTGACGATGATCCCGATCGCGGCAAGCAGGCCGATCGCCAGCGCCACCGCCGGCACGCCAATGAGGGTGATCCGCGCCTGGCTGCGATCTGCGGCGTCGGCGGCGCGGCGCGCGTTCAGGCGGCCGAGTACGTCGCGCCCGAGGGCACCGATCTCGGCGATCATGTGCTCGCGGTTCCTGACCGTCGCCTCGTCCGTGGCCTGGATGAGGGCCGCCTTCGGCGAGATGGTCAGTCCCAGCTCGGCCGTGTCATTCTGGTAGGCGATGAATTCCTTGACGAACAGGTCGAACCGGCGACGCCGATCCTCGGGCAGCTGGTCCGTCATGGCTTCGAGAAACGGCACGCGGACCTGCTCCACCACCAGCAGAGCCGCATGGAGCGCGGAGAGACGCGTTCGCGCCTCCGTCTTGTCCTCGGCAGTGTAGAGCGCTGTCGTCTGCACGACGGCATGCTCGATGGCCTGGCCGAGTGCCCCGGCTTGCAGCCCGGCGTTCCAGATCCTGTCGGTGGCGGCGGCGCGCTCCTGCTCCCGGCTCGATTGGCGGATCGCGAAGAGCGAGATGCCGACCGCCACAAAGGCCAGCAGACCGATAACAGCTGAGAGCTTGAGTCCGAGAGAAATGCGCATGGGCCCGAGGTCACGTTCGCAGGAGAACCGGAACGCTTAAGACATAGAGCTAGCGAACGCACCGCACATCCAAATATAGCCGGCAAATTCGAAAATTTCCACTTCATCCTTGCGCTGTGTTCAAACCGAAACTCTCGCATTATCCGTCAGAAAAATTGCAGTTTCTGGACCGTGCGTTCGCTTTTGAACGCGCATGACGGCACCTATGTAGTCTCACGGGCGCAAATGGACCGCCGATGCTCAAGTCGCGCCGGCAATCCCGTTGGCCCGGCGCGTGTTCGGCTGATCGACGCTGCGCCGTGCAGACTTGGGTCGCGACCGGGCGAGGATGGCCCCTCAGTGCCCGCAGACCCGGGGGACCGTCGCCTCTGCATTCCAGGCTTGACGTGTCTCGGGCCCGGGTACGGCCGTGACGATCTCGCGACGCAGGTCGTCGCACTGGGCCTCGACGAGATCGGGCAGGATGTCGGCCTGCAGATCGTCGAAGGCTGCGATCAGCCGTGGGCCGCCGGCGATCCACTCGAAGGCGACGCGGACCTCCCGTTCACCGTACGGATCCTGGGGGTCGAGACAGCGATGGGTCAGCATGTGTGCAGCGCGCAGAAGCCGGCTCGACCGGCGAGGCTGGTCCCGTAGGCGTGCGTCGTGACGCTCGGATGACCCGCGGCGCCGATACGCTCTTGCCTGGATCCGACCGCTGGGCCGAGTTGCGCGATCGCTTGTTGCCGATCGACCCAGCTGTTGCCGTCAGGCCGCAGGCGCGCGCCTTGCTCCTGCGACGCCCGCTGCGAGGCGTCAGCGATGCGCAGATTGCGCGCCGAGGGCCTTGCGCCCCGCGATCCCGGTGTGTACAGACGCGACCGTGATCCCCGATAGCTCAGTTGGTAGAGCAGGCGACTGTTAATCGCCTTGTCGCAGGTTCGAGTCCTGCTCGGGGAGCCATCACTCCAGCAACGCCCTGAACTTTCGAGCTTTTCTGCTCTCGCTCCCGCACCGGGTGCTGAGGTGCGGGAATAGCGTCGCCGTTCCAACGGTCGGCAATACGTTCCGCCAGCTTCGTTCGATTGGCGCCGCGCACGTAAGTCGCGCTCTCACGGCTTCCCTCGGCCCATCCGAACCACGCGTTCAGCTCAGCCTCAGTCGCGCCGCTCTCGGCTGCTCGTCGCGCGCCGGCTTTGCGCAGGCCGTGGGCTCGGCCCGGCACGCCGGCCTTCGCGCAGGCATCCCGAAACCAGTTCCCGAAGCTCTCCTTCGTCATCGGTCGGCCGCGCTCGCCGGTGATGAAGGTCAGCTCGCCGACCGGACTCGCGGCGATCGAGGCGGCAAGGGGCGGAAGGATCCGGATCGTCACGTCCTGGCCGGTCTTCTCCGTCTGAATACGGATCCGGCCATCGCGCACGTGCGGGCGTCCGACGCGGGCGGCGTCGCCCCGGCGCAGACCGGTGTAGAGCAGGAGGTCGAGCGCCAGGCGCTCGCGGGTGCCGAGCGGCCAGCGCACCTCGAAACGGGCGACCTCGTCCTCGGTCCAAGTGTGGAAGCCGTTGCGATCATTGGGACCGCTGAGCAGCTTCACACCGCGGGTCGGATCGGCCTGCAGGTACTCGCGCTCGACCGCGAAGGCGAACAGGCCGCGCATCGTCTTGAGCCAGTTGTTGGCGCCATGTGGTCGGGCGGCACGGCGGTCCAGGCCCTCCCGGATGGCCCGCGCGCTGATCGCCTCGATCGGCTCGGTGCCGGCGATGCGCACGGTCTCCTTCAGGATGCCGGACCGCTGCGCGCGGGTGGCCGTCGACAGCGCCTCGGTCCAGTGGGCACTCACCATGTAGCGGCCGATCAGCCATGACATGGTGCCGACTGTGACGCCCTTCGCCACGGGCGCGGGCTGGCCCGCCAACGCGGCCTCATACTCGGCCACGAACGCCTTCGTGCCGTACGCTGCGCGCAAGCGGATGCGCGGTCCGGACCCACGCCGGAAGTACCAGACCGTCTCGCCGTGGCGGATGGTCTCACGGTGGAGGTGCTTCGGGCGCGGGCGGGGCATGGCGGACCTCATAGGACCACCACATGCTCCCGGTCGGCAAGCCGGCGGCCGGCTGGCGCCTCGACGGGCTCGCCCGGCTCGATGGTGATGCTTCCCTCGCGCATCACGACCCGCACCTTCGGAAAACCCGCATCGCGCATGGCGCGAATCGCTCGGGCGATGTCGGCCTGCGTCACGGCGGCAGCGCGGCGCGGCATCAGCGTCTCCGCTCTGCTGGACGCCGCTCCTACGCCAGATGCGGTCGCCGCGCCAGGATCGCGGCCGGCGCGCGCCAGGACCGCCGCCCGTCGCGCTCGGACTGTGTAGGGCGGTGACAAAACCATCCACTGGAGCGTCGGCGTCGTGCTGATGCGGGCGGCGTAAAAGCCGGCCAGTGGAGAAGCTTCTCTTTCGAGAGGAGCTGGGGATGTTTGCCGTGGAAGTCTACGCGGCCGTTCGGCAGTTCGTGTTTATCGAGGGCAACTCTCGGCGTGAGGCGGCTCGAGTGTTCGGGCTGAGCCGAGAGACGATCGCCAAGATGTGCCGGTTCTCCCTGCCGCCGGGCTATACGCGCTCGAAGCCGGTCGAGAAGCCGAAGCTTGGGCCTCTTCTGCCGGTGATCACGGCCATCCTGGAAACGGACCGAAGCGCGCCGATCAAGCAGCGGCACACGGCCAAGCGGATCTTCGAGCGTTTACGCGACGAGCACGGCTATGCCGGCGGCTACACGGTGGTGAAGGACCACGTGCGGATCTGCCGATCGCAGGGGCGGGAGACCTTCGTGCCGCTGGCCCACCCGCCTGGCCATGCCCAGGTTGACTTCGGCGAGGCGGTGGCCACGATCGGCGGCGTGCGTCGCAAGATCCATTTCTTCTGCATGGACCTGCCGCACTCCGACGCCTGCTTCGTGAAGGCATATCCGCGGGAGACCACCGAGGCGTTCCTCGACGGGCACGTCGCCGCCTTCGCCTTCTTCACGGGCGTGCCGCTGTCGATCCTGTACGACAACACGAAGATCGCGGTCGCCAAGATCTGCGGTGACGGGCAGCGCGAGCGCACGCGCGCCTTCACCGAGTTGGTGAGCCACTACCTGTTCCGCGACCGCTTCGGCCGTCCGGGCAGGGGCAACGACAAGGGCAAAGTCGAAGGGCTGGTCAAGTTCGCCCGGTCCAACTTCATGACCCCGGCTCCGGAGGCAGCTTCGTTCGAGGCGCTGAACGCTGATCTGGAGCGACGCTGCCGAGTCCGGCAGGATGAGTGTGCCGGTCGGTCTGCCGAGCTCATCGGTACGCGGCTCGTGGCCGACCGTGCGGTCCTGCGCGCCCTGCCGGCGGTCCCGCTGGAGCCGTGCGAGAAGCGGGCTGGTCGTGTCTCCTCGACCGCGCTGGTGCGCTATCACGGCAACGACTACTCGGTGCCCACCGCCTACGGCTTCCGGGACGTGCTGGTGAAGGGCTTCGTCGACGAGGTCGTGATCCTGTGCGGCGGGATCGAGATCGCCCGGCACGAACGCAGCTACGGCACCGGCGTGTTCGTCTCCGAGCCGCTGCACTACCTCGCGCTGATCGAGACCAAGCCGAACGCCCTCGACCAAGCGGCGGCCCTCCAGGACTGGGATCTGCCCGAGGCGTTCCAGCACCTGCGCCATCTCCTGGAGGCGCGCATGGGCAACCGGGGCAAGCGCGAGTTCATCCAGGTGCTGCGCCTGATGGAGGCGATGCCCAAGGACGTGGTGGCCGCAGCCGTCGCGGAGGCGATCCGGCTCGGGGCGATCGGCTTCGATGCGGTCAAGCTGATTGCGCTGGCCCGACTCGAGCACCGACCGCCCCGGCTCGACCTGGCAGCCTATCCGCACCTGCCCAGAACCACGGTGCGGACCACCGTGGCTGCCGACTATGCCGTGCTGGTGCCGGAGGTGGCCGCATGAGCCCGGCGCGCGACGAGACCACGCCGGGCGTCCTGCTGGCTCACCACCTCAAGCAGCTCAAGCTGCCCACGGTGCTGCGCGAGTACGACAAGGTTGCCCGCGAGTGCGCTCAGAGCGGCCTGGACCACTCGCGCTACCTGTTGCGGCTGGTTGAACTGGAGCTGATCGACCGTGAGCGGCGCATGGTCGAGCGCCGCATCCGGGCGGCGCGCTTCCCGGCGGTGAAGAGCCTCGACACGTTCGACTTTGCCGCGATCCCGAGCCTGAACAAGATGCTCGTGCTGGAACTGGCCCGCTGTGGCTACATCCTCGGCCGGGAGAACGTCATCGCACTTGGCAACTCGGGCACTGGCAAGACCCACATCGCCTTGGCTCTCGGCTTGGCGGCTTGCCAGAAGGGCTTCTCGGTCACGTTCACCACCGCGGCCTCGCTGGTCAACCAACTCCTGGAGGCGCGCGACGAGCGTCGTCTGCTCCGGCTTCAGCGCGAACTAGCCGCGGTCAAGCTCCTGATCGTCGACGAACTCGGCTACGTGCCGCTGTCGTCGACGGGGGCGGAGTTGCTGTTTGAGGTCTTCTCGCAGCGCTACGAGCGTGGCTCGACCGTGGTGACCTCGAACCTCCCGTTTGAGGACTGGACGTCAGTTCTGGGCTCGGAACGGCTCACGGGCGCGCTGCTCGACCGGCTGACCCACCACGTCAGCATCCTGAGCCTGAACGGCAACAGCTACCGCCTCAAAACTTCCCGCAGCCGGCGCGGCCGGGCCGAAGGGGCGGAGCAAAACCAGGCCACCGCCGATCCTCACGACCCCGAGACGGGCGAGATCCCGCCGGCCTGACCCTTACGATCGGCGACGAACGAAGAAGGGGCCCGATCGGGCCCCTTCTTCGTTCGAGCTGCACGTTGCCAGTGGCCTGATTTTGCTCCGACACGGCGGCCTGGAATTGGTCCGCCCTTTACAGCCATCGCGCTCACCCGCACCCTGATCTGGTGGCTCTATGCCGACCTGAAGGCCTGGGCCCGCGCCCCTTGCCCCAAACGAGCCCGCGCCCTGCGCGCCCGCTTCGACCGGATCTTCACACGCCGCACCGGCGCAGTGATGCTCGACCGGCTGCTCGCCCGCCTGCACCGGCACAAGGCCGCCTTGCTCCGCGTGCTGGAGCGGCCCGAGATCCCGCTCCACACCAACGGCTCGGAGAACGACATCCGCGCCTGCGTGACCAAGCGGAAGATCTCGGGCGGGACGATGAGCGAGGCCGGCCGCACCGCCCGCGACGTCATGTTCGGCCTGATGAAGACCTGTGCCAAGCTCGGGATCTCGTTCTTCCGCTACCTCGGTGACCGCCTTGGGATCCCGGACGGTGACGCGATCCCGTCCCTACCGGATCTCGTCAGAAACGCCGCAACGGTCTGACCGCCCGGCAATCTGCCCCGGTTACCAAGTTGCTCTGTCTAACCCTGAAGGTTAGATATTTCAGGTTAGACACCTGTCGCTTGCTCTGGCCATCGGGCTCATGCTGTCAAATGCGAGGTCAGTCAACTCTAGGTACGCGAGCAACCAGCTCATCAACACGGTTCGCGCTGAGGGAGCAGCCACGGACGCCGGTCTCGGTGTGCTCCTCGCGTTGATTGTACCTGCAGGCAGGCTCCAAGGCTCATGAGGCGGCCAGAGCCGAGGCGGCGGTCCCGTGGGCTTTGGGAAGCACCCCCGCTCGGAACGAAGCTTCATGCTGCGCTAGGCCCCTGTGGGTAATTCTACGCCCGTCTGCTCTCGAGCGAGAGTCCCAAGAAGCGGACATCGCCTCGGCCAAGCTGATGGGGGTCAGACCGAGCCGTCGTGAAAGCAAGCGTTACGTTTTGTCCGGTTCTGTCGTGGGAGCGGCGACAGCTCCCATGCCGTTGCCCATCTCCATTCCCGTATGGGGCGGTACACCGCCGGGGAGTACGGGAGCGCCTGAGGGCTCGTCGTGTACCTGTGCGAGGCCAGCCTCCACTTCGTGGATAAGGTCTGCAAAGTCGTAGGGCTTGCTGAGCAGCCTCACGCCCGGCGGCAACACGCCCTGAAGATCCGCTCCGGCCCCTGAGGTGACGATGATGCCAACAGCGGGCCAACGGTGATGAACGAGTTGGGCCAGGGCAACACCATCGCCCACGATGCCGCGTCCCGTAATCAGCATGCTCACTGGGATCGGTCCTTCCAGGACCGCCAGCGCCTCGGCGGCCGTGCGGACCTCTATGGTCTGGAAGCCGACATCCTCCAGCATGTCGGCCGTGACCATACGGACGACCTCGTCAGCCTCCGCAATGAGGATGGCTAAAGGCCTACTGCTAGCCAAAACGGTGCTCCGCGTGATCAGGCCGGGAGCGCTCGCTGCTCTCACGCACTGACGGCCGGTCCGAAGCCAGTGATGGTCCCTTATGCGCCACTTTTCCGCTGGGCGCGATGACCCTGGGTTGTGGCAGCTCGCCACCCAAGGGCGCACCCTAATACGGTCGCTTTCCACCCCAGAACGGAGTCCCAAGAGGTCTGGCAAATGACCGCTTATGGAAAACGCCCACGGTGCTTTGGACGGCTGGGGCGGGTCGAAAGCCGCCGCAAGCCCAACGCTCAGTAAGAGGCCCGCACACGCATCCCGGTAGTTCCCGTCGAGCGCCTGTGCCGTTGCCATATTAACAATATTTAATAGATTTTATTCTAAAATTAAGCGTGTAATTGTGTTAGACAACCTCAAAAAGATCGACGATAACAGTTTTCGGTTGGAAATTTTTGCAGAATCTCAGTACTCGAAAAACCGGCAGTATTCCGCGACGGTTCACCGCCTTGTCGCAGGCTCGAGTCCTGCTCTGGGAACCGTCGACTTTCTTACATCTTGTGTGTGCTGGCTTGTCTGCTCTCGCTCCACGCAGGCCGTGGGCCCGGCCCGGCACGCCGGCCGACCCGCAAGCATTCCGGAACCAGTTCCCGAAGTTTTTTCTGGTCGTCGGCCGGCCGCGCGCCCCCGCGATGAACGTCAGCTTCCCGACGAGGCTCGAGGCGATCGACGCGGCGAGGGGAGAGAGGATCCGGATCGTCACCGCCTGGCCGGTCTTCTCCTTTCGATGCGGATGCGGCCGTTGCGCACGTGCGGACGCGCGACACGGACGGCGTCGCCGCGGCGTAGACCGCTGTAGAGCAGGCGGTCGAGCGCGAGGCGCTCGCGGGTGCCCATGAAGCGCCCCGGCCAGCCCTGCGAGCTCGCACCGGTCTGCGTCATGCCGGCGAGCCCGGAATCCAGCTACGTTTCCGGTGCGCGATGCCCTCCGTCTTCGGCCTGCCCCTGGCGATGGCCTCGCTCTTCACGCGCGGCTGCATCCTCATCCAGAGCGCCGGCACGCGCGCCGGGGCTGTCGCCACGGGTCTCGGCGTCCTGTTCTTGCTCTGGGCCCTGCTGAACGCGATTGCCCTGCTGGCTTTCCGCGCCGGCACGCACACGCCCGGCCCGGTCGTCAGCCCCGCGATGTCGGCTCGGTAGGTCCCGGCAGAAATTGCCGCGCGGTCGAACCTGCCGATGCCGTGACCGGGTGGGTGATTGAAATCACAGGCGAATTTCTGGAACGCGCCGTGCCTGCCGAATCCGGAAGGTGGCAAGAGGATTCGGCTATGTCGGTGAACGCAGTTTCAGGGACATCCCTTCAGAAGGATCTCGTCAGCGCGTTGCGTCAGGCGCGCGCCGCAAATGCAAAGCCGGTGGATGCCGACACGTTCACACCCGCGTCGCAGGCTGCCGGCTCAGCCCAGAGCGCCAGCAGCGCCGCCCAGTCGAGCGGCACGGCCGCCGCGCCGGCCATGTCGAACGATCTGATGGCCTCGCTCCTGCAACTGCAATCCGACTTCAGCCAGATGGGCCTGCAGAACGGCGTCACGTCGCCGACCGACTCGGCCGACGCCGCCGGGGCCGCCGCGACCTCCGGTGTGTCGAACGCGAGCCAGGCCGCGGGCGATGCGACCCCGGTCCAACGTCCTCGCAATCACCACCACCATCCGCTCGCGCCTGGCGCCGCGGACGGCACGCAGTCCGGCCAGGCGAGCAGCGCCTCGGACACCGCATCGGTCGCGGGCGGATCCCCGAGCGGCGACGCGTCATCCGCGGCCAGCATCGGAAATGGTCTGGACTCCATCCTGCAGCAGGTGACGAAGGCGATCGCCGCCTACGCGAGCGGCGGCCCCGTGGGCATCGCGGCGGCCGCGTTGACCGGCACCGCGAAGGCCTGACCGGACGGGGCGCGCGGCGTGTCTGGAGCGGCGCGCCCGGCTCTGGCATGATCGCGCCGATCGGAGGCCATCATGACCCTGACCGTGCCCGTCATTCTCGGCAGCGTCCGAACCGACCGGATCGGCATCCGGGCCGCGCGTTTCCTGACGTCGAAGCTGCAGGCGCGGGGCCATGCCGCGCCGCTCGTCGATCCTGCCGAGCTGAAGCTTCCGCTGCTCGACCGGATGCACAAAGAATATCCGGCCGGCGGGGCACCGGAACCGCTCGAGCGGCTGGCCGCCCTGTATCGTGGATCCGACGCGTTCCTGATCGTCTCCGCCGAGTATAATCACGGGGTCCCGCCCGCGCTCTCGAACACCCTCGATCACTTCCTCGAGGAGTATTACTGGCGGCCGTCAGCGATCTGCTGCTACTCGGCGGGACAGTTCGGCGGTGTCCGGGCGGCCATGCCGCTGCGCGCGATGCTCGCAGAGATGGGCATGCCCAGCATCCCTTCGCTCCTGCCGATTCCCCGTCTTCAGAAAGCCATCGACGAAGACGGAACGCCCGCCGAGCCTTGGCTCGAGCAAGCCGCGAATCGGTTCCTCGATGAATTGGAATGGTATGCCGAGGCCCTGCGTACCCGGCGCGCGCAGGGCACGCCATACTGACATCCGCCGCGGCCCCTTGCCGGAACGATTGGGGAGTTGCGATGTCCGGTGCAGACCGCTCAAACGATTGCCGGCCGGCCCTGCCGTCGACACCGGTGCGGCGGATCTTCGGCTGACGAATACAGATTAATCTTTTACCTCTTCGGCATCCCACCCCCTATCGCCGAGCGGCAGAACCGAGCTGGACCCCATAGGAACTCGAATAGTGCCAGCATCTTTCCAGAAACATTGACTGGCACGATGCTCGGCGCGCTGCACCTGCTGCCTGCGAGACTGTATTATGCTGTTGCAAAAAGGTGGCTGCACAGTCCGCGGAAGTATGAGAGCTTAGCCGTGTTCCCGAACGCGGACTGATTCCCATGAAGATCGACGAGAGGGCGCCCTTTCAGGAGCGCGTGCGGACGCTCGTCCTGCGTCACGCGCTGGAAGCTGTGCTTGCGCGCCTCGCGACGGCCACGCAGGAGGCCGGGGCCGATACCGAGATCGAGTTCCTGGATCTGGAGCAGTCCCTGGTCTGCGCCGCCCGCGGCATCGCGGATCGGGCGACCACGCAGAAGCTGGCGGTGCTGGTCGCCGTCGAGGATGCCACCACAACCATTCGCGCCGCCTTCGACGCCGCGCATGAGCGTCTCGACGCAGTCCGCCCGGTGCATCTCACACTGGTCGAGACGCCGGACGCCGTAGCCGCCTGAAGCAGGCTGCAGGCCGAAATCCTCGATCTGGCGTATGCCGGCCTGCGTCGCGGTCCGGCCCGGGATCGGGGACATTCCTTACACCGAGGCGCTTCACCGGCCCGCGCCGGGACGCCATCGCCGGTCGCGTGCGGTGACCCTGTCGGCCCACCGCACGCGATCCCGCAGCGCCGCTTACTGCTTGGCGCGGTTGATGATCGTCCAGAGCACACGCGCCACGGGCTCGGTGACGGTGCGGCGATACTTGCGATGAACGAGCTGGCCGTTGTGAAAAACGTCCTGCTCGACATAGAGCCGCTCGCCGTCCCAGCGGACGATGTTGTCGGACTCGATCGTCTCCTCGACACCGAGATCCTCCCGCAGGATCGTGCTGCCAGTCTGAGTGAGCATACGCGCGTCCTCGTTCACGCAATCATTGGCGCCGGTTCGGCACGGCCGCGCACCGTGACACGCGTCCGCAGGTACATCCCGGCTGCAGGCAGCATAGGAGCGCGTCGGGATACATGCCAGCGACGCGGTCGACGCAATCGGCCGACCGTAACCGGGTGGTGTCAGGCCGGCAGCGGTTCCGGCGGAACGTGACCGATGTGCGCTGCGGCACCTCGGCTTCGACTGCCTGGTGCGATGCTTCACAAGCGCGCCAGGGCTGCACACAGGACTCTTCCTGAAGCGGCGATCGCGCGACGGAGGCGCTCATGCTCGCTCGCCCGTTCCGGTTCATCGCCCCGACGCTCGCAGCCCTTGGCCTGATCGCCCTGCGTCTGGCCAGCCCGCTGATCGGGCCGGTCGCCCCCTGTCAGCCCGACGCGGCCGAGGACGGCGGCGTCGTCTTCCGGCACTATCTCTGAGCGATCAGCCGCGGCGGCTCAGGACGGCGCCCGGGACTGCGCAGGCCGGCTGGGCTGCCGGCCCGAGGATGATGTCGCCCTGACGCGGATTGTTGACCGTGAACGGCGCGGTTTCCTGCGTCCCGAAAAATCCGCGCCCGAGTTGCGGGACGAACAGATCGTCGCCGAACCGGACGAAGCAGCGGTCGAGCACAGCCTCGTAATCGAAGGTCCGGTGCAGCACCGGTTCGCCGCCGACGCCTGGGATGCCGCAATAGGCTGACACGTCGATCTGGCCCGGTCGCGACAGGCGCACGGGCAGGGATCGCCCGGGCGGCAGCGTCACCGGCGGTCCCGCCTCATTCCGCACGACGAGCACGAGGTTCGAGCGGTTATAGACGCGGCGGAGGCAATCCGCCGAGGCATCCGAGGCGGCTGGGACCGTCCCGGCGATGCCGAGCACGAGGCCGGCCAAGGCGCGCGCAACACGTTTCGTCAACGTCAATCCTCCGCCGCCGATCCGATCCACCGGGACCGGTCGCACGCCACTTGAACAGCGGCCGGCATGGCCACGCAAGACGAACGCGGCAGTCGCAGGCACGTTCACGCGGGCAGCGTAAATGCCCGCCGATTGCGTAACCGTGCGCTCAGCGCCGCTCGTAGAGCAGTCGGGCGCGGATGGTGCCCGGTATGGCCCGGATCTCGTCGAGCAGCCCCTCCGCATCCGCGTCGGTGGCGTCCGTCTCCAGCACCACGTAACCGACCTCGCCGTCGGTCTGGTAGAACTGCGCCGCGATGTTGACGTGGCCCCGGGAGAACACGTCGTTGAGGCGCCCCAGCATGCCTGGCAGGTTGCGCTGGACGTGGATGAAGCGCGTGCCGGTCGGCCGGGCGGGCAGTTGCACCTGCGGGAAATTCACCGCACCGACCGTCGAGCCGATATCGGAATAGTCCACGAGCTTGCGGGCCACTTCCGCCCCGATGCGCTCCTGGGCCTCCTCCGTCGAGCCGCCGACATGCGGCGTGAGGATGACGTTCTCGATCTCCTGGAGCGGACTCACGAAGGCCTCGGCGTTTGAGCCCGGCTCCACGGGAAAGACGTCGACCGCGGCACCCTTGAGGTGGCCGTCGCGCAGGGCCGCCGCGAGCGCGTCGAGATCGACCACGGTGCCGCGCGCGTTGTTGATCAGGAACGCACCGGGTTTCATGGCCCGGATCTCGGCGTCGCCGATCATGTTGGCCGTGGCGTCGGTCTCCGGCACGTGGAGCGAAACGACGTCGCTCTGGGCAAGCAGCTCGTGCAGCGTCTCGGTCGGCTCGGTATTCCCGTGGCGCAGCTTGTCCGTGTGATCGTAGAACAGGACGCGCATGCCCATGGCTTCCGCCAGGGTGGAGAGCTGCGTTCCGATATTGCCGTAGCCCACGATGCCGAGCGTCTTGCCGCGGACCTCGAGCGAGCCGACCGCCGACTTGTCCCAGCGGCCGGCATGAGCGCCGACCGAGCGCGGCACGATCCGGCGCAGCAGCATCACGATCTCGCCGATCGTCAGCTCGGCCACCGAGCGGGTGTTCGAGAACGGCGCGTTGAAGACCGGGATGCCGCGGTGGCGCGCCGCCTCGAGATCGACCTGATTCGTCCCCACCGAGAAGCAGCCCACCGCGAGCAGCCGGTCCGCAGCCTCGAAGGCTGCCGCGTCGAGCTGCGTCCGGGAGCGGATGCCCACCATGTGCACCCCCTGGAGTGCCGCGTGCAGGGCCTCTCGATCAAGCGCCTTCGGCAGCCGCGTCAGGTTGGTGTAGCCGGCCGCGCGCATCAGCGCGACGGCACTGTCATTGATGCCTTCGAGCAGCAGGACCCGGATCTTGTCCTTGGGCAGGGAGAGCTTGTCGGGCGTCATCGGCATCGATCGTCTGGCACCGGGTCTCGGCGGGGTCCGGGCGTTCCGGCCCCCACGGCGGCAGGGATACGAGCGTGCCCTGTGCGATGCAACATGGCGCTGAGCCGGGCAGAGCTGTGCTGCCGCGACAGGCCCTGGGGTCAGTCGCGCGAAGACATCGGGCGCCGGCGCGCGCCGCGCCTGCTGAATATTAGAGCAGGCCGCCAGGCAGTAACTGTGATTCCAAGTGGAACTCTGCTTCGGCTCATCGCTTTCCAAGGCCCTGGATTGACACCACCGGCCACTCGCCCAGCCGAGCGGCGGTTTACGACATGGTTCCCGACGATGCAGATTCGCACCGGTTTTTCGATCGCCCTCGATACTGTCGGCCCGACGCCGATGAACCTGCTCCTGAACGTGCGTCCGGAGCGCCGGAGCGATCTCGTGACCCCGGAGACGATCACGTTCGATCCGCCGATCCCCGCCCGCCAGCACGTCGATGAATTCGGCAATGCCTGCACGCGCATCGTCGCGCCGGGCGGCCGGATCACCATGGCGGCCGATTTCACGATCGCCGACAGCGGCCTCCCGGACGATCAGGCACCCAGCGCGCGCCAGCGCGCCGTGCAGGATCTGCCCGATGATGTCCTGATGTACCTGCTCGGCTCGCGCTACTGCGATACCGACAAGCTCTCGGGCGTCGCATGGTCGCTGTTCGGCGGCACGCCGCAAGGCTGGGCGCGGGTCCAGGCGATTGTCGACTTCGCCCACGCGCATCTGCGCTTCGACTACCAGCAGGCCGACGCAACCCGCACCGCCTTCGACGGCTACACCCAGCGGGTCGGGGTCTGCCGGGATTTCGCGCATCTGGCGATCACCCTGTGCCGCTGCATGAACATCCCGGCGCGCTACGCCACCGGCTATCTCGGCGATATCGGCGTGCCGAAGGATCCCGCGCCGATGGACTTCTCGGCGTGGTTCGAAGTCTATCTCGACGGACCCGACGGCCCGCGCTGGTACACGTTCGACGCCCGTCACAACCGGCCGCGGATCGGCCGCATCGTCATGGCCCGCGGACGGGACGCGACCGACTGCGCCCTGACGACGAGCTTCGGCGCCGCGCACCTCGCTCGGTTCGACGTCCATACCGACGAAGTGGAGGGCGCAGCCGCGCCCCTGGCCCGCGCAGCCTGAGGGCGGCTGAATGCGGCTAGGCGGGTTCGGCCGTCTCGCGGACGGCCGGCGCGTTGTTGCCCTGGTGAAGGAAGGTCGGATCGAACTCAGCCACCGCGACCAGGGCATCCCAATCCTCGATCGTCAGAACCCCGCTGCTGAGGGTGACCAGCTTGCGTGCCCGCAAGGTGCGCAAGACCCGGTTGAGGTGCACGCTCGTCAAGCCCAGCGAATCGGCTAATTCCGCCTGCTTCGGGGCCAGGGAGAATCTGAGGCCGTTCACCAGTCCGACCGCGCGCAGCCGGAGATACAGCTCGCAGAACAGGTGCGCGACGCGCCCGAGCGCCTGACGTCGGCCCAGGCTGGTGATCCGTTCGCGGTAATGGGCCCCGTCGATCAGGGTATCGCGCCACAGGGCATCCGCGAGATCCGGGTGCCGCCGGAGGGTCCGGCGCAGGGCGTCGTGCGGGATGAAGGCGATGGTGCAGGGCGTCAGGGTAGCCAGATTGTGGTCCATCTGATGCAGGTGCAGGCTCTGCAGGTCCGGCATGTCGCCCGCGATATAGAACGACAGGATCTGCCGGCCGCCCTCCGACAGAGCCGCATAGCGCGAGACCCAGCCCTGGAGCACGAGGCAGCATTGGCTCGGCCGGTCGCGGAACCGGGCGATATCGTGGCGGCCCGGCAGATTCCGAACCGTGTGGGGCAGATCGAGGATCGCGGTCCGATCCGAATCGGCCAGGAATGTGATGCTGTCGAGCTTGCGCGCCAGCATCTCCAACGGTGAATGTCGTCCGGTCGGCATCGGCGCTTCAGGCCCCGGGCCGCCCGACCAGATGGGACGACCGCGGCCGACACGCTTCAGCCGGACGGTGGAGACGGAAGCGCAGCACGTTCATTCCTCCCGACCGGACATCGATCGGCTTCCGCCTGCCGGCACCGTCTTTGACCCCGGTGCGCCACGCGATCGGCGAAGCGATGGCCCTGCTGGACGAGCAGGATCACGTCGCCGTTGCCGGAAGCCCTCGTGTCTGCCGCCAGAGGTATCGCGCCCGCACGGTAGCGGGCAAGGGCGGCGGGCAAAAGCGGTAACACGCCGCGGACGCCTCTTCCGCAGCGGCGCGAACGCACCCCTTCGGTTGAAGTCGCAGGGCCGATGCTGTATGGCACGCGCGTCCTCCCGGATCCGCTCTCGCGCGCTCGTCATCGTTGCGCCCGCCGGGCCGCCGGCTGGACCGCCCTCGTCATCCGTATCGACGCGTCGGCAAGCCGGCTCCCACGGGACCGGTCGCTTCTCCCGAAAGACTCCGGGGAGGCCGCGGCGAGCGAGGGTGCCTGCAACGCGAGCCGCCGACGCAACGGGCCTCCGCCGGAGGCCGTTCAGGAGAGAGAATGTCCGCAGGTACCGCTCTGGGGCGCAGCCCGAGCCGCGACGATTTCGCCGCACTCCTCGAGGAGAGCTTCCTCGAACACGAGATCACCGAAGGCTCCGTCGTCAAGGGTCGCGTCGTCGCGATCGAGAAGGACGTGGCCGTCATCGACATCGGCGCCAAGACGGAAGGCCGTGTCGCCCTCAAGGAATTCACCGGCCCCGGCCGGGAAGGCGAGCTGAAGGTCGGCGACGAGGTCGAGGTCTACGTCGACCGGATCGAGAACGCGCTGGGCGAAGCCGTGATCTCGCGCGACAAGGCGCGCCGCGAGGAGAGCTGGGTCAAGCTCGAGAAGTCGTTCGAGAACAACGACCGCGTCACCGGCACGATCTTCAACCAGGTCAAGGGCGGCTACACCGTCGACCTCGACGGCGCCGTGGCGTTCCTGCCGCGCTCGCAGGTCGATATCCGCCCGGTCCGCGACGTCACCCCGCTGCTGGGCACCCCGCAGCCGTTCCAGATCCTCAAGATGGATCGCCGCCGCGGCAACATCGTCGTGTCGCGCCGGACGGTGCTCGAGGAGAGCCGCGCCGAGCAGCGCTCCGAGCTGGTGGCCAACCTTGAGGAAGGTCAGGTCATCGACGGCGTCGTCAAGAACATCACCGAGTACGGCGCCTTCGTCGATCTCGGGGGAATCGACGGCCTGCTGCACGTCACCGACATGGCGTGGCGCCGCGTGAACCACCCGTCCGAGGTCGTGACCATCGGCCAGACGGTCAAGGTCAAGATCATCAAGATCAACCATGAGACGCACCGCATCTCGCTCGGCATCAAGCAGCTTCTGGCCGATCCGTGGGAGGGCATCGCCGCCCGCTACCCGGAGGGCGCCAAGCTCAAGGGCCGCGTGACCAACATCACCGATTACGGCGCCTTCGTGGAGCTGGAGCCGGGGATCGAGGGCCTGATCCACGTCTCCGAGATGAGCTGGACCAAGAAGAACGTCCATCCGGGCAAGATCGTCTCCACCTCCCAGGAGGTCGAGGTTCAGATCCTGGAGGTCGATCCGGTCAAGCGCCGCATCTCGCTCGGTCTCAAGCAGACCCTGCAGAACCCCTGGGAGGGCTTCGCCGAGAAGCACCCGGTCGGCTCCGAGGTCGAGGGCGAGGTCAAGAACAAGACCGAGTTCGGCCTGTTCATCGGCCTCGAGGGCGATGTCGACGGCATGGTCCACCTGTCGGATCTCGACTGGAACCGTCCCGGCGAGCAGGTCATCGAGGAGTTCAAGAAGGGCGACATGGTCCGCGCCCAGGTTCTCGACGTCGATGTCGAGAAGGAGCGGATCTCGCTGGGCGTGAAGCAGCTCGGCGGTGACCCCTTCGCCGAGGCCGGCGAGATCAAGAAGGGTCAGATCGTCACCTGCGAGGTGATCGAGGTGAAGGATGCCGGCGTCGAGGCGAAGATCGTCGACACCGACATGACCACCTTCATCCGTCGCGCCGAGCTCGCCCGCGACCGCGGCGACCAGCGCCCCGAGCGCTTCGCCGCCGGCGAGAAGTTCGACGCCCGCGTCGTTCAGTTCGACCGGAAGGCCCGCCGCGTGCAGGTCTCGATCAAGGCCCTCGAGATGGCCGAGGAGAAGGAGGCGATGGCCCAGTTCGGCTCGGCCGATTCGGGTGCCTCCCTCGGCGACATCCTGGGCGCCGCCTTCAACAAGAAGCGCTCCGACGACGAGTAAGACGCCTCTCTGCCGCCCGGCTCGTCCGGGCGGCGGATCCGAAATTCCAGGAACCCGCGCAGGACCACCGTCCTGCGCGGGTTCTTTTTTGGCGCGACAATTCAAGGTTGTTGATGGCGGATCGCAGGTCGGGTCGGCCCCTGCGAGGCGACAGGGGCGGGCCACCCCGTCATTTTCTTCGTCCGCCCCATATCCACGCCCGCGGTAAATGCTTTAGAACACCGGCCTCGCTCGGCTCCGGCCGAGTGAGCCGAAGGAAACCAAGGACTTGCCCGGCGCGGGAGCGTGGCTCCCGCACCCCGTCGAGGGGAGCGGCCGGGGCTTCAGGGGAAGGCACAGCATGGCAGCCGACGCCGAACTGCTGATCGACCGGCGGCGCCTGCGCCGCAGGTTGTCTCTCTGGCGCGTGCTCGGCATCGGTGGCCTGATCGTGGCCGTCGGCGCCGTCGGCTACCGGGTCCGCACCGGCGCGGAGGGCGGCTTCGCCGTGCGGCCGCAGATCGCCCGCATCTCCGTCTCGGGCTTCATCGCGGGCAGCGAGGCCACCGCCAAGCTGATGAAGCGGGTCGGCGACGCGGCTGCCGTGAAGGGCGTGATCGTCTCGATCAACTCGCCCGGCGGCACGACCACGGGCTCGGAGGAGATCTTCCGCAACCTTCGGGCGCTGGCCGCCAAGAAGCCGATCGTCGCCTTCGTCGACGGCACCGCCGCCTCCGGGGCCTACATCACCGCCATCGCGGCCGACCACATCGTGGCGCGCGAGACGAGCCTCGTCGGCTCGATCGGCGTGCTGTTCCAGTACCCGGATGTGTCGGGTCTCCTGGACAAGGTCGGCGTCAAGGTCGAGTCGGTGAAGTCGTCGCCGCTGAAGGCCGAGCCGTCGGGCTTCACCCCGACCTCGCCGGAAGCGCGTGCGGCGCTCGCCGCGGTGGTCGGCGACACCTACGCGTGGTTCAAGGGCCTCGTGGCCGAACGGCGGGGCATGGATCCGGGCCAGCTCGCCACCGTCTCGGATGGCCGCGTCTTCAGCGGCCGCCAGAGCGTGCCGCTGAAGCTGGTGGACGAGCTCGGCAGCGAGCGCCAAGCCGCGGCGTGGCTGGAGAGCGCCCGCGGCGTCCAGAAGGACCTGCCGATCAAGGATTGGAAGCCCTCGACCGAGAGCAATTTCTCCCTGTGGTCCGCGGCCGGCATCGGCGCCGATCTCCTCGGGCTCGACGGCCTTGCGGCCCGGCTCCGAGCCGTCGGCTCCGAGGCACAGGCCGCGCAGGGCGGGCTGCTGGCGCTCTGGCGCCCGGCTCCCTGAACGTCCGCTCTCCGCAGCCCGCCAGATCCCGCGAGAAGACCAGACGCCATGATCAAGTCGGAGCTCGTCCTCAAGATCGCCGAGCAGAACCCGCATCTCTACCAACGCGACGTGGAGATCCTGGTCAACGCGATCCTCGACACCATTTCCGACGCGCTGGCTCGTGGCGACCGGGTGGAGCTGCGCGGCTTCGGCGCGTTCTCGGTGAAGCGTCGCGAGGCGCGCCGGGGACGCAACCCGCGCACGGGCGCGGCCGTTGCCGTGTCCGAGAAGGCGATCCCGGTGTTCAAGACCGGCAAGGAGATGCGCCAGCGCCTCAACGCCGCTGGCATCGGCGAGAGCGCCTCGGCCGCCGAATAGGAAGGACCTGTGAGCGCGATGATCCGTTTCCTGAAGAGCCTCGTGCTACTGCCGATCGCCGCTCTGGTGATCCTGCTGGCGGTCGCCAATCGCGCGCCGGTGCAGCTCTCCTTCGATCCGTTCAACGCGGACGCGCCGGTCTTCAGCGTCGCCTTGCCGCTCTACGCGATCCTGTTCGGCGCGGTGGCGCTGGGGATCGTGGTCGGCGGCATCTTCACTTGGCTCGGCCAGGGCAAGACCCGCGCCCGGGCGCGCTACCATCGCCGTGAGGCGGTCCGGTACGAGCGCGAGGCGACCCGGCTGCGGACCTACGCGCCGGAGAGCGAGACCGCCAGCCCCTACACGGTCCCGAATACGGGCCGCGCCGCCCTGCCGGCGCCGCGATAGGGCCTGCCGGCAGCTCGTCACGCGTGGGGAAGGCGCCGTTCATGAACCGCCCGCGTCTCCCGAAAGCCTAGCGGGTTGCCCGCGCGGCCGCCACGAAGGCCGCGATCCTGTCAGGATCCTTGATGCCCGGCGCTGATTCGACCCCTGACGAGACGTCGACGGCGCGTATTCCCGTATCGGCCAGGGCTTCGGCGACGTTGGCGGCGTCGAGCCCGCCCGACAGCATCGTGCCGTCCGGAAGATCGGCGCCGCGCAGTAGCTCCCAGTCGAAGCGGCGGCCGTTTCCGCCCGGCAGTGCCGCACCCGCCGGCGCCTTCGCGTCGAGAAGGATCCGGTCGGCCACGGCCGCGTAGGCGGGCACGGCCGCGAGGTCTGCGCGCGTCGCGATGCCGAGCGCCTTCATCACCGGACGGCCCGTAGCCGCACGGATCGCCGCGACGCGCGCGGGGCTCTCGCGCCCATGGAGTTGGATCAGATCCGGATCAGCTGCCGCCACGGCTGCCGCCACCAGCGCGTCGTCCGGATCGACGAGCAGGATCACGCGCTCGGCCCGTCCGCGGGCCAGTGCCGACAGGGCGGCGGCCTGCGCGAGACTGACGTGCCGCGGGCTGCGCGCGAAGTGGACCAGCCCGATCCAATCCGCCCCGGTCTCGAGGGCGGCGGCCAGGGTCGCTTCGGTGCTGAGCCCGCAGATCTTCACGCGGGTCGGGACGATGGTCTCGAAAGCCATGTGCTTCCTATAGCGGATTCCGTGTTGCCGATCAGGACCTCCGCGCCGCAGGGCAGCGTCCCGCCGGAGCGCCGTCGCGCGCCGAGATGGCTCGCCCACTTCGGCCAGCAGCCTGCGCCGGGACAAGTGCGTGCTATGGTGGGCCAAGGTTTCCGGGCATGCTTGAGGAGGCTCGTTATGGATGATCAAGAGATTCGAGAGGCTCTGGATCGCCATTGGGCCGCATCCGACCTAGGCGACTTCGATCAAGAGCATGAAATCTATCGGGACGAGGCAGTCCTCGAGTACCCGCAATCCGGCGAGCGCATCCGCGGGCGGCAAAACATCCAATCCGCGCGCGCTGCCCAACCGAATCGAAAACGCTTCACGGTGCGGCGGATCATCGGTGCAGGCGGCGTCTGGATTACCGAATATGTTCTCACGTATGACGGGCAACCGTCTTACACCGTGAGCATCATGGAGTTTCTGGACGGGCAGGTCATCCGGGAAACGCAGTATTTCGGCGACGCGTTCGAGCCGGGACCGTCCCGGGCGCAATGGGTCGAGCGGATGGCCTGAACCTGGTCGCGAAGAAGGAACGACGCCGCGTTCGGGTCGACACGCTCGTTACGCGGTTCTGCCTGGGGTGCTGCGCGGCCCGAACGGCCGTCATCGGTCGCGGCGCTTGCAATCAGGTCGCGTGCGTCAAGCACGGACCACGGGAGCCATGCCCGATCGCGTCGTGACAGGTCACAGGCCCCTTCGGAGAAGGCTCGTCCCATCGCTTCCCCCCATCCTGAGGTGCCGGCGCTTGCGGGCCTCGAAGGGGGCTGAAGGGATCGCTGGCGCGCGCGATGCAGCGTCTCCCGTGGCCGGAAGCGATCGGAAGCGGTTCTAGTACAGCGCCGGCACGTGAACGTTCGGGATCGGGAAGCCGCTGAAGACGAGCCTTCCATCGACCAGCCGCAGCGGCGGCAGCGCCTTCAGGGGCGCACCGTCGACCGGTGTCTCCGCATCCGGCCGTCGGCCGAGGCCCAGAAGACCGCCGACCAGCTGACCGACCAACGCGCCTCTGTCGGAGCCGAAGCGCTGGCCGACGATGCTGCCGATCAGGGCGTCGACGCCAGCCGCCCGCAGATCGATCTGACCCGCCGGACGATGGGCGGAGTCGAGGGCGAGGTTCCCCTTGGCCTGCACCCGCTGGTCGCCCTTCGCCAGGGAGACCCCGGTGAGTTCCAGGGCGCCGCCGGCCTGCCGCCAGCGCTCCAGCTCGCGCGCCACCGTTCCAGTGCGCAGCACAGCGGCTTGCGTGAGGGTCACGTCCAGAGCGAGATCGGCCGGATCGCGGGTTCCCGTGAGGGCGTCGAACTGCGGCACCGCCGCCTGGGTCAGACGCAGATTTACATCCACCGCGCCGTCGGATCCGTAGCGGCCGGGCGTCGGTCGGGCATGCAGCTCCAGGTGCCGGCTTGCGACCGCGATGGGACCGGGCTCCGCGCCCGTCACGGTGATGTCGGGGTTGTCGACGACCAGCGACGCGCGGGTAAATCCCTCCGCGGCGCCGTGAAAGCTGCCCTGCAGGCCCTTCCAGGAGGCGTCGCCGACCAGGTCGCCCTGCTCGACGTGGAACGGGCCGGCGCTCTCAAACACGACGAGGCGGGGCTGGTAGATCTGCGCGACCGCGGTGCTCGGCCCAAGCCGGAACCGCCCGTCGGCGCGCTCCAGGGTCACCGCGCTGCAGCGCATCTCGATGCGGAACGGGTAGCCGCCGAGGGAGCGGTCGGCGCAGGTCCAGGTGCGGCCGGCGGCCGCCTCGCGGGCGATCCAGGCATCGATCTCGCTGGCGGCGCGCGCGCGGATCCAGAACCAGCCGGCAGACCATCCGATCGCCACGAGGGCGAGCAGGATGTAGGGCAGGAACAGCCCGAGGCGGGAACGCCGTACGCCCTGCGCCGGCGGCGTTGAAGCGATACCGTCCGGCCGCGTCCGATCCTGCACCATGCGCTCCGCTCCCCGACCCGATCCCCGCAGGGACATCGCGGCCCCGGCTTGAGGCCACGCAAGGGGCAAAACTGGGGCAGCGCTGTGCCCGGTCGACCGAAGCGGGCGGCGATCGGCCTACCCGCTCCGGCTTTTCCGGTCAGACCTGCGCCGGCTCGACGCTGTCGACCTGCAAGTCCTCGACGATCGCCACCCGCTCGGCCTCGTTCTCGGCGAGCCGGTGCACGTGCATCTCTGTCGCTCCCCGACCGCGCACCCGGTCGAGCCAGGTCCGCCGCAGGTGATCGCGCGGGCTCTCGCTGGAGCTGGCGACCGAGACCATCTCGGCCATGCCGGCCTTGTCGCGGCGCACCGCGATCACCACGGCCTGCGCCATCTCGTCGAGGTCGAAGCCTCCGGCGGAATGGACACCCACGACGTAGCGCCGGCCGGAGCGGCCGCGCCAAGCCGAGAGGGGAAGCGCGGGCGAGCCGCGCAGGCCCGCCGTCGTCTTGAGGCGTTCTTCACGCACATCCTGCCTCCGCGTGCGATCGTCCTTCAGGTCGCGAAGCGCGGCCGACCAGGACAGGGCTCTTCTGTTCGCCATTTGTTCCAACCTAGCGCGCACTATCCACAGGCGTCAAGCACGACGTTCCTTGGGAGGGATGTGGGAGTTACGCCCGCTATCCACAAGCCGGTTGGGCTGGCTCTGCGCCGGCTAGGGTGAGCAGGTCAGCGGCGCGGTGCGGCCGCCGCCGAAGCCTCGGGTGCGGGGACCGCGTGACCTGCGGCAGCGAGCCCGTGGAGTCCCGCCGCGACGAGGGCGTTCGATGCGGTTTCGAGGCGCTCCTGCGCCAACGCCTGGAAATCCTGCCTGGGTAGCCCCGGCGGGATCGGCGGCAGGAACTCGATCACCGCCAGACCCGGACGGCGCAGCAGGCTGTTGCGGGCCCAGAACAGGCCGGTGTTCAGTGCCACCGGCACGCATGGAACCTGCAGCGCCGTGTAAAGATGCGACAGGCCCTGCTTGTAGGCCGGGGCCGCCCCGACCGGGCGGCGGGTCCCCTCGGGGAAGATGATGAGCTGGCGCCCCTGCCGAATCGCCTCTCCGGCGGCGGCGTTCATGAGGCTCATGGCCCGGGTGCCCTTGGATCGGTCGATCGCCACCATGCCGCTGCGCGACAGGTACCAGCCGATCAGCGGGATGAGCAGCAGCTCCCGCTTCAGGATGTAGGTGAAGTCCGGCAGCACGGTGCAGAGAGCCAGGGTCTCCAGGGCCGACTGGTGCTTCGCCGCCACCAGCAGCGGCCCCGGCGGGATGTTGTCCAGCCCGCGGAACTCCACCCGGATGCCGGCGACCACGCGCAGCAGCCAGAGGGTGATCCGCCCCCAGGCGCGAGCCAGCCGCAGCACCGACCGGCCGGAGACCAGCATGGGCAGACCGCCGAGGGCGAGGACCGTCGTCACGGCGTAGAAGCAGATGTTGAAGGCGAGGGAGCGCAGGGCGAGCATCGGGAACCGTATCGTGGGCATCCCCTGTAGCGCGCCCGCCCGTCCGGGGCCAAGGGCGGCGTCGCCGGGCTGTTCAGGCGCCCTCGGTCCAGCGGCGGTCTCTGGTGAGGCCGGCGCCCCGCCCAGCCACGAGCCAGTAGACCAGCCCCGCGCTCGCCCCGACGACGAAGAGGATCAGCGTCAGGCGCGCCTCAGCGGCCAGAAGGCCGGCATCGCGCGCAACGCCCCCCGCCCGGACGGCGCCGCGGGTCAGCCAGGGGAGGGCGGCGGTCAACAGGCCGCAGCCGGCGCCGTACCACACCAGGCCGCGTCGCCCGAGGACCTCGCCGCCGAGGCCGATCAGGGCCGGCGGCACGAACAGCAGGACGAACAGCGCCTTGGCGAGGCCGGCGACGAACAGAACCACCCCTTCCGGCGGCAGCCCGGCCGACAGGTCCGACAGGGCCATGTCGAGGCCGGCCAGTGCCCCGCCGGTCAGCCAGGCCTGGGCGGCCGGATCGACCAGCAGAGCCAGGATCAGCACGGCGAAGCCCGCCGGGACGGCGAGCAGGAGGGCGAAGGCCCCGAGGATCAGGCGGCCGAGGAGGTGCATGCCGGACAGCCTCTACACCGGGCGCACCCGCCCGTCGCGCGAAAGCCCGCCCGATCCTCGCAGGATCGGGCGGGCTTTCCGGAGCGACGCGGCGCGTCAGCCGTGGGCGGGCGCAGCGTCGCCGTGGTCGCCGTGGCTGTGCTTCTTCCGGAACCGGCCGAGCCAGATCGAGAGGTGCCGGATCACCACGTAGAAGACCGGCGTCAGGAACAGGCCGAAGAAGGTCGCGCCGATCATCCCGAAGAACACCGCGGTGCCGAGCGCCTGACGCATCTCGGCGCCGGGGCCGGTGGCGATGACCAGCGGCAGCGTGCCGAGGATGAACGCGAAGGCGGTCATCAGGATCGGGCGCAGGCGCAGGCGGCAGGCTTCCACCGCCGCGTCGACCGGGCCCAGATGTTCCCGCTGCTCGATGTCGTGCGCGAATTCCACGATCAGGATCGCGTTCTTGGCAGCCAAGCCGATGAGCACGATGAGGCCGATCTGGGTCAGGATGTTGTTGTCCTGACCGCGGAACTGCACGCCTGCGAGCGCCGCGAGCACGCCGGTCGGCACCACCAGCAGGATCGCGAGCGGCAGGGCCCAGGATTCGTACTGCGCGGCCAGCACGAGGAAGACCAGAAGCACGCCCAGGGCGAAGACCGCGCCCGCCGTGCCGCTCGCCGCCTTCTGCTGATAGGCGATCTCGGTCCAGTCGTACGAATAGCCTTCGGGCAGGTTCTTCTTGGCAATTTCCTCCATGGCGTCGAGCGCCTGACCGGTCGAGATGCCGGGCTTGGCCACGCCCTGCACCGGGACCGAGTAGTACAGGTTGAACCGCTGCACGATCTGCGGCCCCGTCACGTCGCGGACCGAAGCGAGCGTGCCCATGGGCACCAGCGCGCCGGTGGAAGAGCGCACCTTGATCTGGGAGATGTCCTGGATCGACGTGCGGAAGGCGGCGTCGCCCTGCAGGCGCACCTGATAGATGCGACCCAGGGTGTTGAAGTCGTTGACGTACGTGCCGCCGAGATCCGCCTGGACCGATGAGAACACGTTGGCGAGCGGCACGTTCAGCATCCGCGCGATGGTGCGGTCGATGTCGAGGAAGAGCTGCGGCGTCGAATTGTCGAAGGTCGTGAAGACGCGCTGCACGTCGGAACTATGGTTCGCCTGACCGATCACCGCGCCGGCCGCGGCCATCAGCGGGCCGATCTCCGACGATTGCCGGCTCTCGATCTGCATCTTGAAGCCGCCACCGCTGCCGAGACCCCGGACGGGCGGCGGCGGGATCACGATCACCCGGGCCTCCTGGATGTCCGAGGTAGCCTTCAGCACGTCGCCGGTGATGACGGCGGCACTCCGACCGACTTTCGCGCGCTCCTTCGCCCCCTTGAGGGTCAGGAACATCACGCCGGCATTGGTGGTGTTGGTGAAGGTCGCGCCGTCGAAGCCCGCGATGATGACCGCGTTGGCCACGCCGTCGACCGTACGGGCCTGCTTGGCGGCGCGCAGGATCACGTCCGTCGTGCGGTCGAGGGACGCGCCGGAGGGGAGCTGGACCACGCCGATCAGGTAGCCCTGGTCCTGGTCCGGGATGAAGCCCGTCGGCGTCGTCTGCGCGAGGTGGAGCGTGCCGGCAATCACCGCGGCGTAGATCAGCAGCATCACGCCCAAGCCGACGATCCCGCCGGTCAGGACGCGAATGGTCCGGCCATAGGCATTCGAGGTCGCGTCGAACGCGCGGTTGAAGCCGTTGGCCAGCCAAGCCACGAACCGCGTCAGGAAGAATTTCGGCTCCTTGCGGGCGTGGTGCGGCACCAGCAGCAGCTTGCAGAGCGCCGGCGACAGGGTCAGCGAGTTGAAGGCCGAGATCAGCGTCGAGGCCGCGATGGTCAGCGCGAACTGCTTGTAGAACTGGCCCGAGATTCCCGGGATGAACGCGGTCGGCACGAACACCGCCGCGAGCACCAGCGCGATGGCGATGACCGCACCGCCGACCTCGTCCATGGTCTTGTGCGCGGCATCGCCCGGCGACAGGCCCTCGGCCATGTTGCGCTCGACATTCTCCACCACCACGATCGCGTCGTCGACCACGATGCCGATGGCGAGCACCAGCCCGAACAGGGTCAGGTTGTTGAGCGAGAAGCCGAAGGCCGCCATCGCCGCGAAGGTGCCGATCAGCGACACGGGAATCGCGATCACCGGGATCAGCGCGGTCCGCCAGCTCTGCAGGAACACCAGCACCACGATGACGACGAGGCCGACCGCCTCGAACAGCGTCTTGTAGACCTCCTGGATCGATTCCTCGATGAACTCGGTCGGGTTGTAGGCGATGCGGTACTCGACATCCGGCGGGAAGTTCTTCTTGACCGTCTCCATCACCTTCTTGACCGACGCCGCCGCGTCGAGGGCATTGGTGCCCGGCCGCTGGAACGCGCCGATGCCGACCGCCGGCGTGTCGTTGAGGTAGGAATTGGTCGTGTAGTCCTTCTGGCCCATCTCCACGCGGGCGATATCCTTCACCCGGACAAGGCGCCCGTCCTGCGCCTTGATGATCACCTCGGCGAACTGCTCGGGCGTCTTGAACCGCGCCTGCGACTGCACGACGAGCTGGAACGCCTCGCTCTTGGCCGCGGGCGGGCCATTCAGCTGGCCGGCCGCGACCTGCACGTTCTGCTCCTGCAGCGCCGTGGTGACGTCGGTGACCGAGAGGCCGTAGGCGGCGAGCTTGTTCGGGTCGACCCAGATCCGCTCGGCGTATTCGTTGCCGCCGAAGATCGTGATGTCGCCGACGCCGTCGAGGCGCAGCAGCTCGTCGCGGATGTTCAGGTAGATGTAGTTCGCGAGGTAGTTCTGGTCGTAGGTCTTGTTCGGCGAGAGCAGGTGGACGACCAGCATCAGGTCGGGCGAGGCCTTGCGCACGGTGACGCCGAGGTTGCGCACGTCCGGCGGCAGGCGGGGCTGGGCCACCGAGAGCCGGTTCTGCACCAGCACGTTGGCGATATCGAGGTTAGTGCCGACCTTGAAGGTTACGGTCAGCAGCATGTTGCCGTCGTTGGTCGACAACGACGTCATGTACAGCATGTTGTCGACGCCGTTGACCTCCTGCTCGATCGGCGTCGCGATCGTGGCGGCGACGGTCTCGGCGTTGGCGCCCGGGTAGGAGGCGCGCACGGTCACGGTCGGCGGTACGATCTCGGGGTACTGCGAGACCGGCAGGCTCTCGTAGGCCACGAAGCCGAGGATCAGGAACACGATCGACGTGACGGACGCGAAGATCGGCCTGTCGACGAAGAAATGGGCGAAACGCATCGGTCAAACCTCTGAGGCCCGCCGGTCTCCCGGCCGGGGCCCTGCGTCGTCGGTGCGGGGCGCGCCGTTCAGCGCGCACGAAGGCAGTCGTATCGAGCCGGTCCGGCTCACGTCTTGCTCGGGGGCAGCTCGATCGTGTCGGGGGCCACCTTCGCGCCCGGCCGCACCCGCGAGAGGCCATTGACCACGACGGTCTCGTCGCCCTTCAGCCCGGACTGGATCACCCGGTAGCCGTCGACCTTGGGTCCCAGCACCACATCCTTCTGCTGGATCACGTTGTCGGGGCCGACGATGTAGACGATCCGCTTGTCCTGGTTCGCCGCCACCGCTTCGTCGGGAATCATCACGCCCTGGAACGGCTTGGTCGCCGGCATTGCGACGATGCCGAACAGGCCGGGCTTGATGAACAGGTCGCCGTTCGGGACGGTGGCGCGCAACAGGATCGTGCCGGTGGCGTTGTCGACGCGGTTGTCGACGAAGTCGAGCGTACCCTTGCGGGTCGGCTTCGGCTCACCGGAGAGGGCGATCAGGATCGGCACGCCCTTGCCCTGCTGGGTCTGCCCCATGCCGATGCCGAGGCTGCTCTGGTACTTCAGGAACGATTTCTCGTCGACGGTGAAGCTGAAATAGATCGGGTCGAGCGACACAATCGTGGTCAGCATCGTCTGGTCGGCACTGACGATGTTGCCCTCGGTGACGAGACGCCGGCTGATCCGGCCGTTGATCGGCGCCTTCACCTCGCTGAAGTCGAAATTCAGCTGGGCGTTGTTGAGGGCGGCCTGGGCGCTGTCGACATCGGCCTGCGCAGTCTGCGAAGCCTGCCGGCGCTGGTCGGTGACCTGCTCGGAGATGTTGCCGCTGCGCGACAGGGTCTGCGCGCGCTCCAGATCGGTCTGCGAGAAGGATTGCCGAGCCTTTGCTGAGGCCAGCGCCGCCTGGGCCTGCTCCAGCGCCGCCTTGTAGGGGCGGCGGTCGATGACGAACAGGAGATCGCCCTTCTTCACGGTCTGGCCGTCCGTGAAGTTGATCTTCTCCAGATACCCGGTGACGCGGGCGCGGACCTCGACGAAGTCGATCGGGTCGAACCGGCCGGTATATTGATCCTGTTCGACGATCTGGCGCACGACCGGCTTCGCCACGGTCACCTTGGGGGGCGGACCGCCCGGGGCCTGAGCCTGCGCCGGCGTCGCGAGGGGCCCCGCCGCCACGCCGGCGGCCAGTCCTGACAGTACGGTGAGAAGGCTGAAAAGCCGGCTGCGCATCGGGTCCTGCTGTCGGTTGGCCGACCCATCGGTCGCGCCGAGCGTGACGATTGTTCCGCCGCTGGGGCGCCCTAACCCGCACGAAACGATGTTGCTTGTGCGCGAGCGCACATCACAGGGCCGTGACCCGGATTGTTCCGGCACGCTATTCGATCGTTTCGCCGGCGCCGTACCAATCCTTGAAGCCGCCCTTGTAGTGCTCGGTGATCGCGACGCCGTCATTCTGCGCCGCCATGAGCGCGTGAACCGAGCGCACCCCGGACGCGCAGGAGAAGACGGGTCGCCGCCCATCGTCGGCGATCAGTGCGGCCACGGCCTGCGGATCGAAGCTGGAGAGCGGATGCGAGACGGCGCCCGGGATGTGTCCGGCCTCGTATTCGTGCGGCTCGCGCACATCGATCACCAGCATCGAGCCCTCGCTCAGCCCGCGCTTGATCGCTTCGCGATCGAGGTCGACCACCTGCATCGGCAGGATCTCCATTCCGCCCGGTCTCCGCGTGATCTGCGGACTGACGCTTTTCCTTATTCGTCAGGGTAGGAAGGCGCAACTCGGAGGTCTGTCGCCGCGCGGCGGCGGTCAGAGCGCGGCGAGTGTCGGTCCCACGGCTTCGAAATGGGCGGTCCAGTCCGGCGGCAGGTAGCCGTCGAGACGCCCGGCCAGCTCCGCCCGCAGCGGCGAGCCCGGGCGCGCCAGAGCCTCGATGGCCGCCAGCCAGCCCGGCCCGTCCAGCGGGTCGCGAAACAGCGCGAAGCCTTCGGCGATCTCGCGATGGACGCGGATGTCGGACGCGACCACCGGAAGGCCGGAGGCCGCGGCCTCGACCACCGGGATACCGTAGCCTTCGGTGAACGAGGGCATCAGCAGCGCGGTTGAGCTGCGCATCAGCGCGGCGAGACCATGCGTCGAGAGCCCGGTGACCTCGATCACGTGCGCCTGCACGCCGGGGCACCGCTCCAGCATGTCGATGGCGCTCTCGGCCTCCCAGCCGCGCCGCCCGACCACGACGAGGCGGGGCGTTGCGGCGCCGAGGCGTTCGGCCAGCTGCCGCCAGACCTGGAACAGGAGGAGGTGGTTCTTGCGCGATTCGATCGTGCCGCAGACCAGGAAGGTGGGGCGATCGGCCCGAAACCGGGGACCGGTCCGACCGAAGGCGGCCTCGACCCCGAGATGGCCGACCGCCAGGGGTGGTCGCCCGAACCCCTCGGCCGCGAGGAAATCGAGGGTGCGTTCGCCGGTATCGATCGAGTTCACCAGGATCGCGGCAGCGTGGCGGCCGACGGTGCGCATCCGCGCCCGGTGGCGGTCGGCCTCGCCGGCCCGGCCGTATTCCGGGTGGGTGATCGGGATGAGGTCGTGGACGAAGAAGGCCGCGCGGATATCCGGGCGGGTGTAGAGCCAATCGAACCGGCGCGGGTTGTCGAGGCGCAGGTGGGAGGTGTGGAGATAGAGGGTGCCGTGCGGCAGGGCCGCGACCGGGCGGCTGCGCATCGCGATGTCGGCGGTGGTGCGCGCCTGGATGCGGCGGCGTTCGGCGGCGGCGATCCGCGTGCCGGGCACCTGCGCCGTCGGACCGGCCGCCGCATGCGGATCGCCGCAACGCGCCGCCAGCCGCCGGTAGACCGGATCCGAGGCAGAATCCCGGTCCTCGACCCAGCCGGCGGCCACGGCCTCGACGATGGCGAGCGCCTGTTTGCGGTCGAGGACGCGCGGTCCGAGTCCCGTCGAAACGACGCCGAAACCGGGCCCCGACCGATCGAGAAAGGCGCGTGCGTAGGCGAGGTCGACGCGATCGATCCCGGAAGGGCTCGCATGACGCAGGCGCGTGACGAGGCGGGTGAGATCGAAGGCGATCGGTCGGTGCGTCATGATCCTCGAGCGGAAAGGGGGGAATGGCGAACCCCGTAACGGCCCGGAGCAGCGAGAGCCAGAGCCTCGGACACGAAGGTGACCGTCGAAGGGGTTGCACCGGGCGAGTGTGAAGGCTAAGAGCGCCGGGCCTTCGCGGCGTCGGAGTGTAGCGCAGCCCGGTTAGCGCACTAGTCTGGGGGACTAGGGGTCGTGGGTTCGAATCCCGCCACTCCGACCATTAAAGCCCTTGATCTACAAGGGTTTTGCCGCCGAGAGCATCACATCAGCCAGTAAGCCGATGCGGAACGGAGGGTGCACGTGGGGACCTTGGGTCGCCAAATCCACCCACGGAATCCCCCACGGTCTGTTCTGGGTTGGTACACATTGCGATCCTTCTGGCGCATCCGGTGAAGGGTGAGGCCATGGCCGATCTCGCGAACAGCAACTTCGCGCCTCACGGCCCCGAGGTGCAGCGCATGATACAGCGCCTTGAGGGCTTCGCTGATGGGCTCGGCCTGGATAAAGCCCTCACGCGGCAGATCGCCGAACAGGTCCTCGCCGACATGCCGATGCGCACGGACGACGAGCGGCTGATGGAGGCGCGGGCCCGGATGATCGTGGCGTCTGCATAACTATGAGCGACGAAGCCGACGCGGTCCTCGAAGCCGTCGAGGCGCTGAGTGCGAGCGGACGCATCGTCGAGCCGTGGGCTGAAGACGTCATGCTCTGGCTTGTGGATGCCGAGCTTTGGCTGGTCGACGGCGAAGTGCTGACCGACAGCGACCTTTTGGCTTTGGCTATCCGATTGGGACTGATGGACTCGCCTGGAGGCCTACAATAGCCGAGGGCCATGCCCTCAGAACCGACCGCGCCGATTCGCGGCCGTCACCTCGAAGCCTTGCGCGCTGTCGCCGAGAACCCAGGCGGCCTCCGGCACGACGCCTATCCGACTGTGATGCCGGTGCTTCAGGAGCTCGGCTACGTCGAGGAGCGCGCGACCCGTGGTAGGACCGGCCGGCGCGCGTGGCACCTGACACGGACTGGCCGCGAGCTGCTGATCGTGCTCGGGATTCCAGCGAGCGCCGAGTGACCGCCGAGGCGGAGAGCGACCTGCAGGCGCTGGCCGTCATGCGCGCTTGGCACCGCTGGCAGATCGGGCAGGCGCTTAGCGACATACGCACCATCCAGGCTCACGAGCAGGCCATCACCTACCTCGACCTGCTGATCGCCCCGAAGAAGCAGCACGCGGCCGAGGATGAGACGAAGCGGCGGCGAGCGGACCAGGGGGCCGAAGGTGCGCCGCTTAAGCGTCCGTGATCGGGGCGCTGATGCTCACATCGATGCGGCAGACGAGAACACGGGCTTCGTCGAGAACCTCGAGATGCCAAGTGCCGCCGAGCATCCGGCGGCGCGCCTCGTTCTTCAGGATCTCTCCGGCGAGCTGCACGCCCGTGAGTTGCGCAGCGTCATGGCTGATCAACTCCGTGCCTTCGGTGTCGATCTCGCTGCGGCCGTCGTGGACGTTGAAGAAGTAACGCGGCACCCGCGCCTCCACCTAATTTCCTTCGCCGGACAAACCCGAGCGATGGAAGTGGTTTCGGTACGGTTTCAGACAAAACCTGCCCTAGCGCGCTCGCAGGCCGATCAAATATCGAGTTCTTGGCAGAGCAATATCGTCATAGCCGATCGTCAGTGTGATTGAAATTTTGAGTTGCCATCTCTTCGCGATGGCCATAGCTTGTAAGTGGAAATCCCCTAAGAGTGCAGCGAAGTGACTACAGGAACACCTGACCGCGCGTCGGATATCATAGAGCTGACTGGCGGGATCGTTTCCGCATACGTCTCTCGCAATCCCGTCCCAGTCACTGAACTTCCGAAGCTGATCCACAGCGTGCATGCCGCGATCTCGGGACTGGCCTCCGGCGGCATTTCTGACGCGACTGCCTCGGCTTTCGAGGTCAAGAAACCAGGCGCGGTTCAGATCCGCAAGTCGGTCCAAGATGACGGCATAACGAGCTTCATCGACGGCAAAATCTATAAGACGCTCAAGCGCCATCTCTCAGCGCACGGGCTCGACCCACGCAGCTACCGCGAACGGTTCGATCTACCCAGCGATTACCCGATGGTGGCCCCGAGCTACGCCGAACGGCGTTCCGCTCTGGCTAAAGCGATCGGACTTGGCGTGCCGGGTGCGCGCCGGTCAGCGTAGAAGTGGAGCGAGATCTGCGGCCCCGCACAGGTGAGCCGCCGATCCGCTGACCTCAGATCGACAGCAGTGGCACCAAGACTCCAACGCTGGGGAAGAGGCGGGACGGGAGCTTACGCATCGGGCGGCCGAAGGTATCGGCCCAGCTCAGCGGAATGATCTCAGCGCCGGGCAGTTCGATCGGAGCGGCTGTGACCGGCCTTGAGCGGCGAAATTTGGCAGCGCCGATCCAACGGACGACCCAGTGCTCACGCCCGCGGCACGAGGCCGGTGATCGTTCAGGCTGGGACCAGCGCTGAGCCGAGCGAGCGTGGTCGCGCTTACCAAGAGACATGAGCGAGGCCCCCTATCGGGGTTTCGGAGCCCATCTATAACAGGACCGCCAGCTTAGCCCCATCCTCCGTTCCGGTGAGATGCCGAAGCATGCCGGGTCGGGCTGGTCGATTCGCCGCGAGCCTGCAGGAAAGCTGGTACTCAGCGTCGCGCCGCGAACGCCCAGACCGGCGACCCAGCCGCCAAGCCATGAAAAAAGCGGTAGCATCGTGCCTCGACAGCCATGCGGCAGCCGATATTCTGCCGCGATGCGCACGGTTCTCGTTCACCTGTCTCTGGCGCTCTGTCTGGCCTCACCCGCAGAAGCTGTCAGCCGCCGCGATAGCCGCACGCTCGCTCAGGCGGCTTACGTTTTGAGACATGCGCTGCCGATCACATCGACAAGGCTCAAGGTTCTGTCGGCAGACCGCGCCTTGCTGTCCGGCGGCGACGACGGCGCAGTGATCGTGACGCGAATCAACCACTGCTCCTATTCGATCATGTCGAACAGGGTCGGCGGCTACAGGATCAACTTCAGCAGACTCTACGGGACCTTCGAGCGCGAAGGCACGGCCCAAGATGGGCGGATCGTGCTTGCCGGCAGCAGCGAAGCGGCTTGCGCCCTGCCGCTGGACGGCGCCGACCGGTGCGCCACAACCGTCACGCTAAACCGCGGCGCCCTTCAACACGAGGCGGCTCTACTCGCAAGCGTGACTTACCTTCTCGATCAGGGCTGCCGGGCATCCGCTGAACCGGCTGAGCGACCCTAGTTCTGGGCCTTGGCCCGGCCAGTCGCTACGCTGCCCTGCCTCTCGCCGCAAATTCTCAGACCGGCCAGCCCCAGGTCTAACTGTGGTGCCCCCGGTTACGCGGTGCCTCTGGAAATACGGATCGGCGGACAGTCGAGTTTGACAACCCCGGTTCCTGGGCTGCACGCTCAAGCCCGGAGGCTATACATGACCGAGATCCGAGCGTGGTCCCCAGTTTACCGCGTCTCAGTCGAAGCAGCGGTAGCCAGAGCCCGCGAACTCCGGGCGACCAGCGCTGCCTTACGGCAGAGCCTGTCTGTGACGAAGAAAGCCCTCGCTGATGAGCTTAACCGCGCCCGGGCAACGCAGGCCGCGGTCCGTGAACAGCTCGCCAATCTGCAGGCCGTGAAATCCGGAACGGCACCATCAAGGCCGCTTAGCGCAGTTCTCCAGGCAGTGGCCATCCTCGGAAAGGATGAGAGCGACCTCCAAGAGACGATCCACGACCTGATCGTTGCCCATCAGGCTGCGGTAGCCGCAGGCGACGACGACGGACAGCACGCGTTTGCGCGTGCGCTCATGCTGATCGGCCGCCACCTCGCCGCGCAAATCGGTCCGAAGGCCTCGGGTATTGTCCTGAATTAGGGACAGCGCTGAGCAACGATGTCAGGGTGTGATATGGGACAGCAGACCGACGTCGCCCGTATCCTTGAGCGCATCGCTGCCGAACTCGGCGTGCTGGTGTCAGCCTTCCACGAGCAGGAAACGGGCTCGGAAACCGCCGGGGCCATGCAGAACGCCGTCGCGGCGCTTCTCAGCGCGTTCGCCATGGTCCGCGACCCAGCCGAGCGTCATCGCTGCATCGCGCGCGTCGGCGACCAGGCTACGCGGTTCCGTGCCACGAGCGCGGATGGTGAAGACTGAAGCGATCTGCCACCGCATGTGAGGCGCTCTCGGACCTGCGCTCCTGGCACCGCTGGCAGATCGGGCAGAGTATCAGCGACGTCCGCGCGATGCAGACCCACGTATCGGCCATCGTCCACCTCGATCTGCTGATCGCCACGAAGACGCAGCACGCGTCCGCGAATGAGGCGCAGTGGCGTCGGCGTCAGCCTTGAGGGATGCGGCGGTGCGTATGCCGCCGAGAAGCGATTTCGGACCGGTGCCGAGCTGCCCGAACGCGGTTCACGTCAGCGATGCCGAGCGGCCGCGGTGGAGGCTCCCCGGTGAAGGGCATGTGGCTGCGGACGTCGCCGTAGTAGTCCGCTCCGCTCATTCCGAATCCACCAGCGGACACGGGCCCGTCCGTCAGGAGATCGCCGGCGAGAGCGACGGCCGGCAGAGCGGCTATGAGGCTGGCGAGGATCAAAGAGCGCATCATCGGTAAAGGCGAGTGCGACAGGGCGGATTTGAGGCGGCGCATCAGCGAGCGCGAGCTGCGAACTCCCAGACTGGCGGCCCCCAGGTCTGACCCGGATTTGTCCGGTGGCCGCTGAAACGGTCGAACACGATCCGGTTCGGCTCGACGGCGACAACCGGCCGCCCGTTCACCATCAGAACGCCGGCATATTCCACGCGCAGGAAGCCATGCTGCGGATGGACGCCGAACAGCTGCGGCGCGGTTCATTCCAGCCGGCATGCTTCGGTGCCGAACTGGTCGAGGAAGGCCAGCGCGTTCGCTCGCTGGAGCAATTCAGCGGACTTCATGATAGCTTCAGGGCGAACGAATCGACAGATTTGGCAGCCAAGAAATGAAGCGGCGCGAGTTTCTGGCTTCTGGGTCCCTCTACGTAGCATCGTGCAGTCGTGTACTTGGCGCTCAGGCTACAACGGTTCATAGACTTGCCGTCTTGCATCCCTCAGAGCCCTTGGAAAATTTGACCATACACAGTGACAATCTTGTCGGGCACGCCTTTGAGCATCTTGAGAAGCTTGGGTATTTTGAAGGAAAGAACCTAGAGATAACCCGTTATTCAGCGTTAGGATCAACAGAGAAACTTCGAGAACTCGCGTCGATTGTTGTTGCAACCAAGCCCGACGTCATTCTTGCGATTAGCGGCAAGACGGTCTCGCACCTGAGGAAGCTGACAAGCACCATTCCGATTGTTGGTGTGATGAGCGACCCGGTTGCATATGGCATAGTTGGTTCCCTATCGCATCCAGGCGGGAATATAACTGGCGCTTCAGTGGATCCTGGTATCGAAATCTGGATCAAGCGCATGGCAATTTTGAAGGAAGCCCTGCCAAGAATGACCAAGGTATTCTACGTCGCTCCCGACTCCACGTGGACGACAGCAGTCGGCATTGGGGTCAAGGCCGCGGCAGAAAAAACAGACGTTGAGTTGGTCGGACCGCCCGTTGAAAATCCGCATGGCGAAGCTGATTACATAAGAGCATTTTCTGAGGTATCAAAACGAGCGGATGCAATATTAGTGAGTAGCGCGGCGGAAAACCGGACGCATGGAAAGTTGATAGTCAACCTCGCGCAAGATAGCCAACTCCCGGCCCTTTACCCGTATCGCGCCTACGTTAATGAAGGCGGACTTATGGCTCATGATTTAGATATTTCAGACATATGGAACCGAGCGGCAGATCAGATCGCTTGGATCTTGAAAGGTGACAAGCCGGCCGATATTCCGATATACCAACCAAGGCAATACCATCTGGTAATTAATTTAGAAGCCGCAAGAAAAATAGGGTTTGAATTCAAACAGAACCTGATCGCGATGGCAGATGATGTCCTCGACTAGAATGCGCTTACACGTGTTCACTTGGCTCCGCCGTCGGGCGAGTAAAACACAGCCCAAGCGCTTTGCTCACGTCCTGGAGGCTGCGGCGGCCCTGCGGGTCCACGGGATCCTCGTGACGCCGTGTGGGGACGATTTTCAGCACTGGCAAATGGGCGATTTCACAATGACAGAAGCTGATGTGATCCGATTTGCCGTGAGCAGGGGCCTGATCGCTGACGGATAGGCATAAAAAAAGCCCGCCGCGGCAAACCGGGCGGGCTTTGCGCGACTGCTACGGCGAGGCCGCACCGGTGTACCGAAACGGTGCTGCTCTGCCGCTGCTCAGCCCCCTCGACTGATCGCAGCGGGACCCTGACGCGACGAGGTTAACGGTCCGTTGCAGCGCCTGCGATGACCCGGCGCAGAGTGGAAAAAGCCCGCACCGGCGGACCGGGCGGGCTACTCACGCGTCGAGCGTCAAGTGATTGTTCCTGATACCCGGTCAGGAATTGCTAGAGGGCGGCATCGAGTATAGCGTCAAAGCCTGCAGCCTCGTGATTATTCTGATTTTCCTGACTAATGGTCCTGAGTATCATCTTCCGGATATGCCGCCTTATATTTATCGATTGTACGGCTTGGCTATTCCCGTCATATTTTGAATTTACATATGTTGTCATGACGGTCACCCAAGTGCTAAGACTATCCTGACATTCAACAACCTACAACCGCGTGCATTTTATAGAGTAAATTAGTTTGTACTTCAATATCGCGTCGCTCGCATTGAGAAATGTCATGTTCTCTCGTGACGGCAATCGGGGGCAAGCATGCTCAGATGGTTCTATTTCGACGTCGACAACGGCAAGGAGACAATTCGGGACGACGAAGGCGTCGAGGCCGAGGATCTGGAGCAAGCGCTGGCCGACGGGCGTAGCGTCATCGTCGAGATAGCGGACGATCTCGGTGTCACTGATCTCAACCACCCGTGGACGCTCGTCGTGCGTGATGAGACAGGATTGGCGCTCGCGCACGTGCCGATCGGAGTATTCTCCAGCTCAGCCCGGATGCCACGTCGAGGCTGAGCAGCCGCTTCCATTACGTCGGACAACCGCAAACAACACGGCCCGCGCCGGCAAACCGAGCGGGCTGAGTAGGATAGGCCGCCCCGCCAAGGTGCGGTTTCATGAGCGAATCGTAGCAGGGCAATGGCCAAAGAAAAGCCCGCCGCGGCGCTGCCGGGCGGGCTCTCCCGGATCCATGCCTGAGGGGTGATGGGCTTGGATCCGGGCGGGCTTTTAGCCGGATCATGGCCAAAGAAAAGCCCCGCGCAGCGGTGCCGGCGGGGCTGAGTGTGGGGTCTGGGGAGGTGCCTATGGTAGCGGCTGGAATCGTCCGGGCATCACTGGTTTGGCGGATCGCGCGCACGAAAAAACCGCCTCGGCCGGAGCCGGGCGGTTGAAGGTTGTCTCGCTGGGGTATCGAGTGTTGGGTCTACGCGCGGGCGGCGCGGCGGTTCCGGCTACACGAGCGTCACCGTCTCACCGAACTCAGCCGGGAGCATCGCGGTCGACAGTTTCGCGTTGTGCCCGTCCGGATACGGGGAGCAGAGCCGAGAAAGGTGCGAGCGACCCCTCCGCGGCGTTGAGCCGGGCGGGCAATGATCTCGGAAACGATCAAATCATCCGCAATCCGCGCGCTTCGAAGAATGAGGAGAACTCATCAGGGATGATTGGACGCTTTGTATTGCTGATGACGTCATATTCGTCGAGCCACTTCCTATAGGCTCGTGTTTCTTCGTTGTTCGGCCCAACGATGAAAAACATTGCAAGCTTACGCTCTTCTTGCGTCTGCGGCCGGATCCGTGCGGGCGAAGCCCGGTGGCGTGACCTCATATGGAAGATCGTAGCGTCGCCGGCCTTTGATGCGATCGTTGCGCCTTGAGCGTACCAAGGATCTTCTTCGTCCTCCAAAAACTCGTCGATGCTGAAACCACGCTCGATGCGGATCTGCTTCGATAGAGGATCGTCGTAGATGTAGCTGCGCGGTACGATATCAAGCCCGCCGCCGTGGTCGCCATTTTCCTGCAGGTATATGGCCATGTTGGCTGTCATGAACTTCGGCGACCAATGGAAAGTATGCCGACCCTTACCCTCTGCCGACGTCATGTCGGTGTGCCATCCACCAAAGCTTGAGTCCTGTAGGCCGAATTCATTCACGAACAAGAAATCGTCACCGAAAATATTCTTCAGTGTTCCAATTAGCGCATCACTCTCGAATATCGGCCGAAATGCGGGATCGAACAAAACGGTTTCAGACATGAAACTGGAAAATGGCGGTTCATTGGGTGGCAGCAAGTCCATCGCGACTTGACGCATGTTCGCGACCGTCTCCGGCGGCAGCACCTTGGGCACGGTGACGAACCCATTTTGGCAATAAGTCCGCTGCGGGACTGCCGTCTCGACGGGCACCCAGGTGCGACTGCAGAAGCGCGCTCCCTCAGGCTGTGACTGCGTGGCTGGCGGCACAGGTTCGACTGTAGGTACAGGGGCTGCTTCGCCGGCTGCTTCGACGGCCGGTTCGATCGGCGGCTCAACTGCTAAAGGGCGAGCGGCCACATCGACCGGGGCCGAAGTTGCACGGCTACGCGAGAACGCCGATCTCACGATGTTCAGCATGTGTTGGGTCCAAGCCAAGAGTCGCAAAACCCTGCGTTGGATCGCCTGCCGGTTCAAGATGCGACCTTGGTCAAAAATTTTGATCTGAAACCGAGCACGAAAAAGCCCCGCGCGGCGGTGCCGGCGGGGCTGAGTGTGGGGTCTGGGGAGGTGCCCTGCGCTGCCGCCGTGAGATTCTCCTCCGCCACGCCCAGGAGCGCGACGGCGTCGGCCGTGTAGGTCCCGCCCGCGTGGAAGCCGGCGCCGAACAGGCCGAAGAGCCGGTCGGCGGCCTTGATCGGCGGCGGCGCACTCGGCGTGCCCCGTGCGGCTCGGGCGCTGCAGCTGGCGATGGGTCCGCGTTTTCCGGCCGCATCGCCCCCGTAGGCCTCACCTGGACGATCGGCTGCGCGCCGGAACCCTGGACGTGCAGCGGCGCGCCCGGTTCGGTCACGCCCGCGAGCCCGACATCGCCCGTCCCGGCCGAAACCGTCATGGCCGTCCGGAAGGCCGCACCGTCCGGGCTCGTCTTCACAATGAGGTCGTCGCTGCCGAGCGTGCCGAACAGGACCCGGCTCGCGTAGCCGGTCTGCAGGACGAAGCCGGCGTCGTTCGCCGCAGCCTTTTTGTTGAGGGTCAGGCGCATGTTGCCGGCGCCCGGCGTGACGTCGTCCCAGGAGAGCAGGGCGGCCTCGGACTTCACCGCAAGGCGGTTGTTGGCGTCGGCGGCGGTTTTCATGCCCAGCACCGGCACGCCGGCCTTCAGGTCGCCCGCGGAGACGGCCGGGTGGCCGCCGGGCGTCACGCCGTCGTGGACGACGAGGCGCCAATTGGTGGTGTCCGTGATCGTGCCGATTTCGACGAAGCTGGCGCCGTCGCGCGAAACCCAGACATTCGCCCCGCCCCAGTACGGGTCGGCATTGGCGCCGGAGGCCGCGATCCACACCTGCGCCACGCCGGCCGTGAGTGCGGCGGGCGGCTCGAAGAGCAGCGGATCGTTGACCGGCGCGGGCGCCCGGTCGCGGTTGATCGCCGATCCGGTCGCGCCGACCCTCGGGTAGGCCGCCGCGGTCCCGCGCGGGAACTCCTCGGCCGTAACGGTCAGGAGCCCGTCCTCGTACTCCTCGATGGCTGTGATGCGCACCGGTGCCCGGGCGAGCCCGAGCCCCGGGTCGGTCAGGGACACGACGTCCATCGGCTCCAGGAGGCAGAACGCCCAGGACAGGCGGAACGTGTAGGTGTTGCGGATGTAGAGGGCGCGCTGCAGGGCGAGCTGCGCCACGAGGCGACCGATGGAGAGCGCGCAGATCTCGCGGGCGGTGATCGTCCCCCCGACCTTCAGGCCGTAGCGCTCGATCGCGCCCTGGTCGCGCGCCTCGACCGTCGTCGCGGTGTAGCCGTGGCTCCGGTCGGAGCACTCGACGCGCTGGACGTTGGGCAGGCCGTAGGGATCGCTGCGCGCGACCCGCACCGGATCGTCGCCCTCGGCGGCCAGGACGTCGTCGTCGGTGAGGTCGTAGACCGGCGCGACGTCGGGCACGTAGGTGATGCGGGCCCCGGTGTGCGTCACCCCGGTCACGACCTGGTCGCCGTAGGGAACGATTCTGAGCCGCGCGCCCGACCACACCGCCGCGCTGTTGGTCAGCCGCAGCCACCGCGCCAGGATCGAGTTGGCGGTCTCGGCGTCGGTGAGCGCCGGGCTGAGCCCGAGGCCGAGGGCCGCGCGGTAGGTCTGGTAGGACGCATCCCCCGAGGCGCCGAACAGGGCCGCGCCGCTCAGCGCGCTAGCTGGCAGGCCGACGCCGTACTGCGCGTTGGTCAGGAAGTCCGAGATCAGCGCGGCCGGGTCGGCATCCTGCCCGAGCGACCCCGCGGTGCCGGCGAGCCGCCCGACGACCTCGAAGGCGATGGAGGAGATCGTCGCGCTGGAGCCCAGGTCGAAGTCGGGCGAGGCGAGGTAGGCGGTGCCGTTGTAGGGCAGCGCGGCGGCCGGGTAGCGGGCCAGCGCCGGTCCCCAGGGCTGCTGCGGCGTGTCGCCGGGGATGAGGCTGAGGAAGTTGGTCGGGAAGGGCGTGACCGACTGACCGCTGAAGACCTCGCCGATGCCCTGGACCGGCCCCTCGGCCAGGCCGAACATGATCCAGGTCGAGTAGGTGTAGCCGGTGACGCCGTGGCGACCGCCGCCCTTGCCACCCGCCTTCTTGCCGCGCTGCGCGTGCGTCTGGCATCCGTCGGACCAGATGACGTTCCGGGCGATGCGGTCGGTCCCGTAGACGATCGGGATCGGCAGCGCGCTTGAGGCGGTCTGGACCTGCAGGCCGGTGTAGTCCGGCCGGACGGTGCGCTTCTTCCCGCCGAACAGGCTCATAGCAGCCTCAGACCGGGTCGGCCTCGGTGGTCGCGCGGGCGGCCCAGAGGCTGAAGAAGCGTGGGCGCCGACCGGGCTCGGCGAGGACGGGATTGCGCATGATCGGCTCCTCGATCACGGCCTGGGCCGGCGAGAAGGCGTGCACCAGGGTCAGCGGCTCGGTCACCGTGACGATGCTGCCGTGGGCGTAGGCGCGGCCGTAGCGGAACACCGCGACATCGCCGGGCTGCGGGCGGGTGACCTCGGAGGCGCGATCGAACACGAAGCCGAGGTAGCGCTCGTCGTCGCGGTGGAGGTGTCAGTCTTGCGGGTAGGGTCGCGGATCGAAGCCGGGACGAGGCCGGCATCAACAAACGCGCGCGCGAGGAGCATGCCGCAATCGACGCCGACGCCGCATAGGTCGGTGCCGGGATGGTCGGGCGTGCCGATCCAGGCCCGGGCCTCTCGCACGAGGATCCGTCGCCCTTCGTCTTGATCAAGCATGCAATTGCCTCGACGTGCCATTTTCGCAGGCACATCACCGCACGCCGAGCCGTGCATGCTGAGCAGCTGACCGAGATCAGTCGTTCGGATTTGACCCTGGATTCAGGCTCAGCAGGTCGGCTTGGGGTGGTTTCGAGACGGTCCGTTTTCGGACGACAGCGCCTTGAAGCGGACATCGCCGCCGGGGCCGGTTTCAACCCACATAGGCCGTCCGCGGCTCGGAAGCTCAATCTGAACGCCGACGCTCTATGGAACGTCTATCACGCGCTACGTGATCGAACCGCACCTGAAATCATCCTGTAACGAGGCATGACCAAGAGACACCGACGTCCGCCAGAAAGGGTGTCGAATGGCCATCTACATACTCGTTGCTGGATCGTGGCACGGTAGTTGGTGTTGGTCGCAGGTCGTGCCGCTGCTTGAGCGAGCCGGACATCGCGTTCTGACACCCGATCTGTACGACGTGATCGCCGGTGAGCACTCCGTGGCAGAACAGCCGCTGCAAGCTTGGGCGGATCAGATTGCCGCGATTACTGCCGCCCAGAACGAACCGGTTGTTCTCGTCGGGCACAGCCGCGCCGGCCTCATCATCAGTGAAGTGGCCGAACGCATACCTCATAAAATCGAGTCACTCGTTTATCTCTGCGCCTTTCTCCTCAAGGATGGCCAGACGCTTAATGATATTGTGCAGCAATCGTCCAATGCAAAGGCGTTTAGCAAGGCGCTAATTTTTGGTGATGACGAAACTTGTACGGTCAGTCGCCAGGGCGTTAAAAGGTTTTTCTACAACGAAACGCCAGAACCGCTCGTGCAGTTCGCGTGCGAACGCCTTATTCCCGAGACCACCAAGATTTGGTCGGCGCCGATCCACGTTACTGGGCCTCGCTTCGGGTCGGTCCGACGAGCCTACATCACGTGCGCGAAAGATCAGGCGATCCCGCTCGCCCAGCAGCAAGCCATGCAACGAGCCACTCCCGTTTCGCACACCGTCACGCTGGAAAGCGATCACTCGCCATTTTTTTCCCAGCCGAGCGAATTGGTCGCTGCGCTTGAGCATGTTCGGCAAGCAGTCTGAGCGAGGAAGAACTTCCGGCGACGGTAGCAGCGTCCGCTTTCCAGCAGTGCCTCTCCAAGCCGTTCCGACCGGGTTGGGTCGCAAGCGGTCGTAAGTGACCGTACGCAGGCAGAGGATCTGAGCGTCTCAGCGCGCGAGCGCGAGCTGCTGCGGGTTCTGGTGCGAGACCTTGATCAGAAGATCCGCGCGCGCCTCCGGGCTCATCTTAGCCAAGTAGTCGCGGATCGCCTCAGCTGACAGAGTTTCAGATGCACTTGAGGCACCCTCACTGCCCTTCGTGACCGCGCGGCCCACGAGGTGGCGCGGCACGGGCTGGTCCCCCACCATCTTCGCCAGCGCCGCGATCTGCGGCAGCACCTCGTCGGTTAGCGTTTTCTGCAGCGCATCGCGCTGGTCGGTCATCTTGGCGAGTTCGGCGCGCACCGCCTCAATCGCATCGTTGCCCTTGGCGAGGTCACCGCCGGCGGCCTTCTCGGCCGACTCGCAGGTCGCCCCGAGGCCGCAGGCGTCGTCGTGCATGCGCTGGAACCGCTCCTGGTCCGCCTGGCTGTTACGCGCCCCGATCTCGGCGAGCGCCCGACCGGCCGCACTGTCACCCGCGACCGCCGTCACCAGCGCGTCGTAGGCGGCGGCGGACAGCGGTCCTGCGGCCAGCGCCATCGCCTCGTTGGTCGGCGCACCCTCCATTAGGTCCGACATCTCGGCCGCGACCATGGCCTGCAGGAGGGTCACGCCCTGAAGCGCCCAGGCCTTCATCTGTCGGGGCAGCGCCGCATCGCCGTCGGCGTAGACCACGTCGAACACCGCCGAACCGACCATGCTCTTGATCTCGCTCAGCAGCACCGCGAGCCGCGAGACGCCGTAGAGGTCCTTGGCGAGATCCGACCCGTCGGTCGCCTCGCCCACATCGGCGCGGGGGCGCCTGCGCGGCCGCCGCGGCTGCGCCTCGGCTTCGGAGGCGGCCGCTTCGCCGTCGGCGGCCCCGAGCCGCTTGCCGAGATCGGACAGGGCGTCGATCACCGGCTCGGCCGCGACTCGGGCGGATGCCGCGGCCTCAGTGCGGGCATTGTGGGCGCGTGCGTCCGCCTTCTTGGCGAAGGTGCTGCCATCCTTCGCCTTCCACACCTGCTCGACCTCGCTCTCGCCCGCAGGAAGCGCTACCGGGTTCGCAGGGGAGGGGACGGTCGGTGGCTCGGAAACGGACCGCGCCTTGGCCAGCGCCTCAGCCTCCGCCGCTGTCACCAGGCCCTCACGAGGCGGCGCCACCAAGTCCCCGACCTCATCCAACCGACCGGCTGCCGCGGCCAGTTCCTCGGCCTCGGCAAAGATGGCCGCGTTGGTCGGCTCGGGCGGCGGGGCGATCCGCACGGCTTCCGCGAAAGCCCGCGTCTCGGCCGCGCCGTCGGCCTTCAGCATTTGGAACGTCGCCGAGGGCAGGCAGGGCAGGTCCACGAGGCTGACCTCGCTCGGATCGGCCGTGTAGCGCATCAGGCCGTCCTCGCCCCGCCAGCGCTTGGCGTAGGCGCCGCCTTGCGAGACGCCCGTGTAGACGCCCTCCTCGACCTTCTTCCAGTCCGCGTCGTCGACCACCTTTGCGCAGATCTCGATCTGCTTGGCGTCGTCGTTGAAGGCGATCTGCGTAACCTTGCCGGCCGCGACCTTGCCGTGCATCGCCCGCAGGTTGCCGAGCGAGCGGCCGTCGGTCGCCTTGACGATGCCGCCCGACCATTTCTCGTAGAACGGCTTCGTCGAGGCGTAGTCGCAGACCTCGCCGACGCGATCCGGGACCTCGGCGGTGGCCAGGCCGTAGACGAGCCGGTTGGCTGCATCGACCTTCGTCAGCGGCAGGAACAGGGACAGCTCGGGCATGACGGGCTCCGGCGGGAGGATAGTTTCCGATCGACCACCGGTCGTGTTTGACGTGGACCCAGCGTCATTCTGCGACTTTCACGCGGGTGCGGTGGCGGTTCGCCTTGACGTTGCTTGAATGCTCTGCGCGACCGGCGTAGCTCTCAATCAGGCGCGGACTCGTCGACCGTTTCGGACGTCAAGCCCAAGGGCGATCGCGAGATCGGGCACGGGGCGTCAGCGGGCCGCGCCACCTCTAAACCCCGACCTTGTAGAACGTGTGCAGCGTGAGCGATCCCGTCCGCTTGCGCACGGCCAGAACGGCCTCGTACGTCTGCCCGCGCATCTGCGCTTGTGGGTGAAGCGCCTGCACCGGGATGAGGCGCAGATTGCGAAGGACGAGGCGGCGGTCGGCGCCTTCCTCGGCGAGGTCGAGGCCCGAGTCTCGCGCCTCCTCGCCATCGGCTCGACGGAGGCGGCGTGATGGCGCGCGTGCCTTGCCCCCACTGCACCCGCATGATGGGCGACACCGAGGCGCTGTTCTCGCACGTTAACGCGAAGCACGGGCCGAAGGCGGCTCGAGTCTGCGTGCCGGACCATCCAGCCTTCGTGCGCGAGGCCCAGCGTCGAGCCGCCGATCAGGCCCGCCGCGACCGCGAGCCCAGCATGGCTGACCTCGTGATCGAGGCTACGCTGACCGGACCATGGGCCTGCCCGTCGATCGCGACATCGCGGAGATGTTCGATGTCTGAGGGCAAGCGCACTGTTCCTCTCTGGCGGAGTCAGATCGCTCTACTGGCTCGACCCTGTGTCGAGCTTCCGCACCGCACGGACCGACTTCGGCGGATCGACCTGCGAGCGGGCCTCGATCCGGTGCGACATGCGTCCGACGCCCATCAAGGATCGCAGCTTCGCGGTCACGCCGATGAGGACCAGCAGCCCGATCACCAGCGCGAAGACGGTCAGCGTGTGCTGGATCGCGTCGTCGTACTGCCGTCCGGCGTGGACGATCAGCCAGCCGACGCCGACGAACGCGGCGGCGCAAATCAGCGGGATCGTTGGGTCGGACATCACGCGGTCAACGGTCAGCGCCCTAGCGGAGTTCAGTGGCTCCGCGTCGCGCCCCTACCGGCTAGGGGAGAGGGAGTGGCGAGATGAACGCCTTAATCTTCGAGCGTGCGCATCTTGGCTCTTCCGTAGAAATTGGATCCGTTCGCTATACTTGCCTTCCCAGCACTAAGTTTTTCAAGCGACCCGTTCAACTCGGCCAATTGAAAGGCTCCAATGATCACGAGGAACATCGCGCATATAAATGCCAAGTCCCAGCCAAATTCTTTGGTAAGAACTGGATTCTGCCGACAAATCCTAAATGTAACGTACCCCATGGAGGTTATAAGAGCTGCAACACTTATAGAAATCAGCATAGAAGCCGAGAACATAACGATCACCCCCGGAGTAATATCAAATTACATCCCGGTAGCAATTTTAAAATTGATAATAGTCAAATTCTGCATTGCGTGACATACTGCTGCAGCGCAGCGAGATTATTTGCCAATCCCATATTTGGAGCGGCGGCATGAACGCGCCTGCACCGATCCTCCGCGGCTCGAAGCAGCATGACCTCTTTGCGCTGACGGCCGAGCGCCCGGTCTACGATGACGCCGTCGAGATGACCCTGATGTCGCTTGCCGAACACGGCCCGAAGCACGAGCACTGGGCCATGGCCTGGTCTGGCGGCAAGGATTCGACCGCGACGCTGACCCTGATCGTCCACCTGATCGAGGCTGGCCGGCTCGCCCCGCCGAAGACCCTGACCGTCTCCTATGCCGACACCCGGCAGGAGCTGACGCCGCTCGCGATCGCTGCGGCCAACGTCATGGCGCGGCTGGCCCGCTTCCCGCGGATCCGGCTGCGCGTGGTCACCGCGCCGCTCGACCGGCGCTTCCTCGTCTACATCCTCGGCCGGGATGTCCCGCCGCCGAACAACAACATGCTCCGCTGGTGCACTCGGCAGAACAAGATCGACCCGATGGCGGCAGCGATCGAGGCCGACCTCGCCGGCCTGCCCGAGACCGACACGGTGCTGACGATCATTGGCGTCCGGCAGGGCGAGAGCGCGATCCGCGACAAGCGGATCGAGATGAGCTGCTCGAAGGATGGCGCCGAGTGCGGCCAGGGTCGGTATCAGCAGGTCCTGCCTGACATGAAAGGCGTCCGCGGCCGCCTCGCCACCCTCGCGCCGATCCTGCACTGGCGCGTCTGCAACGTCTGGGACTGGCTGCGGATCTACGCGCCCATGCGCGCCTATGGCGGCTGGGCGACGGCGATGCTGGCCGACGCCTACGGTGGCGACGAGGCCGAGGAGGCGAACGCGCGCACCGGCTGCGTCGGCTGCCCGCTCGCGTCTCGGGACAAGGCTTTGGCGGCGGTCGTCGCGCTGCCGGCCTGGTCGTACCTCGCCCCGCTGCTCGGCCTGCGCACTGTCTACCGCGAGCTGCGGCTCGCCCGGAACAGGCTGCGCCAGCCCGGCGGCGAGACCCGCAAGGACGGAACGCTGGTGCCGAACCAGCAGCGGATGGGCCCGATCACCCTGCCGGCGCGCGTCGACGCGCTGGAGCGGATCCTCGCCATCCAGGCGGCCCGCAACGCCGACGCTGATCGGCTCGGCCGGCCACGCGTTGACCTGCTCAACGCGAAGGAGGAGGCCCGCATCCGAGATGCTGATCGCTGCCGGCACATGGCCACAGCGGTGGACCGGCGACGAGCCGACCGCAGATGTGCCGCTCGATGTCGTCTTCTCAGACGGTTCGGCACAGCCCCTTCTCATCGGAGCCAACCTTTGAACGCGCCTCTCGTCATCGCCAGCTTCGCGGGTGGCGGCGGCGCCTTCGAGGGCATTCGGGCCGCAGTCGGCAGGCTATCCTGCGGACCGAGATTCCAGCTGAAGCCGCTCACGTCGCGCTGGAGTAGATCGATCGAGCGGCGTCTATGCCTCAGACACAGCCTCATCGTCTCCACCAGTCGCCCCGATCGCTCCGCCCGGCCGGTAGGCGTCGAGCGCCACATAGGCCTCTGTGTCAGTCAGTCCGACCCGCTCCATGTCGGTCAGAAGCGCCAGGATGTCTGCGTCGACCGGCTCACCGGCCTCTTTGCGAGCGATGAGACCGTTGATCATCACCATGTCGTCGTTCGGCTCGTCAGCAACTTCGGTCGTGGTGGGAATGGCCATGACGGGTCTCTCAGGGGGTAGCTCCGGGACCTAGGGCGCGTTGGGGCACCTGGCCACAAGCAGACACTAACCGAAGCCGCCGAGTATCCCCATGGCCGAGTCCAGCACCATCATACGCGCGAAGATCGAGGCAGCCGCCGCGGCGATCGCCAACGCCAGGGGCGGCCGGCGCTGCGCGCCGGAGATCTGTAACGTCCTCGCCATCCTGCCGCAGACGCTGAAGGACGAGGTCCTGGAGGATTCCGAGGCCGCGCTGAAGGCCGCCCTCGCGACGGGAGGAGCCCGTGGCTGAGAAGCTTCTGACCTCTGAGCAGATCAACAGTGCTGGTCTATTCGCGCCGGGGTACGCCGTCGGTGGGCTGCCTCGCGCCCGAAGTCTTCCCGTCTGGAGGCCGCTTCTGTGGTCCGCCGTCCTCGATAAACTTCTCCCGGCTGGCTTTTTCTCGCTCCGCGACGTCCTTCAAGGCCGGAGCAACTCTGTCGTTTTCGCCGCCAATCATCACACTCTCCCACTCCCTCTTGAGAGCGACGGGCGACTACAGCCGTGGCGTGGCCAGATGCTGTCTGTGGACCGCCGGTCCGCCGTCCGCTCGATCCGAAATGAAGCGATGAACAGCTCTGTACGTTCCGCCGCCAACAAACGAAGGAGGCTGCTCGTGGCTGAGCTTACTGTCAGCGCCGCCTACCTCGCCGACTGCGCCGAGCGTGAGGTCCGCCAGCGGCAGAGCGCCTACCCGCGGTGGGTCGAGAACGGCCGGATGACGCAGCAACTCGCCGGGCGCCAGACCGCGCTTCAGAAGACGAACGCGACGCCGATCTTACGGCCGTCTCGCCAGATCGTCTGGCAATTACGATCCACGAAGAGGGAGGGCGACACGAGGCGGAATCGGCTCGGCAACTCCGTGGCAGTCTCGACTTCGAGCAGAGCACCGAACTCGCTCAGGTTCCAAACGAGGCAGTCCACCGCATCCGGAGTGTCGCCGACGAAGATCGAACCTGTCTTGAAGCCATTCCTCCGTAACTGCCGGCGGCGCTCATTGAGCACGGAACGCCTCCTAGGCCAGTCGAAATCTGACCAGGCCACAAGCGACTTAACGCGCTGTGTGTTTCTGGACGATGCGCTCGACATCGCGGGGGCGAAGGGGCGAGTCATTAGTGAGCGCGGCGTTCAGGCGCCAAATCGCAGGCGGATCTGCCTGCCCTCGCGCGATATTACTTCGCATGATTTGTTTAGTGCCAGGGCTGCCGAGATCAGCCGGAGCTTATTGGGAATTGGCACATCAGAATTGAGCTCGATGAGTGCCTCACGCAGATTGCGAGACCAGATGACACACGCGCGGCGTTCTTCGGGTTCGCCGAAGTACACTTGGCCGGTCTTGAGGCGCGACCTGAAAAGGTCAAAATTCTCGATTTTAGCCAAGAAAACCTCCACAGAATTAGAGAGGTGTTCACGCACTACAACAGAGATGCGATATTTCGATGCCGGATCATCTGACGTGATCAGCATTGAGCGCGGCGTTTGCACTGCCGCCCTTCCCCAGCCGCTACCTGTCTGGATCGTCGTATCCGACCTGTCGCGGCACCCAATCGGCGTCTTGGCCGCCGATGGGGGGCATCCTCCGCTAGTCCGAGGGACATGCACCGCGTGTGCCACGCGAGGGGTGCAGACCGTCACGGCGGGGGTTTGTCCGGCATCAGACCGCAAGGTGTTCAGCGGGAGAGCCGCATGACGCCGATCCTGTTCCTCGACGTCGACGGCGTGCTGAATTGCAGAGCGACCTTCATGGCAGGCGGGGAGCGGGTGTGGCGCGTCGATGCCGACAAGGTCGAGCTGCTGAACGAAGTTGTGCGCCGAACTCGCTGCCAGGTCGTCGTATCCTGAACTTGGAGAAAGGCCGTGTTCCGGGGGCCGGACGGATGCCGGGCGATCCTACGGGCGCGCGGCGTCCGCGTGTCGTTCGCTCGTGACTGGCGCACACCCAGCTCGCACGATGGTATCCGTGGTGACGTCCCCCCAGGCGCCTCAATTCGGCGGCCGATAGGCTTCCGGAGGCAGGTCGCGGAAGAAGGTTTCGCCGGGTGCCTGGCCCGGAGCCGGCTTGGGCGCGATCCCGCTACCGCTCCCTTCCGTGATGTAGCGTTGGCTGCCCGGCTCCGGCAGGACGGGAGCGGGGGCCTGCGGGTTCGGCGTCACGATGTAGCGCTTCTGATCGGTCGGCACGCTCGAGGCACTTGGTGGAGGTGCAACGGGCGGCGCGACAGGCGTCTGCGGTCGTTGCACGATGGGCGTCTGCGGTCGCGGGTTCTTGTCCGTCTGCGCCTCGGCGGCAGCCGGCCGGCTGGGTCGGCGGACGGCCGCCTTGGGCCTGCCCCGAGGCGGCTGCACGCGCACGACAGTCGGCGGCGGACGCAGGCCCGGCAGCGTGATCCGGAGGTTCTCCACCGCGCGCGTGAGGTCGCCGAGGCTCGCCTCGGCGGTGCGGCACAGCCTGATCCGCAGCGAGATCGCGCGGCGCGCGAGCGGCTGCGCCTGGAACAGCGCGGGCGGCTGCGCGCCGGCGACGCCGCTGCGGCCGCCCTCGATCCATTGCCACGCGTAAAGGCAGTCGGCACCCAGCGCGATCCCCACAGGACCGTAAACGTTCCGAAGCGGTGGCCGCACGGTCATCGCCTGTCCCGGAAACCGGACGGCAATCTCCCCGGAGATCCCGAACTCGCTGGGCTTGGCCAGTCGCGGCGGGAAGGCTAGCAGCAGGTCGGCGGTCTCCTGGCGCAAGGCGATCTCGGCATGGTTGCGGCCGTCTCCGCCGGCATAGCGCAGCCGCTGGTCGAAACCGTCGCGCTCCCGCGTCTCGATCACCGCGGTGAGGGTCCCGGCGCCTGGCAGCGACAAGACCGGGATCGTCTGCGCATGCACTGCGGCGGGCAGGAGGAGCCATGCCAGCGCGCAGTGCCGGGCCGCGTAGGTCGCCGCGCGCCTCACGGCGTGGCCCGCTCGGTCGTGGCGGAGGTGTCGTAGGCCGAGCGCGCGGGCATCTGGAACCGCTTCGCTTCCGAGTTCTCGGGCCGCCCACGCTCCGCCTGCTGGTCCTGCCACAGGGTCCCGACAGCAGGCGGCGACAGGAGTTCCGGCTTATCGACGCCGCGATAATCCGGCAGCAGGGCGTAGCCGAACCGCTCGTAGGGCATAGGACCCGCGCCGGGCACGCGGCGCGCCACCAGGGGCGGCGCCTGGGTCGCGGGCTCCTTGGCGTTGGTTCCCGCGGGAATGGGCTCGGCCAGGACCCGCACGAGCCCCGGCGGCGGGTAGCGCAGTGCGTTCTCCATCGAAGTCGCCAGGGGGAACTCGTTGCGCTGGACGGCGAGGGGTTTCGCGTCCGCGGCGGCCGGCGGCAGGTCCGGCCGGGGTATCCGATTGGCCGGAGGAGTCTCGGTCCGCGCCGCGGGAGCGCCATGGCGCCCGGGTCCGGCCGCGGGGGCGGTAGGTGTGGGGTCGCAGGGCAGCGGCGACCCGCCGGCCGCCTCGCGGAACAACAGATCCACCACCTTGGGGAAGAGGCCGTCGTAACGGTTCACGACCTCGAGGTACGGCCGCTGACGCTTCAGCCGCTGGAGCGTGAGGGCGTAGCCGAAGACGGTGCCTTCGCTCGGCATCCAGGCGACGGCCCGCTGAAACCATTCCAGCGCCGTGTCGAACTGGCAGGAATTGTAGGCGTACCACGCGAGCCCCTGGGCGCCTTCGCCCGAGGTGGAGGCCGTCACGACCTGGGCGTAGCGGGCGATGCGCGCGGGCTCGATCGCGGGCGGGCGCGGCAGCGTCAGCTTCTGCTCCAGGATGTCGATGTAGAGCAGTTCGTTGCCGACGAACCGGTCGCGCCACGCGTAGGCGACCTCCTCGGCCTCGCGCGCCATGTCGAGCTGCCGCAGGGTCAGCGCGAGCCCGTGGGCGACCATGGCGTCACCGCCCCGGGCGATCGCCTGCTTGAACCATTCGAGCGCTTCGCGGAATTGGCGGCGCTTGTAGGCGTACCACCCGAGGAGGCTGGTCTGGCTGGGATCGCCGCTCTTGCGGGCGCCGGTCTGGAATGCCGCGAGATCGCCGGGTGTCGGAGTCTCGGCGCTGTCCTCGTGAAGGAAGGCGGCGATCCTTGCGCGGGTGATGTCGAGGCGGATCGCGTCGAACTCCGAGGCCCCGTTCGCGCCGCGGTGGCCCATCTCGATCAGGCGTTCCGCCTGGGCCATGCGCAGATGGGCCATCGCCTTCTGAATGGTGGCGAGGCGCACGCCGGAATCGGCGCTGCCGTCGAGGATCGACTTGTAGAGCTCGAACGCCTCGTCGCCCGAACCGGAATCGCCGAGGGCGTCGGCGATCGTCCAGATGCTCTGGACGTCGAGCGGATCGAGGGCGCCGGGGTCGGCCCGGTAGAGATCGATGATGGTGCTGGCATCCTTGCCGGTGAGCGCCGTGATCCGGGACCGGAACTCGGCCCGGCGGAGCTTGCGGGCCAGTTCCTCGGAGGGCTGCCAAGCGGGATCGATCGAACGTCGTGCGGCGATTGCCGCACGCAGGTCGTCGAAGCGCCCCGCGGTGAAGAGGTCCCAGAGGGGCGCCTCCTCGGGCGGGCTCGGCTGCAGCGCGTCGAGATCCGGCGGCTCGTTCCAGCCCGGATAGAGCCGTTTGAGACGGGTGATTTCGGCCTTCATCCGCGCCGTCTGCTTCTGCGCCGCGTAGTAGCGCAGGGCGCTCTCGTCGACCATGTCGTTCGTGCGGGACGTGGCCGGGTCGGCCAGGATCGCCGGCGCGCGCGGGCCGTCGCCGTAGACGATGCGCGGCTCGGACCGCGCCGGCGCAGCAGAATTCTGCGACAGGGGGCCGGATCGCGCGTCGACCTGCGCGGCTGCGGGCGAGGCGGCGAGCGCCAGCACCAAAAGACAGGGGGCGGCCGGTCGGAGTCGGGCCGACGGGAGACCAGTCAGGACTTGAGGCATGACGGGTAGCGCATCCGGGCAGCAGTCAGGGCAAGGAGGCTCAGAGTTGCCGGATAATAGTTCTGATTGCCGATATCGCCCCGCGCATCTTCCGGAAAGGGCGTGCCGTCGAGGGCACAGGCCACCAGGGCCGAGAGCCCCAAGTAGCCGGCCTCGGTGAGCCATTCGACCTTCCGCCCGTCGCCGGTGTCGACGATCGGCAGCCGTTCCCGCTCGGAGCCAGACCATAGGGCCTGGAACGGCGCGAGGTCGTCGGGCCGCACGAGCCCCGCCCAGACGAGGTAGAGCGGGATGCGGATTGCGTTGTAAGAGAACAGAGGCGGGAAGCCGGTCGCAGGATGCGGAGCGTCCTTGGCGGAGATCCATTCCGTAGGCAGGTTGCTCGGTCCGAAGCGGGACTTCCGGAGCAGGGCGAGGCCGCTGCGCGTCAGGGCCGCCCAGTCGTATTCCGGCGCCACGAGGGCGAGCCGCGGGAAGGCGGGGAAGATCCAGTAGGAAAGGTTGACCAGCGGACCGTCCGGGCGCTCCCGGGCCGAGAAGCCCGAGACCGCGGGCAGCAGCAACGCCCCGTGCGGGTCCCGGAACAGAATGGTCTTGCGCCCGAACTCGATGGCGATCCGACGGGCGGCGGTGCGGTAGCTCGGTTCGTTCCAGGCCTCGGCCGCCTCGGTGAGGGCCCAGGCGACGAGGATGTCGCCGTCGGTGGCGTTGTTCATGTCGCCCACCGCCGGCCGCTTGTCGGGTGACCAGCGCCACGCTAGCAATTCGTCGCCGCGAACCATCAGGTTGGCCCGGGTCCAGCCCCAGATCCGCTCGAAGCTGACCCTGTCTCCCGCTGCTACGGCGAGTAGCATGCCGTAGCCCTGGCCCTCGCTGTGGCTGATTTGACCGTTGGCTGTGTCAACCACCCGGCCCTGATCGGTGATGAACCGGGAGCGGTAGGCCCGCCATGCGGTATCGTTGCCGAGCTTGCCGACGAGGCCCTGACTCGCCGCCTTGGCCTGAGCGGGCTGCATGCCCGGTTGCGCCATACTCGGTGGCACGGCAGGCCCGTCCTGCGCCGAGGCCGCAGCCGCGGGGAGCATTCCCGCGACGAGGAAGGCGGCGGCGATGGGCGCACGGTCGCGGCGGCTCATGAGTTCTTCCTGCCGACGTTGCGCACGAGGCTCGTGGTGGCGAGGCCGAGGCAGAGGGCCATCGCGAGGGTCATGCCGACGTAGTACTCCGTGTTGATCGACAGCCACGCCGCGGACACCAAGCGCAGGTTGGCCAGGGATCGCGGCTGCGTCTCGACGATCTCGATCCGCTCGGGCCGGGACGTCATGAGCGTCCCATTCGACGCGTCGAGGAAGGCGGCGCTGCCGCCGAGCCTCGCCCAGACCACGGGATCGACGAGGCAGGAGACGGACGCCTTCAACAGCGACGCGTTCGGCGCGGTGACGATCACGGTGTTGCTCGACTGAACCGGCGGCCCCTCGGCGATCAGCAGCGAGGCCGTGGCCGGGACCTCGACCATCGCGTCCGACTTCACCTGCGCCGTCACCGTCTGAAGCAGGGATTGCACCGCGTTGGTAATCCCGATCCAGACGGAGTCGAGGGCGGCCCAGATCTGGCGCGAGCTGCGCGTCGCCGCCTCCCAGCGGTCGATGAGCTCACGGTCCGACGCGGAGCCCGGAGAGGTGGCCGGGGCTGAGGTCGTGGGGGGCGCGGCGCTCGCCTCGCCCTGGGACGCCTGCGCCTGCTGGGGCTGGACGGGCTGTGCCGGGCGCACTTGCGGGATGAGGGTGGGCAAGGCGCAGCGCATCGGCAGGTTGCGACGCAGGCGATCGAGCGTGAGCACGCCCTCGGGGCCGAACTGGCCAGGTGTGGCGACCATATCGGCGCGGCCTTCCCAGACCCGCTGGATCTGCTGCGGATCGAAGCCGACCGATTCCAGGAGCGCCGGATCGAGGGCGCGGGCGGGCGCGACAACAAGTTGGCTCGTATCGGAAGCCACCTGCTGCTGGGTCACCACCTCGAAGTTGATGACCCGCTCGGATGCCATCGCCAGTCGGGCGGCCAAGGTCGCGGCGGCATCGGCGCTGTCGCGGTCCGGCGTCGGCAGCACGAGGCGCGGACGCTGACCCGGGACGACAAACGGGACGGCGCCGCCTTTGATCGCCGCGAGGTCGGGACTGCGCGCCGCCCGGGCGAAATGCGGAATCTCGATCCGCGAGCGGTCGAGGAACAGGAAGCGCGCCTGCTTGGCCGCCGGACCCAGCGTGTCGCAGACCGGGTCGGTGGCGTTCGGCAACTGCGCCGAGATCTCGACGTGATTCACCCCCGGGCGCCAGAGGCTGAAGGGCAGGGGGATCGCGCTGTCTTCGAACACCTCACCGCGCCCGTCGGGAAGCGGGACGCTCGCCGCATTGCGCCCGTTGATATCGATGACGATGCGGGCGTCCGGAGAGAGTCCGGCGACGTAGGCACCGGCCAAGTGCAGCATGACTTTGCCGTAATCGGCCGGGACAAAATCTCCGGGGAAGCGGAGGTCGAAGCCGACATGGAGCAGGCGGCCCGAGAATTCGCGGGACGCCACGCCGAGCCGGTCCAGCGTCAGGTTCTCGCCGCCATGCACGAAGTAGCCGCGGAAGAGCTGAACAGCCTTCAGTCCGTTCGGCGTTCCCGTGTCGGCCGGAACGGCGAGGTTGGTGATCGCTTGACGAACGTCCTCATCGCGGGCCCCGGTGACCACCAGGGTCGGCGGCGTGTTCGGCCGCGTCGGCAGCATGGCGAGGCGGGGCCCAGTGGTCGGGCCGAGCTCGGAGACCCCTTCGACGCCCGCGATCTCGGAGGCGGTGCCGACGACGAGGTTGATGCCGTTGCGGCCCTGAAGGGGAGGCCCGAACGTGACGGTCGGACGGGCGACCCGCCCCACGAGTGAGAGGGCCTGCACCGCCTCGATCATCCGCTCGAGGCGCGCCAGGCTCGGGCGCTCGTTCAGGATGACCTGGATCGGCAGGGCGCCGCTCTCGTCGGGCTCTGCGGCGGCAAGGGACCGGACGTCCATGTCGGTGGCCGTTCCGACCACGAGGCCGGATCGCGACGGGTCGATCTGGGTCCACAATTCGTAGGTCGCGCCGATCGAGCAATCGACGCGGTGGCGCTGGTTGGCGGTGAAGGTCACGGCGTTGTAGCCGGGCTTCAGCAGACCGTCGGCAATGGCGAACTCCACAACCTTCACGGCGCCGGGCGCCTGGATCCGGGTCCAGCCGACCTTGGTGCCGTTCACGAAGGCGTCGAGTTCGGAAGTTTCCGGCGCCACCGAGATCGCCGACAGATACGAGAGGCGCAGCCGTGCCGGTCCCCGCGTCTGCGCCTCGGTGAGGTAGACCGGGTAGCGCAGGGACTCCTCTTCCCCGGTCAGGCGGAAGCCGCGGGGGCCGGACGGAAGCCGGCGCGCCGGCGCGATGGTCGACTGGATGACCGCGCGCGGCACCGTCTGCGGCGCGGCGGCCCGCGGCGCCTCGGGCGGTCGCGGCGTCGATTTCGGATCCGGCGCCGGGGCCTCCGGCCTGCGCGCGACGCCCGCCCCATCCTCGGCCGGCACACGCAGGGCGTTGCCGCTGGGCGGGACCGTGAGCCGCTCCGCCGGACCCGAGCCCAGGAAGCTCTGGGCCAGGGCTGGAACGCTCGCGAGACCGAGCAGCAGCCCCAGCACGGGGAGACGCAGCCGAGCGGCCATCGCCGTCACGCCGCGCTCGTGCGCCGGCCGCGGAGCTCGGCCAGGGTGCGCTCGTTCTCGTAATCCATCATCAGGCGGACCCAGTCGTCCTCGCTCTCGGTGTCGGAGGGTTTGGCGGCCGTAGACAGGGACGGCGCCGCACCGGCCGTCACCGGGCCCGGGACGGACGGCGCCTGGGCGATCACCCCGCCCGGCGCGTCGTAGACCGGGGCCTCCTCGATCGCGACGGGCCGCGGCTGTCGGCTGGCGAGGAGGTAGCGCAGGGCGCGGAACGGCTCGACCAAGCCCCACCACGCGAATTGCAGCGTGCCGGTGGGGATGTCCTTGTGCCGCCGCCGCCGCAGTTGGAAACGCCGCATCGCCTCGGCGTCGCCGTACATGAGTCCCGCGAGCGCCGGGTAGTCGCGGATGGCCAGCGTCCCGAAGTTGACCCGCATGACGAGTTCCTGGCCGTCGCGCGTCGCCTGGTCCAGATGGACCGGCAGCGGCGCGGCCCGGCGCGTGCCGCCCATCGGCTCGACGCTGAGCGTTCCCCGCAGTGGCGGGCGGGTGAGACCCTGATCGAGAGCGCGGCTGAGGAGGCGCAGGGTGCAAGCCTCGGCGGAGACGCGCTCGATCGACACGTCGACGCTGTGCCCGGAGAGGGTGAGGACGCCGCGGCGATCGATCGCCAGCGAGGGCGTGCGTTCGAGCTGACGCCGCTCAGCGCAGACCCCGAGGGAGGCGCCCGCGGTCAGCAGGTTGAAGAAGTTCCACAGCCCGACGACCAGCATCAGGTTGGTCACGCCGGGCTCGTAGAAGTAGCGCCACGCCGCGACGGCGCAGCCGAGCATCAGGAGGAGGTAGATCAGGAAGAACGGCAGAGCCAGCGACGAGATGTGGTCGTGGTCGAGCGTCGCGCCCTTGTTGGTGACGTTGAAGGTCGGCTTGCGGGGCGAAGCGATGACCGAGACGATCGCCTTGGCCAGGTAGACGCCCTGGATGTACTCGTAGAGCTCGGACACGAACGGCCAGCGGAATTTGCCGTAGACGTAGTTCTGGATCATCAGGTTGATGATGATGTAGGTCAGCGTATAGGCGATCGACTCATCCACGCTGGCCACGAAAATCTTCAGATCGAAGAAGATGTGCAACAGCGGCGCGAACATGAAGATCAACCGCGGAACCGGGAAGAACCAGAACGCCATGCTGGAGAGGTAAGCGATCTTCTGAATCGGCTTGAGGCCCTTCTGAAAGACCGGATTTTTCAGGAGCAGGATCTGGAACATTCCCTGGCACCAGCGGGAGCGCTGGCCGATGAAGTCCGTCAGCGTGTCCGGCTGCAGGCCGGCGATCAGCGGCTTGTCGACGTAGGCGCTGGTCCAGTTGCGCGAGTGAAGCTCGAAGGCGGTCTCGCAATCCTCCGTGATGGTGATGCCCGAGAAGCCGCCGGCCTCATCGAGGGCGGTGCGGCGCAGCAGGGCTGCCGAGCCGCAGAAGAACGAGCCGTTCCACTTGTCGAGGCCGCGCTGCGTGACCGCGTAGAACATCTCGTTCTCCGAGGGCATGCGCTGGAAGGTTCGCAGATTGCGTTCGACCGGGTCAGGGTTGAGGAACGCGTGCGGTGTCTGAACAAGGAACAGGCGCGGATCCTGTGCGAAATAGCCGACGGTCTCGGTGAGGAACGAGCGGAACGGGACGTGATCGGCGTCGAGCACCGCCACGAGGTCGCCCCTTGCATGGGCGAGGCCGTTGTTGAGGTTGCCCGCCTTCGCGTGTTCGTTGCGGGCGCGGGTGAGGTAGCGGACGCCGAGTTCGTCGCAGAGCGCCTGCAGCTCGCTCCGGCGGGCGCGCGCCGCCGCGGCCTTGGCGGAGTCGGCATCGCTGCACTTCTGGTCGGTGCCGCCGTCGTCGAGCAACCACACGGTGAGCTTCTCGGGCGGGTAGTTCAGCTGCCGCGCCGCCGCCAGGGTCATGGCGAGGATCGCGGCGTCCTCGTTGTAGCTAGGCACGAACACGTCGACTGGGGGTAGGTCGGCGGCCGGGGCGGCCGGCGGCGGGGCGCGCCGCAGCGGGTCCGCGTTGATGATCAGACTGACGAACAGGATGAAGACGCAGTAGAGCTCGGCCACCAGCAGGATCAGGCCGAACCCGAAGCTGACAGGGTCGCCCGGCGAGGGCAGGGTGTTGGTGAGCCGCCACAGGATGTAGCGCAGCACGACGAGGCTGCCGAGCGCCATGAAGACGAACCGCGTCCGGGGTCCATCGAATACGGCCCACAGCACGATCATCACCGCCATGGCGGCGAGGCTCATGGCGAGCTGGGCCTGCGTCCCGACCGGCTGGCTGAGCAGGGCGAGGCTGGCGACTGTCGCCCCAAACCAGGCCAGCCAACGCAACGCCTGCCTCACGCTACAGCCTCCCGGGCCAAAAATCCCTCGGATCGAGGTGCAACGGCTCTATAGTCGGGTTTGTACAGCGATGAGGGTCAATGAACAAATCCCCTCGTAATATCCGCGCCGTTCGATTTGATCGGAAATTACGGTTAACTTAGGAATGTGGGCATCCGAGACGACCGACGGCGTGGTGAAGTCGATCGGGCTGCGACACCAGAATCAAGACACGCTGTCGCGTTCAATACATTAACGATTCGTCTCCGAGCTTCGCAGTGATCAGTGGCGGCGCGGCTCATGCGACGAAGAGCGCCACGAATAGTCATGACGAGGCGCGTCGCGCGCCAGGCAGGCCGCGTCCGGAACAGATGTCGGAGCCTGGATGCGCCGCGGGCCTTAATCGACCCTTAACGAAAATCGAGCCTCGCTCGGTACCGACCCCTCGGGCGTACGGATGACCGCGAAGCCGCTGCAGATTTCCCTCGGATTGCTGAACGCGCTGCAGGTGGCGATCGCCGCTGCGGCCGGGTTCGCGGCCGCCATGCTGATCGTCGCTCCGGCCGCTCAGCCCGGCACCGCGTCGTCCCAGCAGGAGATGGTCGGCTCGGCCTCGCGCGCCTACGTCGCCGCCATCGCGGCGCGGCTGCGGCAGACCGTTGGTGATGCGCGCAACGCCGCCCTGACGCTCCGCGACGAGGAGCGCCTTCTTTCCCCCGACCAGCGCGCCGCACGCCTGCGCGCATGGCTCGACCTGAACCCGGTCTACCGGGACGCCGCGCTTGTCGCGCCGGACGGCACCGTGCTGGCAGCCCAGGACGAGGGCCGCATCGGCAGCAGCGTCGCGCGGCAGTCCTGGTTCCTGCGTGGCCGTGCGGCCGGCGTGATCGTCGTCACCGACGGGGCGGAGGCCGACTCGCCGTTCGGGGCCGCCGTCGCGTTGGGTGAGCGTGGGCAGGACGGCCTGCTGCGCCTCGACGCCAACCCAAGCTACTTCACCAAGGTCGAAGAGGACGTGCGCCGCGCCGCGGCGCTGCCCGAGACACTTGGGTTCCTCGTCGCCACCCCGGACAGCCGGGTCCTCGCCGGGACCCCGGACGCCTTCCGGACGATAAGCGTCTCGGCCACGACGCCGATGCGCGTCGCGGCCGAGATCGGTTCCCCGGGATGGCTGGTGACGGCGCAGGCCACTCCCTCCGGCGAGCCGCTCGCCGCGGTGCCGGACTGGCGGATGCTCGGCATCGGCCTCGCCCTCGTGGCCTGCGCGGCAGCCCTCGGCTTCGTCGCGGGGGAGCGGCTGACGCGACCGCTGCGCCGCCTCCTGAAGGGGGAGGGCGAGACCGATGGCGAATCCGATGCGCCCCACATGTGGATCGGCGAGTTCGCGGCGCTCTCGGACGTCTTCGCGGGCCATCGCCGCAGCGCCGGGCTTATGTTGGCCGGCGCCGGGTCCGATTTCGCGCGGCTCAAGGCGCGACTGACCACTTTCGAGTCGATTTCCGGCTGGGCCTGCTGCGAAATCGATCCCGATACCGGCCGCACCTTGCTGGATTCCCGAACCGCGGGCGAGCCCGACGGCGCTCCGTTCGCCGCCTGCTTCGTCGCCGACGACCGGCCCGTTCTCGACCGGGCGCGCTCCGCCGCCCTCGCGGCCGACGGTCCGACCGACGTGGTCCTGCACCTGCGCGACTGGCCGGAGCAGCAGGTTCAGGTGAGGCTGCACTGCCTCGCCGATGCCAGAGGCGACCGTCGGCTCTTCGCCCTGATGCGGAAGCTTTCGGGCGGCGAGGCCACGACCCTTTCGCCACCGATCGAGCCGCGCCGCAACCTCGTCCTGCGGCGAGTGACCGACGGCATCGTCCACGAGTTCAACGACGTCCTCACCGTCGTGCTGACGAATCTCGCGCTGCTGACGCGTCGGCACGCCCTCGGGGACGACCAGGAACGGTTGGTCGGACGAGCAACGGCCGGCGCGCGCCGGGGCGCTGCGCTGACCCGCCGGATGCTGCACCTCGTGCGCGGCGACGAGACCGGCATCACGCTCGCCGAGACCGACCTCGCCACCACCTTCGAGGGTTACCTGCCGTTTTTGGCGGCCAACGCCCTTGGCGAGATGCCGGTCCTCAACCGCATCCCCGCGGGGCTGCCGCCCGTCCTGTGCAGCGAGCGCGTGCTGGAGCTGCTGCTCCTCAATCTGGCCTTCCATATCCGCGACGCCGGCCTCGCCGGCTTCGCCATCGCGGCGGTCGAGGGCATTCCCGAGGATGTGAGCGCCGAGGCGGCGTCCTCGGCCTACGTCCGGGTGCTCGTCAGCAGCGGTCGCCGCCCCGCGGCCGCGCCGCTGCCGGTCGGGTCGGGACCGACCCTGGCGACGACTGCTGCGCTGGTCACCGAGAGCGGCGGTATCTGGCGCCTCATCCGCGACGGGATCGGCGCCGAGCCCTTCCTGGCCGAATTCTGGCTGCCCGCCGCGCCCCGCATCGCCGCCAAGCTCCCGCCGGCCCTCTCGATGGGCCTGAAGATCCTGCTCGTGGAGAGCGACGGCCTCGTGCGAGCGAGTGTCGCCGAGGTGCTTGGCGATCTCGGACACGCCGTGGTGCAGGCCGCCTCCGGGGCGCACGCCCTCGAGGTTCTCGCCCGCGACGCTTCCTTCGACGCGATGATCGTCGATCAATCCATGCCGGTGATGGCGGGCCTTCAGCTCGCCGCCACCGTGGTCGAGCGCTATCCGGAGATCCGGATCATTCTCGCCAGCCCGCACGGCCAGTTGCCGAAATCCGCCGACGCCTTCCTGCGCATCGACAAGCCCTTCCGCAACGAGGACCTCCAGGTCGTCCTCGACGTCGCGGTGAAGCGCGCGCGCGCCGCCTGATTGCTTCTCGCTGCGCCGCCCGTGCAGCCGCCAGGAGCGCGCCCAGGGGCCCGATCTTGGCGGCTACATCCAGGTCGAATGCCAGTCCATCCAAAATCGAATGTTAATCATTGTCGCTGAGTGTTGGTTAAAGCGTAAATCGTACCTTAACGGAGCCGGTGAATATGGGCGGGACCGCAGAACCGACTGCCCGACGTCCTTTCGCTCCGTTCACGACTGCTCTGGCCTTCTCGTGCGCCTGCGCGGCGGCTTCCGCCTCTAGCGCGGCAGCCGCCGACCTTCCGACCCGGACCGCGGGCGTGGACTGGTACACCGGCGCCTCGCAGCAGGCGGTCGATGACAGCTGGGCCGTCGCCGTCGACGGCTCGACCAGCGTCACGTCGAACAGCTCGGCTTTCGGCGCCGTCACGGTGACGGCCGCGCCCAACGGTTCGCCCACGCAGGACGGCCTGCGGGTCCGCGTCGATGCCATCGGTGGAACCTACTCGTATCCCGGCCGGTCCGTTGCGACGCGGGTGACCGGCTACCAGCAGGAAGGCGCCCTGCAGGCGGGTTATGAGTGGGTCTGGAAGGACGCCGCTCTCGCCGGATTCATCGGATTCAACGTCCGCAGCAATCAGCTGTCCGTCCCCGATCCGGGCAACCCGGTCGTGGGCACGGGGGTCGGATTGAAGGTCGCCGGCAACTTCTACGCGACGCCGACCGACCGGACGATGGTCTCCGCCTACGGCTCATACTCGACCAAGTTCAATGCTTACTATTCCCGCCTACGCGTCGGCTACATGCTCGCTGACGGCGTCTATGTCGGGCCTGAAGTGCTGTTCCTGGGCGACGATTTCTTCCGGCAATATCGCATCGGTGCACATCTGACCGGCGTGCGGTTCGGACCGGTCCAGATGTCCGTGGCCGCCGGCTACGTCCGCGATAGGGTTCAGGGCTCCGGCTATTATTCCAGCATCGAGGCCCGCTCGACGTTCTAAGACCACCTGGGCGCGTTAAGGTCGAACGGCGACCGGACGCGGCGTCAATCGTGCGGGCCGTCACCGCTACACCGATCAGACGGTCGTTGCGCTCCCAGGCGCCGTCGCGCTCTCGCTGCGCGGCCGCGATGACGCCGACCAGCCGCGCCTCCAGCACGCAGTCCGGGAAGGCGGGCGCATCGAGCAACAGCAGGACGTCGAGCGGGTCGCCGTCGGCGCCCTTGGTCGAGGGGATCATCCCGGAGCCGTAAGGGAAGGTCGTGCCCTCCGGCAGGACCAACTTGAACAGGAAGGCACCGAGCGCTTCCGCGTAGGCGTACCTGCTCGGGCTGGCCTTGGGCGTCACGACGACGATGTGGACGTGGCCTGCCTCGCCGAATGTCGGGAGGCGGCCGAGCGGCGGGGGGCGGGGACAAGGCGGCGCTCCAGCGCGGCACCCGGGGATGGCGCCCTAGGTTGGGGAACCCGGGAGGGGGCCCCGGGTCCGCGGGAGCGCCCGTGCGGTAGCCGGGCGAGACCGTGCGACCTGTAGTGATTGGGCTTGCCATTCCGGCGCCGGCACCTGCTCGCGTCGGTCGGTCCCGAGGCGGATTCGGACGCAGTCGCGCGCTCCACGACGATGCGCTGTCGTTCGGGCGGGATCGGCTGGATCACCTCTGATGCCAGACATCGTGATCCCACAAGGGGCGGCGGCCGCCTTTCATCCGCGCGGGCGGGGACATGGGCGCTCCGAGCATCCACATGCAACCGTACGATACTGCCGGGTTATCCTTGACCGCAGCGTCCTCAGGCTTAGAACCGCGGATTCTACTTCCGAACCCTCCTCACCCTTGCGTTCGGCAGGAAGGACGGTCGAACGCGAGTGAACCGTCCATGGCGCTGGTGAAGAGGACGCGGCTCGCGCCGCAGGAAGAATCCGCCGATGCCGGCGCGAGTGTTCCGAACCCTTCCCCGGTCACGCCTATCCCAGCCGGACGCTCGCGCGAGCGGTCCCGTGCGAGGCGGGAGAAGGCCGCCGAGCGGCTCGCCGCCGCGACGGAGGAACTCGCGGCCGGGATGATCGAGGCGTCGTCGGCCGCCGAGGAACTGCGCCGGTCGATGGAGCAGATCGCCTCCGGCGCCGAGGAAGCCGCCGGGGCCGCGCAGGAGTCCATCGGCGCCATCGAGGGCATCGCCGCCCGTCTGTCAGAGGCCCGGGAACGGGCGGACGCCTCGCGTCAGTCGACCACGGCGTTCCAGACGCAGCTGGCGGAGAACGGCGTTCAAATCACCACGTCGGTCGCAGCCGTGCAGGCCAATTCCCACCGACAATCCGCCACGGTCACTTTGATCGAGGAGCTCGACCGTGGGGCCGCCAGCATCGGCGAGATCACCGGAACGGTCGAGCACATCTCCGACCAGACTAACCTGCTCGCCCTGAACGCCGCCATCGAGGCGGCTCGTGCCGGCGAGCACGGGCGCGGCTTCGCGGTCGTCGCCGACGAGGTGCGGGCGCTTGCCGAGACGTCCGAAACGAGCGCCGCCGAGGTCCGAACGCTGGCCGAGGCGATCCGCACCGAAGTCCGCGGTGTCGGCGACATCATACGCGCCGCGGCCCGGACTGCGACGGCCGAAGCGGAGGCCGGCAGCCGCGTAACCGAGAGATTGGAGGCGGTCCGCTCGGAACTCGGCACGTTGTCGGAGGGCGCGCAGGGCATCCTGGCCGCCGCGGTCGAGGCCGAGACGGCCATCCGAGAGGCGCAACGCGGCGCGGAGCAGATCGCCTCCGCGGCAGAGGAGCAGGCCGCCGCCGCAGGGCAGGCCCAGCAGGCCGTGGCGCAGCAGACGCAATCCCTCGACCAGGCTCAAACGACCGCGCAGGCGTTGGCGGGTCTCGCCGACGACCTGACCGGCAGCGGCTCGGTCCGGGATCGAGCCGAGGAGGTTGCCTCGGCGGCCGAGGAACTCTCGGCCACGGTCCAGGAATTGGCCGGGGCGGCCGGCGAGATCCTCGCCGCCATCGACCAGATCAGCCGCGGGACCGCCATCCAGAGCGCCGCCGCGCAGCAGTCCAGCGCCGCGATGGCCCAGGTCGAGCGTAGCGCCGCGGTATTCAGCTCGAATGCGACGGCCGCCCGAGAGAGCGTCGCCGGCATCGGGGCGACCATGCGGGACGTGCGCTCGGCGGTCGACTGTCTCGCCGACGGCGTCGAGCGCTCCCTCGGCGAGACCCGCGCCTGCCTCGCCCGCATCGGCGAATTGGAAGGCAGCAATCGCCGCATCGAGAAGACCGTCGGCTCTATCGCCCTGGTCGCCGTGCAGGTGAACATGCTCGCGGTCAGCGGCGCCATCGAGGCGGCCCGCGCCGGCGAGGGGGGTCGGGGTTTCGCCGTGGTGTCGAACGACATCCGCGCGCTGGCCCGCGACGCGGCGGCGAACGCGGACCGCATCCTCGACACCGTGCGCGCCATACAAGATGGTGTTGCCGCCGTTCGACGCGCGCTTGAGATGGTCGTCGCTGCGTCCGAGACGGAGGCGCAGCGCAATCGGGCTCTGGTCGTAATTCTGGCCGGCGTCGAGGAAGACATCGCCCGACTGGAGGCTGGCAATGCCGACGTCCTGACCGGGGCGGGCGCCATCGTCGTCGCCGCCCGCGAGGGCCTGACGGGCGCGCAGCAGATCGCGGCCGCGGCCGAGCAGGCTGACCGCGCCTCCAGCGAGGCCGCAACTGCGGCGCGCCAGCAGTCGAAGGGTGCCGAGGATCTCGCGGCGAGCGTCGAGGAAATCGCGTCGCTCGCCGACGAGTTGCAGGCCGCGGATGCCTGAGACCGACGGCACGGGCGACCGACGCTACCTCGTCTTCACGCTGGGCTCGGACGACTTCGCCCTCGATGCGGGCATCGTCCGCGAGCTTCTCCGGCCGCCCAGGCTGACGCGGGTGCCCGGCGCACCGGCCGCGCTGGCCGGGCTCACCAACCTTCGCGGTACGGCCCTACCGGTGCTCGACTTGCGCCGCGTCGTGCGTCCGGGATTCGAGCCCGCCACGGAACCGACCCGAGTCGTCGTGGCAGAGGCGGCCGAGGCGGTCGGGCTGTTGGTCGACCGCGTCGTCGCGTTCTCGGCAGGCGCGGAATCTTTCGAGGAAGAAGGCCCATCGAAAGTCCGGCGTCTCACCACCACGGCGGGATCGGGGCAGGTTCGCGTGCTCGATCTCCCGGCCTTGGTCGCGGAAGCGTTTCCCCGTGGGCGTGCCGGCGCGTCCGCGTCCGCAGGCGTCCGGCATGGACGGGATGAGGTTGCCGGCGCGGCGGATGCGGAGCGCGTCGCGCTGGTTTCCTTCACGGCCGCCGGGCGATCCTACGCCTTGCCGCTGGAGCGGGTCGCGGAGGTGCTCGCGCTGCCGCCGGACGTCGTGCCGGTGCCGCGGGCCGGGACCGCCGCCCTGGGCGTCGTCGCGCTGCGGGGCCGGGTGCTTCCGCTGCTGAACTTGCCTGCGCTGCTCGGCCTCGCCGCGCCATTGCCGGGGGCGGACGCGCGCATCGTCGTCGCGCGCCTCGGAGGAACGGAGACCGGCCTCGTCGTCGATGCCCTAGGTCCGATCCTGCGGCTCGCCCCTGATGCCGTCGATCCGGTGCCGTCGGCGTTGAGCCGGGGCGGCGCGACCGCCGTCGACGCGATCTGCCGGGTCGATGGAGCCGGGACGCTCGTCTCCGTGCTGTCCCCCGACCGCCTGTTGGAAGGGACGTCCGTGACCACCTCGACCGTACGCTCCCATAATCCCAAGACCTCGGATGTCATGGCGAGAGATGCGACCGAGCAGGTCGTGGTCTTTGACGTCGGGGGCGAAAGCTACGGCGTAGCGGTCGGCGCGGTGCGGGAGGTTCTCCGCGTCCCGGAGACCATGGCGCGCCTGCCCCGGTCGCCGGACCTGATCGTCGGAGCCATAGACGTGCGGGGTACCGTGCTGGCCGTGGTGGACCAGCGACGACGCTTCGGCCTGCCGCCCGGCCAGGCCGGCCCGCGCCGGCGCATCGTCGTGCTCGAAGCCGGTGGCAACGTCGCCGGCCTGCTCGTCGACGGTGTCTCGCGCATGCTGCGCCTTGACGCGGCCGCGATCCGGCCGACGCCCGACTATTCCGGGGACGCGGAGAACGCCATCGACCGGGTCGCAACCCTCGACGATGGCAGCCTTCTGCCTATCGTCGACGCCTCGGTACTCCTCGCCGGCACGGACCGCAGCGTGCGCGCTTCGACGAAGCGGCCGCGGCGGCAGGACGCCGGCGCGGAACCCGCGGCATGATCCGCCTCCTGGTCGTCGACGACTCGGCGCTGATGCGCAAGCTCCTCGGCGGCGTGTTCGCGCAGGAACCGGACTTCGAGTTGGCCTTCGCGCGAGATGGCGATCAGGCGCTGGCCGAGCATGCCCGGTTCCGCCCGGACGTGATCACCCTCGACGTCAATATGCCGGGCCTCGACGGCCTCGCATGCCTCGACCGCATCATGCTGGATCGTCCGACGCCGGTGGTGATGGTGTCGTCCCTGACCGCGGATGGCGCGGAGGTCACGCTCGACGCGATGGAGCGCGGCGCCGTCGACTTCGTCGCCAAGCCCGGCGGCGCCGTCTCCCTGGAGATCGACCGCCTCGGTCCGCTGATTGTGCAGAAGGTCCGGGCGGCCGCCCGCGCCCGCCTGCGTCCGACCCTGCGCCTGGCAGAGCGCATCCGTGCCAGGAGCGCCTCCTCGGCCCGCGTCGCGGCGGGATTGCCACCGCGACGAGCGTCCGTGCCTTCGCCTGCGACACCGCCCACGTCGTCGCCCGCGCCCGGGCCGGTCGAGGGTGTCGTGCTGGTCGGGACATCCACGGGCGGACCGCCCGCGCTCGATGCCTTGCTGTCGCGATTGCCGGCGGATTTTCCGTGGCCGGTCGTAGTTGCACAGCACATGCCCGGCAGCTTCACCGGGCCCCTGGCGCGCCGGCTCGACGGTCTGTGCGCCCTACGGGTGCAGGAAGCCACGCGGCCGATGCCGCTGGCTTCGGGCAACGTCTACGTGGGGAGGGGGGACGCGGATGTGACGCTCGCGCGCCGCCCCTCCGGACTGGTCGTGCAACCGGTGCCGGTTCATGCCGATTACCTTTGGCACCCGAGCGTCGACCGCCTCGTCGCGAGCGCCCTCGAACTGGTCCAACCCTCACGCCTGATCGGCGTGCTGATGACCGGCATGGGCCGCGACGGCGCCGCGACGATGGCAGAGTTGCAAGCGAAGGGCGGCCGCACCATCGCAGAGAGCGAGGAGACGGCGGTGGTGTGGGGCATGCCGGGAGAGCTGGTCCGGGCGGGAGGCGCCACCGTAGTCTCGCCGCTCGACGACATCGCCGACGCGCTGCTGGACATGGTGCCCTGATGCCGCTCGTACGCCGCGATCCGCCCCGTCCGCCCGAAAGCACGGGCGTGTCTGCAGCCATTCCCGCCCCACGCGACCGCACCAGCCGCACCGGGGCGGCGGACGATCTGGGGAATGCCCTTGAAGCGGAGACGGACCCGCGCGCTCGTGAAGCTGTTCTCGCGGCGCTTCTGGCCATAGCCGATCCATCCGCCGCCGCCGCGCTCGCCCGGCACTTGCGCTCGGAAGACGCGTCGCTGCGCAACGCCTGCATCGAGGCGCTCCAGGCGATGCCCGCCGCGGCTTCCTCGGTGCTGCCCAGCCTGCTCGCCGACGCGGACGCCGACGTCCGGCTGCTCGCCACCGAGATCGTGCGGACTCAGCCGACCGAGGCCGCAAATGGCATGCTCGCGCGCCTGCTCGAGCGCGAGACCCACCCGAACGTCTGCGGTGCAGCTGTGGAGGTGCTGGCGGAGATCGGGACGTCCGATGCGGTGCCGTCGTTGCGTGCCGCCCGGAGCCGGTTCTCATCGGAGGCCTTCCTGCCCCAGGCCATCGACACCGTGCTCGCGCGCCTCGGATCGGGGCGTTGAGCGCGTGTCCGAACCCACATCGCCGGTTACCGATGCCGACTTCGCGCGCTTCTGCGAGTTCCTGTACCGGCGCACCGGCATCCTGTTCACGCCGGCCAAGCGCTATTTCGTCGACCGGCGCCTCGCCGAACGCATGCAGGCCACCGCGTCTCGCTCCTTCGCGGTCTACCTCGCCCGCTTGCGCGCCGACACGGACGGCGAGGTCGAGAAGCTCATCAACGCCTTCACCATCAACGAGACCTATTTTTACCGTGAGGACCACCAGCTCCGCTGCCTGACCTCCGCGCTTCTGCCGGAGCGCGTCACCGGCAAGCCGTCAGGGGCAACCGTGCGGATCTGGTCGATGCCCTGCTCGACCGGCGAAGAGCCTTATTCGGTGGCGATCTGGCTCCTGGAGAATTGGCCGGAGGTCGACCGCTACGATATCGAGATCGTCGGCTCGGACATCGACACCCGCGCGCTCGCCGCCGCGGAGGAAGGCCGGTATGGTGAGCGCGCGCTGATGCGGCTGAGCCCGGATCTCGTCGCCCGCTATTTCGTGCGCGAGGAGACGCGTCTCGGCCCGGCCTGGCGCATCCTTGCGGACCTGCGCGGCTCAGTGCGTTTCACCCCCTGCAACCTCACGGAGGCGGCAGCGATGGCTACGCAGGGTCGGTTCGACGTCATATTCTGCCGCAACGTCCTGATCTACTTCGACGACGCCTCTCGACGCGTCGCGGCGGACAACATCTTCGATGCCCTCGTCCCAGGCGGATTCGTCTGCCTCGGCCACACCGAGAGCATGAGCCGGATCTCCCCTTTGTTCAGGGTCTGCCGCTACGATGACGCCATCGTCTATAGGCGGCCGCGCGAGGGCGAGCATGTCTGAGACCGCGACCGCACCCGTCGAGCCCCCCCGCGTGCTCGTCGTCGACGACGCGAGCCTGGTGCGGATGTACTATCGGGGTGTCCTGGAGAAGGCGGGCTTCGTCGTCGACGAGGCGCTCAACGGCATAGAGGGGCTGGAACGGGTACTGGGCACGACCTACGACCTTCTCGTCGTGGACGTGAACATGCCGAAGATGGACGGCTTCAGCTTCCTCCGCGCCCTGCGGGGTCGCGAGGTCCCGATCCGGTCCATCCCCGCCCTTATGACAAGCACCGAGGCCGGCGACGGCGACCGGGAGGCGGCGCGAGCCGCGGGCGCGAACTTCTATCTGGTCAAGCCGCTCTCCGAGGACGCGCTTGCCGCGCATGCCCTGGCGCTCGCGGGACGGCGCCCGTGAACGAGCTTCTCGAACAATTCCTCGCCGAGACGCGGGAGCTCGTCCAATCGGCCACGGAGGACCTGCTCGCGCTTGAGGCGGCACCGGGCGACGCAGAGGCGGTGAACCGGGTGTTCCGCGCCTTCCACACGCTCAAGGGCTCCGTCGGCCTGTTCGATTACCCGCCGTGGTTCGCGCTCCTGCACGCCGCCGAGGATGGCCTCTCCGCGGCGCGGGTCGGGACCCTCGCGGTGGATGCCAAGCTGATCGACCTCTCGCTGGAGACCCTCGATGCCACGGCGCGATGGGCCGACGCGGTGGAGGCGACGACGCGGCTGCCGGCCACCGCCGCGACCGAGGCGGCCGATCTGGCCGAGCGGTACCGTTCGCTCATCGGGCGCAAAGCGAAGGTCCAGGCGGCTGATGCGGCAGCGTTGCCGGGATGGGCCATCCGTCTCGCCGACCCTGCCGACGTCAGCGGCAAAGCGCTGACCGCGGTGCGATACCTGCCCCGGAACGACTGCTTCTTCTCAGGGGACGACCCGCTCGCGCTGGTCCGGAAGGTACCCGGCCTGCGGGCCGTCTCGGTCGAACCGGCCACGCCTTGGGAACCGGGCGAGGAGTTCGACGCCTATGCCTGCAACCTCGTCATCACCCTGCTGACCGAGGCCCCGCGCCCGGAAGTTGAAACGGCCTTCCGGCTCGTCGGCGACCAGATCACGGTCATTGATATGCCCGTGGCCGGCGCACGGACCGTGGTCGGCGAGGTTCAGACCGGGGTCGGCCCCACGTTGCCGCCGGTCGTCGCAGCAATCCTCGCGGAACAGGTCCGCGTGCTGGCCGCCGCGGGCGATGGGGTCACCGACGCGGGCCGTTCGGAAGCCTGCGCGCGAGCGGCGGCGAACGCACTCCGGTCGGTTGGCCGTTCCGTCGACGCAGAGCAGTGCGCGCGGGCGCTCGAACGCGGGCTGGATGCCCTCCGGGCGGCCATCGATGCCGTCCTGACCGGCCGGCCGGACACCGCTTCCCTCACCGGTGCCGAGGAGGATAGGGGCGCGACCGAGTCCCCCGTTGGAGACGCGGCCCGTACCCTGCGGGTCGACGCCGCCCGGGTCGACGGCCTCGTCGCCCTGGTCGGCGAGCTCGTCGTGGCCCGCAACGCCCTTGGCCATCTCGCCGCCCGGGCCGAGGCCGGCGAGGATGCGGGCACGCTGGCCCGCGCGATCCGCGAGGCCGACGCGAATATCGGGCGCCTCGCGACGACGTTGCATCGGAGCGCCGTCTCGCTCCGGCTCACGCCGCTCTCAGGGGTGTTCCGCCGTTTCACGCGTCCGGTGCGCGAGGCCGCACGCGGCCTCGGCAAGGAGGTCGTCCTCGAGGTCGAAGGCGAGGACACGGAGGCGGACAGGAGCATCGTCGAGAACCTGTTCGAGCCATTGCTGCACGTCGTGCGCAATGCGGTCGACCACGGCCTGGAGGATGCGGCAACGCGGCGACGAGACGGCAAGCCCGGAGCCGGGCGCATCCGCATGGCAGCCGGGCAGGACGACAACGGCATCGTCGTGTCGGTCTCTGACGACGGGCGCGGGATCGACCCGGACTTCATCCGCCGCCGGGCATTCGAGCGCGGCTTATGCTCGCCCGAGGCGGCCGCGACACTCGATGACGAAGCTGTCATCGACCTGATCTTCGCGCCGGGTTTTTCGACGGCGGAGAGCGTCGGCGCCCTGTCGGGTCGGGGCGTCGGCATGGACGTGGTGCGTGCGGCGGCGGTGCGCATGGGCGGCCGCGTCTCGGTCGAGAGCCAAGTCGGCCTTGGCACCATGATCCGCCTGCACCTGCCCCGGACCGTCGCCCTGGCTCGCATCATGGTGGTCGAAGCGGGCGGGGAATCGTACGGCATCGCGATGGACGCCGTCGTGGAGGTCGTTCGCAGGCCGCGGACGGCCATCCATGCCGTCGCCGGCGGGCGCGCGACGGTCCTGCGGGACCGAACCGTTCCGGTGTTTCGGCTCGTCGATCTGTCGGGGCATGGGCACGTTTCCATCGCGGCCCCGGAGGCCTTGCTCCTGGCCATCCGGGTGGGTCCGGAGACCGCCGCCCTGGAAGTCGACCGCGTCGAGGACCGCATCGAAGCGGTGGTCCGGCCGCCATCCGGCCTCGTGGCGGCCCTGCCGGGGGTGGCAGGCACGACCCTTCTCGGCGACGGCCGCGTGTTGCTCGTGCTCGACCCCGTTTCCCTGCTCGCGGCCGAGCCGACGGTGGACCAGATGGCTCGGGAGCAAAGGTGATGGCCGTCGTACGCCGGACCGACGCCGGGTCGGGAGCGCCCATACGCCTGGAAGGGGTCTGCCCGGTCGAGGACGCCGAGACGCTCGCCCTGCTCATCCTCGAAGACCGCGCCGCCTCGGTGGACTGGACCGCCTGCACCCGCATGCACACAGCGGTGTATCAAGTCCTGCTCCGGCTGCAGCCCAGCGTGCGAGGAACTTGCGGCGACCCGTTCGTCGAGCGTTGGCTGACCCCGTTCCGGCCAGGATAAAGTGGCGTCTCTGACACTTACGGCTTTGCCCAGCGACGACCCAAGCGCATAAAGGATCTTCCCGCCACGCATCCGAGCGTATCGCGCGCAATCCAACCAGCATCGCTCTCCATGCCGACCAGCGTCCTCATCGTCGACGACAGCAAGCTCGCGCGCCTCGTGGTCGCCAAGCTCCTGCGCCAGCTCAGGCCGGACTGGGAGGTGGTGGAGGCGGCCAACGCCGACCTGGCGATGTCCGTCATGGGGGACCGTCCGGTCGACGTGGCGCTCCTCGACTTCAACATGCCCGGAAAGGACGGCCTCGAACTCGCCGCGGACCTGCGCGCGGCGAAACCCAACATGCCCATCGCCGTCGTTTCGGCCAACATCCAGGACGAGATCATCGCGCGCGCCCGCAGCGTCGACGCCACCTTCCTTGCGAAGCCGCTCACCGAGGAGGCGCTCGCCGGGTTCCTGTCGGGTGCCGCGCTCAGGCTGCGCAGGGCGGCGTCGTGACGTCAGCCACAGTCGATCTCACCGAACTGCAGCGCGACGCCTTCACCGAGCTCGTCAACATCGGCGTCAGCAAGGCCGCCGCCAGCCTACGCAAGATGATCGGCGTTCAGGTGCTGCTGTCGGTGCCGGCCGTGGAGATCGTGTCCCGGGCCGAGGCCGCGCGCATGATCGGGGAGCGGGAGGCGTCCGAGCTCGTCGTCATTCAGCAGGATTTCACCGGCGCCTTCGCCGGCCGCGCCCTCCTGATCTTCCCGCAGGAAAACGGGCGCGAGCTCGTCAGGGCAGTGGCCGGCGAGGAGCTGTCCGCGGACGAGGTGGCGGAGCTGGAGGACGAGGCGCTCACCGAGACCGGAAACGTCATCCTGAACGGCTGCCTCGCGACGATGGCCAACCTGCTGCAGCGGACCCTGACGATGTCGCTGCCGGAGGTCATGAGGGGCGACGGTCCGCGGATCTTCCGGCCGGTCGGCGAAGAGGGAGCCGATTCTCTGGTTCTGTTCCTGTACATCAACTTCGCGGTGCGCGAGCGCGACATCCGAGGGTACATCGCCATGCTGATGGACCTGCCGTCGCTGGAAAGCCTGAAGGTCCTGATCGATGAGTTCGTCGAACGGGCCATCGGTGAGACCGAGTCGTGACCCATCCGACCGACGACGAGGTTCGCGGGCCGGGACGTAAGTCAGCTTCCCTGAGCGGAGCGGCGGAGGAGATGCGCGGCGCAGCGGGGCCATTCATCGCCGCATTCGAACGCACCCCCCAGCCGATGGTCGTGACCGATCCGCGCCTCCCCGATAACCCCATCGTCTTCGCCAATCCTGCCTTCCTCGCCTTGACCGGCTACGCGGCCGGCGAGGTGCTCGGGCGCAACTGCCGGTTCCTCCAGGGCCCCGATACCGACCCTGCCGCCCTGGCCCAGGTCCGGGGCGCGATGGCCGGTCGGAAGGAGGTGAAGGTTCAACTCCTCAACTACCGCAAGGACGGCTCGACATTCTGGAACGAGCTCTACCTCAGCCCGGTCTTCGATGAGGCCGGCGAACTCTTGAACTTTTTCGCCTCTCAGGTCGACGTCACGCTCGCGCGTCAGGGACAGGTCGCGGCGGAACGTCAGGCCGGCATCGAGCGGCGCCTCGCCGACGCCCAGCGGCAATTGAAGATCACCCTCACGGCCGCGGGGGTCGCAGGGACCTGGGATTGGGACATCCCGGGCAAGCGGCTCCACGTCGACGACCGCTTCGCGCTCCTCAACGGCATCGAGCAGGACGTCGGCGCAGTCGGCGTGCCCACCGGCGCCTTCTTCAATCGCGTCCACCCACAGGACCGGACGCGTGTGCGACTGGCTGTTAGCGGCATCCTGAACGGCGCCGAGATATTCGACCGAGAATATCGTCTGCAGGCGTCGGATGGCGCGATCCGTTGGGTCCATGCCCGGGGCCGCTGCGCATACGGCGCGGACGGCAGCCCGTTGCGCTTCACCGGGGTCCTGGTCGAGATCACCGAGCAGAAGCGCGTCGAGGAGCGGCTGCGCATCGCTCAGACCGCCGGCCGGATCGGCACTTTCGAGTACGTACCGGGCTTTGCCACCGTCGCGGTGTCGCCCCAGTTCTGCAGCCTGCTCGGCATCGTACCGGCCGAGACCTTGGCGGTAAGCGCGGTGAACGCCCTCGTCTGCGAGGGCGGCCCCTTGCTCGACCCGAGCTTGGGGGTGTCCGGTGAGCTTCTCTATGCGGAAATGTACGTCCGGATGGCGGACACCGGTGAGATGCGCTGGCTCGCCAGGCGCGGCGAGGCTGTGCGCGACGACGCCTCGGCGGAGATGCGTCACGTCGGCGTGGTCTACGACGTCACGGCCACCAAGGCGTCCGAGGTCGCCCTACGCGAGATGAACGATACGCTGGAGGCCCGCGTCCGCGAGGCCATCGCGGAACGCGAGCAGGCCGAGGAGCAGCTGCGCCAATCCCAGAAGATGGAGGCCGTCGGGCAACTCACCGGCGGCATTGCGCACGATTTCAACAACCTGCTCACCGGCATCGTTGGATCGCTCGACCTGATGCAGACCCGCATCAACGAGGGGCGGACCGAGAACCTGACCCGATACGCCGGCCTCGCCATGGCCTCGGCACAGCGTGCAGCGGCGCTCACCCATCGCCTGCTGGCGTTCTCGCGCCAGCAGCCGCTGGAGGCGAAGGCCGTGGACGTGAACCGGCTGGTGGGCTCGATGGACGACCTGCTGCGCCGCACGCTGGGCGAGCGCGTCCGCTTGGAAGTGGTCGTGGCGGGTGGCCTTTGGCTGACGCTGTGCGACCCGAACCAGTTGGAGAACGCCATACTCAACCTCGCCATCAACGCGCGCGACGCGATGCCGGATGGAGGGCGGCTCATCATCGAGACGGCCAATTCATTCCTGGACGACGCCTACGTTGCTCGCGAGGTCGGGGTGCGGGCTGGGCAGTATGTCTGCGTCTGCGTCACCGACACCGGCAGCGGGATGCCGCCGGAGGTTATTGCGCGAGCGTTTGACCCTTTCTTCACGACGAAGCCCATTGGCCAGGGCACCGGGCTTGGCCTGAGCATGATCTACGGCTTCGCCAAGCAGTCCGAGGGCAACGTCAAGATCTATTCCGAGACCGGCAAGGGCACCTCGGTGAAGCTCTACCTCCCCCGCTATTACGGCGCGGTGGAGGAACCCGGCGCGACCGGGCGCGAGACGCCGCGTGCTGAACATGGCGAGACGGTCCTCGTGGTCGAGGATGACGATACCGTGCGCACGCTGGTCGTCGAGGTCCTGGGCGAACTCGGCTACGCCACGCGGGAGGCGCCCGACGGTCCGTCTGGCCTGCGCATCCTGCAGTCGGACGTACGGATCGACCTCCTCGTCACGGACGTCGGGCTGCCCGGCCTGAACGGGCGCCAGCTCGCCGATCAGGCCCGCATCGGCCGGCCCGGTCTCAAGGTGCTGTTCATGACCGGCTACGCGGAGAACGCCGCCTTCGGGGCTGGCCATCTCGAACCGGGTATGCAGATGATCACCAAGCCCTTCCCGGTGGAGGTATTGGCCAGCAAGATCCGCTCGATCATAGAAGCTTGATCGTCAGTCTGTGCACGGGGCGAGTAGCACAGGAGCTAAATGCTAAGGGGCCATGACATGCTGATGTCATGCGGCCGCTTTCAGGTCTGCTTCGCCTTCCAAGCGGACCTCCGAATCCGCCAGGCATAAGATCCGCAGCGAGCCGCATTGAGACGAGGGCGGCCCGGGCCGCAGCAAAGGTCTGCTTCTTCGTCTTGAACGCCGGACGCGGTCGGACCGGTTTCGGCCAGACTACGTCACGCCGGATCGCCGGCGCGCGCAGAACCGGACGTTCGGCTTTTCGCCCATTTCGGCCATTCGTCGGCCATTGCCGGCATCTTCATAGCGGACATTGCCACGAAGCGAATCACGGATCCCACTTGCGCCACGACCGGATTTTCGGTTTTGGCCGAATTGAGATCAACCCTGGCCGCGAGGAATTAACTTTTCCCGGTCCGAACGAGCAACAGCAACGCCGCTCAAAACAATTGCGCCGGAGCCGGAGCCTATCTCCGGGCATTGCCACCGGAGCCCCTCGTCACTGTCTTGTAAACGGCCGAAGATTATAGTCCCGCGGCCTCGTTCGCTCGATCGCCGCAGCCGCCCGCACCACGTCGAACTCGCCGAGGTTGGGGCCCACGACCTGGATGCCGACGGGCATCCCGTCCGAGGCAATCCCCGCGCAAACTGATGCTGCGGGCTGCCCAGTGAGGTTGAAGGGATAAGTGTAGAAGGCCCACGAGACGAGGCTGCGATCTTCCAGCCCGTCTGGAATGTTCCGCCCTGCTTCCAAGGACGAGATAGGCAGTGTTGGCGACAGAAGGACATCGTAGTTGGTAAAGAAGCTGACCATCCGATCTCGCAGCGCATAGCGCGCGAATACGGTTTCGTAATAGCTGCGCATCTCCTGTGCGAGTGCGGCGTCGAGCACGTCGGCCACGGCCGGGTCCAGGAGATCGCGGCGGGATTCGAGGACACCGCGCAGCCGTGTGCCGATGCCGGCGTAGAACTCAGCGGTCCAAAGATCTGCCGGGTCGGACTCGAAGACGGCTTCGACCTCATCCACGATCGCGCCCTGGTCCGCCAGCGCCATCGCCGCGGCACCGGCGATGGCGGCGACTTCGGGGGTTGGCCGCGCGTAGCCGAGGGTCGCACTCCAGGCGACCCGTAGACCGGCCACGGAAGCCTTGGCCGCGCCGAGAAGGTCGGGCACGGGCCCGGCCACCGCGAACGGATCGCGCGGGTCGTGGCCGGCAACCGCACTCGTCAGCAGGGCGGCATCGGCCACGTTGCGCGCGAGAGAGCCGACATGGGCCAGGGTGGGCGTCGCAGAGGTCGGCCAGACCGGCACGCGTCCGAACTGCGCCTTGAGCCCGACGAGGCCGGTGAGCGCGGCTGGGATGCGCAGGGAGCCGCCGCCGTCGGTGCCTAGTGCGAAGGGCGTAATTCCGGCCGCCACCGATGCGGCCGCCCCGGCGCTCGATCCACCCGGCGTCTTCGTTAGGTCCCAGGGATGCCGGGTTATGCCGGTGAGCGGCGAGTCGCCCACGGGCTTGGCTCCGAATTCGCTCGTCGTAGTCTTGCCGATGATGATCGCGCCTGCCGCGCGGAGTCTTTCGACCGAAGGGGCGTCGGCCGCGGCGATGTTCCCCGCCATGGCGCGCGAGCCGGAGGCGTACGGTGCGTTCGCGACGGCGATCAAGTCCTTCACCGAGACTGGCAGCCCGTGGAGGAGCCCGAGCGGGGCGCCGCGCATCACCGCCTCTTCGGCGCGCTTGGCCGCGGCACGGGCCTCTTCCGGCATCAGGTGGCAGAAGGCGTTCAGCGTGCTTTGGCTGGCCTCCGCCCGTGTGAGGGCTCGCTCCGTGAGTTCCACCGGCGACACCGCGCGGGTCGCAATGAGGCGTCTCAGCTCAAGCGCGGTCATGAAGTTGAGGTCGTTCGACATCGCTTCGCTCCCCGCAGTCGAGATGCGGCGCCCCACAGGGCGCCGCAGGCGCATCAGTCGTTGACGATGGCGAAGGCGCGGACCGGCGAGCCGGAGCCGCCCTTGAACTTCAGCGGGACGCCGAAGAACTGCACCTCACCCTTCCCCAGAAGCTCGTCCAGGTTCACCAGCCACTCCCAATGGCTCATGCCGAGATCGCGGCAGAGGCGGTGCTGGGCGAAGATGTTGTCGCTCGGCTTATCGGTCGAGGGACCTTCGACCCCCTGCATCTTCGAGCCGCGCTCATACAGCCACTTCGTCGCTTCAGCTGTGAGCAGCGGGTTCTTCCACACCGAGTCGAGGCTCGGATAGTTGCGGGCGTGGAAGCCGGTGCAGAGCAGGACGATGTGACCGTCAATCTTCACGCCGCTTTTGGCCTCGGCCGCCTCCATGTCGGCGACAGTGATGTCACCGAGGTCTGGGATATGGCGCAGGTCGAAGCAGACGGCCTTGCCCATGAACATCTCCAGCGGCATCTCGTCGACGGGCTGGCCGTTCGGGTTCACGTGCAGGAACGCGTCCACGTGGGTGCCGACGTGATCGAGCATCGCGATGAAGTTGGTCTGGAAGGTCATCGCGTCGCCGGGGACGCCGAGTCCGAGGGCTGCCGAGCTCTCGTGGCTGAGATGAGTGGTGAGCACCGGCCGCTGGAAGAGCTTGTGGGCCGGCATGTTGTCTTCAATCAGGAGGCTTAGATCGACGACGCGCTGGGGCATGGCGGGTCCTTACAAGTCGTAGGGGATCGTTCGCGGAATCGACGGATGCCGCGTCGGATCGGGTTTTCGAAGATGCCGCGCTCAGGCGGCTTTCTTCTTGCCGAGAAAGGTCTCCATGACCTCCGGATCGCGGGCGAGAAGCCCGCTCGGGCCGTCCCGCACCACGCGCCCCTGCGCCACCACGTAGGCATGGTCGGCGATGGCGAGCGCGTAGGATGCGAGTTGCTCGACGAGAAGAATGGTGAGGCCCTGGCGGTTGAGGTCGCGCAAGACGCCGATCAGTTGTTCGACGATCCGCGGCGCGAGGCCGAGGGAGAGTTCGTCGATGACGAGGAGGTCGGGCTCGGCCATCAGGCCGCGGGCGATGGCGAGCATCTGCTGCTCGCCGCCCGACATGCTGCCGGCGGGCTGACGCAACCGCTCGCGCAGGCGTGGAAAGAGGGCCAATGCTCGCTCGAGCGTCTGCTTCGCCCGCGCGGTCCTGAGGCCGCCGTGGGTGTAGGCACCGAGGATCAGGTTGTCCTCGACGGTCTGGTCCGGGAAGATCAGGCGTCCCTCGGGAACCATGGCGAGACCGCGCGCGACCTTGGCATGGGCGGGTAGCCGCGTGACCTCCTCGCCCTTGAACAGGACGCGACCTCCGCTCGGTCGCACGAGCCCGGTGAGGCCGCGCATGAGCGAGGTCTTCCCAGCCCCGTTGTTGCCGATCACGGCGACCAGCTGGCCGCGCCGTACGGTCAGGCTTGCACCGCGGAGGGCTGTTGCCGCGCCGTAGCGGACTTCCAAGTTCTCGACCACGAGCAGGGGCTCGTCGACCATCAGGCTGCCTCCTCATCGAGGATGGCGGACGGGCCGCCGAAATAGGCTTCGATGACCCGCGGATCGGACTGCACCGCCTCCGGACGGTCGCTCGCGATGATCTGTCCGTAGTCGAGTACCGTCACGGTGTCGGCGACCGCCATGATGAGGTCGACGTGATGCTCGATCAGGAGCACCGAGACGCCGAGACCCGCGATCTTCCGGATCATGCCTTCCAGTTCGTCGATCTCCTGGGTGGTCAGGCCGGCGGCGGGTTCGTCGAGGAGCAGCAGGCGCGGCCGCGTTGCGAGAGCTCGGGCGATCTCGAGCCGGCGCTGGTGACCGAAGGGCAGGAAGCGCGCCTGCTCGTTGGCCGCCTCGCTCAAGCCCACGAAGTCGAGCAGGCCGATCGCGGCCGCGCGGCAGGCGGCCTCCTCGCGGCGGAAGCGGGGCGTCCGCAGGATCGCGCCCGGGAGGCCGTAGCCGTGATGGCTGAAGCCGCCCACCAAGACGTTCTCAAGCACCGTCATCTGCCCGAAGAGCTCGGTGTTCTGGAACGTGCGGGCGAGACCGAGGCGAGCGATGCCGTGAACCTTGCGACCGGCGAGATCAGTACCGTCGAGTTGCACGCCTCCCTCGCTCGGCCGGTAGAAGCCCGAGATCGTGTTGACGAAGGTCGACTTGCCGGCCCCGTTCGGACCGATCAGGGCGTGGATCTCGCCCGGGGCGACTCGGATGCTCGCGGCGCTCAGCGCCGTGAGGCCGCCGAAGCGAACGGTGAGGCCGGCGGTCTCGAGGCTCGCGGGCTCGCGGCCCGCCAGGGTCTCGGCGGCGGCGATCCCCTCGGCCGGATCGACGCCGCGGGGGCCGGGGCGCAGGCGGGCGTAGAGCTGGCCCAGTGTGCCGAGGATGCCGCCCGGCAGGCCGAACATCACGGCCAGGAGCAGGGCGCCATAGGCGAACTTCTGCCACTCGGCGAAGCGCTGCAGCACCTCCGGCAGGTAGGTGAGGATGAAGGCCCCGAGCACCGGCCCGAAGGTCGAGGCCGCTCCCCCCAGGATCACCATCAGCAGGAAGCGGACGGAATCGGAGAAGGTGAAGATGTCGGGCGAGATGTAGGCGTTGAGGAAGGCGTAGAAGCTGCCGGCGATCCCCGCCGTGACCGCCGCGACCGCGAAGGCGAGCGTGCGGATCCCGGTCGCGCCGATGCCGAGGCTGCGTGCGGCCGTCTCGCTCTGGGCGACCGCCAGCATGGCGCGGCCGTAGCCCGAGTGCTTCAGGTTGTGCGTCGCCAGCGTGGCGAGGAGGAGCGTGACCGCGAGCACCGCGTAGAACGCGTAGCCGGAGAGCGGATACCCGAAAAGGTTCGGGGCCGGGATGCCGGTGAGCCCCGTGGTGCCGCCGGTGAGGCTCTGCCACTCGATGGCGACGTTCTCGACGATGAGGCCGAACGCGATCGTCACCACCGCGAGATAGACGCCCCGCACCCGCACGCTCGGATAGGCGAGCGCCGCGCCGAAGAGGCCGGCGACCAGAGCGGCGCCGACGCTCGCAAGGACGAGGTCGAGGCCGAACCGGATCGCCAGGATCGCGCCGGTATAGGCGCCGAGCGCGAACAGACCCGCCTGGCCCAGAGAGACGAGGCCGGTGAGACCGACGAGGACGTTCAGGCCGACCGCGATCACGCCGTAGATCAGGAACAGCATGAACAGGCGCAGTTCGTACTCGTTGCCGGAGGTGAGCGGGACGGCGACGAGGATGGCCGCGAGCAGCGCGAAGCCGAGGAGGTGGAGCGTCTTCATACCTTGAAGATCTCCCGGCGGCCGAACAGGCCCTGAGGGAAGGCGAGGAGCACGAGGATCATCGCGCTGAAACCGATGATCTCGCGGGCCGCAGTCGAGATGTAGCCCTCGACGAACTTCTCCATGATGCCGAAGGCGAGGCCGGCCAAGACGACACCGGGTCCGCTGGTGATGCCGCCGATGATCGCGACCGCGAAGCCCTTGAGTCCGAGCAGCACGCCCATGCTGGCCGAGGCCTGGATCACGGGCGCGACGAGCACGCCCGCACCCGCACCCAACAGGGCGGCGAGACCGAAGGAGAACATCACGATCCGATCGACGTCGATGCCCATCAGGGCCGCCGCCTGCCGGTTGTGGGCCACCGCCTGCATCGCGCGCCCGACGAGGGTGTGCCGCTGCATCACGTGGAGCGCGATCATCACCAGCACTGCGACTGCCGGAATGACGAGTTCCTGCGGATAGACGCCCGCGCCGAAGATCGAGATCGCCCTGGCGACCCCGGGCGAGGGCAGCGGGCGGGAGAAGCCGCCGAACTGCATGGTGGCGAGCGACTCCGCCATGATGCCGACCGCGATCGTGGTCAGCATCCAGCCGATCGAGGCGTTCGCGCCGATGAAGGGCCGCACCGCGAAACGCTCCAGCACGACGCCGAACAGGGCCCCAGCCAGGATCGCCAGCAGGCAGGCGAGCGGCTGCGGCAGGCCGGCATCGACGCCCATCACCGCGAGCACGGCGCCGATCATCAGGGTGTCGCCGTGGGCGAAGTTCACGGCCTTGGCGGCCGACCACATGATGTGGAAGCCGAGCGCGACCAGGGCATAGATGCCTCCGATCGCGAGGCCCGAGAGGATGTATTGCAGGGCGGTCGTCATGGCTGCCGCGGAGGCTCCCGATGCGAGGCGGACGGGTCGTTCAGCGGTGTCGGGGCGGTCCGGCCCGGTGAGGGGGGATCCGGACGAACCGCCCCGGCCCTTCCCGCTGGGGAAGGAGCGAGAGGCGCGCGCGCCTTCAGTTCGTCTTGCCGTACGGGGTCTGCGCGATCGGCAGCAGCTTGCCGTCGGACCAGACGGTCAGCTTGTAGTAGCTCGGCAGGATCGCGTCCTGGCGCTCGGGATCGGAGGCGTCGAAGGCCGGGTCGTACTTGGCGACGAGGCCGTCGTACTTGACTTGGTAGAGGGCCTCGCGGACCTTCTTCCAATCGTAGGCGCCGGCCTTCTCGATCGCCTGCGCCACGATGTGGACGGCATCGTAGGCGTTGGCGATCCCGGAGCCCATCTTGATCTGCGACGGGTCCTTCAGGCCGTACTTCGCCTGGATCTTCTGCCAGAGCGCCTGCCCCTTGGGATCGAGATCGCCCATGAAGCTGTAGGTCTGCACGACCTCGACGCCGTTGGCGAGCGGGCCGGCAAGCTCGCCGAGATTACCGGCGATGCCCCAGGCGCCGATGATCGTGGGCTTGTAGCCGACCTTGTCCATCGAGCGGACAAGCTGGTTGCCTTCGCGGTCGAGAGCCCAGAACAGCGCCACGTCGGCACCGGAATCCCGAGCCCGGATCGCCTGGGCGGTCATGTCCTGGTCGTTCCAGTTGAAGGTTTCGGTAGCGACCAGATCCTTGCCGGCCTTGGCTATTGCCGCCTTGACGTCCGGAACGGCACCGTTACCCCAGCCTGTGTTCTCGTAGAAGAATGCGATCTTGCCGGTCTTGGAGACCTTGGCGGCCTGCTCGACCAGGAACCGTGCGACCCATTTGTCCTTGGCCGAGACCCGGAACATGTAGTTCGGGTTGCGTCCATTCTCGATCGCTTGCGTGTTTGCGGCGAGCACGCCGACGAAAGGAATACCGATGGCGTGCACCGGTTCCACTTGCGCCACGGAAACGGTGGAGTGGTATCCACCCAGGATGACCACGCACTTGTCGGCCAGCGCGATGCGCCGGGTATTGTCGACGCCGCGCGGCGGCGCGCCGGCATCGTCGTACTGGACGAAGCGCAGCGGCTTGCCGAGCACGCCACCCTTCGCGTTGATCTCGTCGATGGCGATCTCGGCTCCCATCTTGATCGCCTGCCCGCCAAACGCCGCCGGCCCCGTGATCGCCGCGGAGTTGCCGATGCAGGGCTCCTGCTCCGCGAGTGCGGTGCCGGGAACCGCCAGAGCCAAGGGCGCAGCCAGGAAGAGGCCGCGCAAGTACTTGTGCGCATCCATGGGATGGTCTCCGATTTCCTGATGGCGGCGCCGGTTGCTGCCCGATGCTCGTTCAGCCGCCTCGAAGCTACGCAACGAATACAGACGACATCAAAGACCAATTTCCAATATGAGCTATTGGAAATACCTATCAGTGCGGATCATAGGCGACCGAGGTTTTGCCGCCTTGCAGTCAACCACCCGTAGCAATTAGCTTTTTTTCGATGCGGTGCACATAGCTTGCGCATATTGCTCGGCGTTAGAGCAGTTTGACATCGTGGTGCAGCTTCGCGGATCCTCGAGGCGAATCTTCACCAGGATCGCCATGGATCTCCGCCAGCTTCGCTACTTCGCGCAGATCGCCGAGAGCGGGAACGTTTCGCGCGCCGCCGAGGTGCTGCGAATCGCCCAGCCTTCGCTCAGCCAGCAGCTGCGCAACCTCGAAGACGAGCTGGGCGTCGAATTGCTGTTCCGCCACGCGCGCGGGGTGACACCGACCGAGCTCGGACTGAAATTCTACGACCATGCGCGACGCATCCTGCAGGAGGTCGAGCGTGCGAAGGAGGTCGTGCGCTCTCAGGCGACAAGCCCGAGCGGGCGCATCTCGGTCGGGTTGCCAACCTCGGCCTGCCGGGGCCTGTCGCTGCCGCTGTACCGGGCGATCTCCGAGGCACTGCCTAACATCAGCCTGCACATCGTAGAAGCGATGAGCGGCACGCTCGACGAGTGGATCCAGTCAGGGCGCCTCGACGTCGCCCTGCTCTACGACCACAAGGCGTTCGAGCACGTGGCCTGGACCGAGATGATGGTCGAAGAGCTCATGTTCATCGTGCCAGCGGCTCATCCGCTCGCCTCCCGCCGCGAGATTTCGTTCCGGCAGGTCTTCAACCAAGCGCTCCCGGTTGTACTCCCGGGCCGACCGAACGTGTTGCGCACCGTCATCGAACAGCTCGCGGCTCGCCATGATGTTACGCCGACGGCAACGGACTGCGAGAGCCTGCCCGCGATCGCGGAGCTCGTGCGCGCTCAGGCCTTCGCGACCGTCATGCCGCATTTCGCATTGGCTACGGAAATCGAGAGCGGCGAGATGGTCGCGATACCGATCGCCGATCCGACGCCATCCTGGAGGCTCTCGGTGGTGGTGTCCCAACGAACCCTGAACGCACGCGGCAGCGAGGCCGTTGCCGAAGTCCTAGCGGGCGTCATCGGCGATCTCGTCGAGCGGTCCGTCTGGCGCGCTCGCCTCAAGCCGTCGGAGCGTCTGGCCCCTTTGCGCGCTCGCGCTTGAGTGACGCTGCTTGTTTCAGCCAACCGTTGCGCACCGTAAGACAGACCTGGCGCTTAGCGATCCTGAGCTTGGCTTGGCATTTTACGGTCATCCGAAGCTCCGCTGCGCCACGTTGAGCGGTCCTTCGTATTCGTTCCAGCCCTTGATCGTTCAGAGTCTCCTGGAAGCCTTCACCTAAGCCGCCGGACGTCCGCTTATCGATAACCCGAGTCTCGAAGCGGACAGCCCGCGATCGGCCGATCTGCGTCACGCTGAAGTGCCCTTGCGCGCAAAACCGGCCGTTCGGCTTCGCGCCCATTCCGGTCGTGCAAGTGACCGCAGTGCCATCCCAGGAACGGACACACTGCGTCGAGCCAGCCCGGGTCGTCGGCCCGCTGCCGGGCGCCCGGCATCACATCCCCTAAGCCAAGCCGCACAGGACCAAGGACCTTACCCCGCCGTCCGTTCCTGGTGGCTCGCCAGTCCAAAATTGGTCATGCGACTTACCGCCAGATCCGGTCGACCGCTTCGGACGCACTGCAGCCAGATACGATCTCGCCGCGCGAGCTGTGACGGCGGCGCAAACGAATCGGGAAGCGATTGCGTGCGCCTTCCATCATGAACTGCTCAAGAGGCGGCTTGATCGACCTGCATAGGTGACCGCTCGGCGAGCGCCAACGCGGTCGCCGCGAGCATGATCCCCATCCCCGATGCCTCCGCCCATCCGAAAGGCTCGTGTGCGTAGAGGACGCCGATCGCGACCGCGATCACCGGGCTGACGAAGGCGTACAGGCCGGCGTGGAACGCGCCCCAGTCCCGCACCAGCCAGAGGAAGATCGAGAAGGCGATCAGCGAGCCGCCGATCACCATTACGCCGAGGCAGACGAGCACCCGCCCATCCCAGAAGGCGGCGAAGCGACCCGGATCGTAGCCCTCGAGGAGCAAAGAGACCGGCACGAGGCCGATTGCGCCGATGAGCGTCTCCCAGAAGGCGAGAACCAGGGGGGGCATCGTCTGCGTCAAGGGCCGGCTGATCACGGAGCCCCAGGCGTAGCAGGCCGTGCCGACCGCTACCGACAAGAGGGCAAGCACCGCCGTGGCACCGTCTTGCGCGGCCCCGGCGCGGCCTGAGAACAGGAGCACGAGCCCGACGACACCGAGTCCGATCGCGCCGACCCGACGCGCGCTGAGGCGCTCCTGGCCGTAGAGGAAACCGATGAACGCCAGGAAGATCGGCATCAGCGACAGATTGACGATCGCCGACAACCCGCTCGGAGCATGTGCGACACCCCAGAACACGAAGCTGTAGCATCCGGTCGTGATGAGGAGCGAGGCGGCGACGATCCGGCCGAACGCCGGGATGCGCAGTGGCAGGCGCCGTACGCGTACGATGACGAGGAACAGGACGCCGGAGAGGAGGAAGCGCGCCGTCGCGAGGAGGATCGGCGGCACGGTCTGCACAGCGATCTTCGTCGGCAACCACGTCACCCCCCAGATCAGCGCCATAACGCCGAAAGCTACAAGGCGGCTCACGCCGGATCGCTTCCGACACTCATGCGCAACTCATCGCCGGCGACTCATGACAGATGGCGGTGCAATCCCGATGCCGTGGAGCGAGGACGGGCCGCGCTCGGGATCGCGATCAGGAGGCGTCGCAGGATGTAGGCGCCCATGGCCCGCGCTCCCGCTCAGGCCTCCCGGTACCAGTCGGGCAGGAACGACAGGTCGTTGTCCCAGCCGCTCTGCGGGGCGACGAGCTTGGCGCCAGCGGCCGAGACCTTCGCCCGGTGGATCAGCGGCAGCACGTTCTCGGAGACCGCGAGGTCGTTGCAGGTGATCAGCAGAGCCGCCCGCTTGACCGGGTCGAGCTCGCTCTGGGCGGCGTTGTAGGCTTTGTCGTAGGCGTCGTTGCGCCAGCGCACGACGTTGCGGCCCTGCCACTTGTTGGCCTGCGCCGCGACTTCCCACGAGACATACTGGAGCAGCCAGATCGCCGGATCGGCTTGGGTCATGTTGTTGGTATACATCTCCATGTCGGCGTAGAAATGTGGGTAGGTGTCGGGGTTGGCCGGATCGGAGGAGAAGAACACCGAGCCGGTCACCGATTTCAGCTCGATCTCGATGCCGGCCTTCGCGGCCGCCTGCTTGATGATCGCCTGGGTCTTCTGGCGCGGGGCGTTGATCGAGGTCTGGAACAGCAGCTTGAGCTTCCTGCCGTCCTTGGCGCGGATGCCGTCGGAGCCCTTCTTCCAGCCGGCCTCGTCGAGGAGCGCGTTGGCCTTGGCCGGGTCGAAGGCGAAGCGCGTGTTCTGCGAGACGAAGCGCTCCGGGCCGTTGACCGTGTTGGCGGTGGGCTTGCCGGTGCGGCCGTAGATGTAGGTCTGGATCGACTTGCGGTCGACCAGGAGGTTCATCGCCTGGCACACCTTCGGGTCGGAGAAGGCGGGGTGCTTGGTGGTGATCGAGGCGCGCTCGCCGTCGACCTCGACGTTCGGGTCGGTGGCGTTGAGCAGCAGGAACTCAAGGTTCCCGCCGTAGACCACGTCGACCCGGCCCTTGCCGTCCGTCTCCAGGCGCTTCAGCACCTCGTCCTCGACTTGGAGGTTCCAGGCGTAGTCGTACTCGCCGGTCTGGAGCACGGCCCGGGCGGCCGAGACCGCGTCGCCGCCGCCTTTCATCTCGACCGTGTCGAAATACGGCCGGTTCGGCAGGTGGTACTCGGGATTGCGCTCGCCGCGGACGATGTCGCCGGGCCGGAACTCCACGAACCGGTACGGGCCGGTGCCCACGGGGGCGAGGTTCTGCGGCGCGTCCCGGGACTTGGCGCCGCTGTAGGGTCCGAACAGGTGCTTCGGCAGCACCATCCCGACGACGCCCACGAAGGCGTCGCACCAGTAGGGCGTCGGCTTGTCGAACAGCACCCGGACGCTGAGGTCGTCGATCTTCTCGACCTTGCAATCCTTGTAGGAGCCGATCGTCACCGCCGCGGAGGCGGGGTCGCGGGCGTACGCCCAGGTGAACACGAGGTCGTCGGCGGTGAGCGGCTTGCCGTCGTGCCACGTCACGCCGGGCTTGAGCGTCCAGACCACCGAGCGGCCGTCGGCGGCGAGCGCCCCGTTCTCCTTCGACGGGATCGTGGCGGCCAGCACCGGCACGAGGTTGCCGTCCGGATCCCAGGCGGCGAGCGGCTCGTAGAAGATCCGCGAGGCTTCCTGATCCTTGGTGCCGATGGCGAAATGGGGGTTGATCAGCGTCGGCGCCTGCCACCAGAGGAGTCGCAGGAGGCCGCCACCGCCGGCCTTGGCCGGCGTGTAGCCGGCCCGGGTATCGGCCGCCATCGCAACCCCGTTCCCGGCCAGCATCAGACCGGCCATGGGCGCGGTGAGGCCGACAGCCACCATCCGCTGCACGAAGGCGCGCCGCGACAGGCGGCCGTCCTTCACCCGCCCGATGAGTCCGCGCAGATCCCGCTCGTCCATGCGTGCATCCTCCGCGCTCGCAGCACAGTGCCCAGTGTGATCATTGCGTCAATTCGTGCCCCGTGTAGTCGATCCGGCCGTCGGTACCTTTGGTCCACGCGTACATGACGTAGTCGGGCCGGGTGATGTCGCCCTTCTTGTCGTAGGCGATCTCGCCGATCACCGTCTGCGTCGGCTTGCCTTGGTGCAGCCAGTCGGCGAGCTTCTTGCCGTCGCTGGAGCCGGTCTCAGCCATCGCCTTCGCGAGCACCTGCACGGCCGCGTAGGAGTAGAGCGTGTAGGCCTCGGGATCGATGCCCTTGGCCTTGAACGCGGCGACCGCCGCCTTGGCGTTCGGGTTCTTGCGGGCATCCGGCGAGAAGGTCATCAGCGTGCCCGCCGCGCCCGGCCCGGCGATCTGGACGAACTCTTTGTCAGTGATGCCGTCACCGCTCATCATCGGCGCCGTAAGGCCCTGGTCGCGCATCTGCCGGATGATCAGACCGGCCTCGGTGTGCAGGCCGCCAAAGTAGACGGCGCCTATGTCGGCCGATTTCAGCTTGGAGACGAGCGCCGAGTAGTCCTTCTCGCCTGCGTTGATGCCCTCGAACATCACGTCCTTGCCGCCCTTGGCCTTGAGCGCCTTCAGGGTCTCGTCGGCGAGGCCCTTGCCATAGGGGGTCTTGTCGTGGACGAAGGCGATCTTCTTGCCCTTGAAGTGATCGGCCAGGTAGGTGCCGGCCACCGCGCCCTGCTGGTCGTCGCGGCCGCAGGTGCGGAACGTGTTCCACAGGCCGCGCTCGGTGAACTTCACGTTCGTCGAGGCCGGGGTGACCTGGATGATGCCGGCGTCGAGATAGACGTCGGAGGCCGGGATCGACACGCCTGAGTTGAAGTGGCCGACCACCATCTTCACGCCGTCGCTGGCGAACTTGTTGGCGACCGAGACGCCCTGCTTGGGATCGCCGGCATCGTCACCGATGACGGCGACGAGCTTCTGGCCATTGATCCCGCCGGCCTTGTTAATGTCATCGACCGCCTGACTGGCGCCGTTCTTGATCTGGGCGCCGAACGCCGCGTTGGGTCCGGTAATCGCACCGACGATGCCGATCTTGACCTGAGCCTGCGCTGAGCCGGCCATCAGGAGGCCGAGGATACCGGCCAGTATAGAAGCGCGCATCTCGATCCCCCCACGTATCGCCCTCGGGCGTCACCCGTGCCTGCCTGCAAGATCGCGGCCGAAAGGGACAAAGCTTCGATATCCGGAAGCCAGGGCCATCTCCCTCCCGCGCACGACACCGTCGCCCGCTCATCCCGGGAGGATGCACCCTCGCAACCCTACGGCAGCCATTGCACACGCGCTCCTGTCCGGGCGGTCTTCGCGGGGCGGCACCGGCTGACACCACCACGAGCAACCCGGCCGTTGACGGCATTGCTGGCCGGGGATGTGACGCGCCCGCGCAGCGTGGTTCGCGACGCGCGACGGCCAGGGTCCGGCATCAGGCCGTCGCGGCCCCCGGGATGATTGGTGGCGTTCGACGTGCGCCCACCCAGTCCCGCCGCATGGGCCTTAAGATCATCAGGGCCAGGCCGGCAGTCAGCAAATCGAAGCCGATCGCGATGCTGAACACCGGCACCCAGTTGCCGGCCGCATCGTGGATCAGGGCTGCGATCGGGCCGCCGAGCAGAGCGCCCACGCCCTGCGCCATGTACAGAAAGCCGTAATTCGTCGTGGCGTACTTGGTGCCGAAGGTGTCGGTCAGGAGCGAGGGGAACAAGGAGAAGATCTCCCCCCAAGCGAAAAACACCACCCCGGACAGCAGAGCGAAGGCGTAAGCGTTCTGTCGGTAGTAAAGCAGCAGGCAGATCGCCAGCGCTTCTCCCGCAAAAGCCAGTGTCATCGTCAGTTCGCGGCCAATATGGTCGGAGACCCAGCCGAAGAAGGGCCGCGTCAGACCATTGGTCACCCGGTCGAAGGTCAGCGCGAACGGCAGAGCCGCAAAGCCGAACACCAGCGCATCCGCGACCCCGAACTCGCGCGCGAAGGCGGCGAAGTTGGCGGTGACCATGAGGCCGCCGGTCGACATCATCGTCATCATGGCGAACATCAGCCAGAACAGGGGCGTGCGCAGCATCGCGCCGGGCGCTGTATCGGCCGCCGCAATCGTCACGCGGGCAGCTTCGGAGGTCGGGATCTCGTCGGCGCGAGGCGCCCGCAGGCCCAATGCGGCCAGAATGCCGATACCGCCGAGGATGAGACCGAAATCGAACAGGGTCGTCCGGAAGCCGGCGGTCTGCATCATGTCGGAGATCGGGAACGTGGTGATCATCGCGCCCATGCCGTAGCCCGCCGCGACGAGGCCGGCGGCGAAGCCGCGCCGATCCGGGAACCAGCGCACCATCAACCCGACGATCCCGACGTAGACGATGCCAGTCCCCAAGCCACAGAACAGGCCGTAGGTGGCGTAGAGGCCGAGCAGCGACTGCGCGAAGGACGCAGCAACCCAACCCAGGCCGGACAGCGCTGCGCCCAGCGCAATCATCAGCTTGGGGCTGAAGCGGTCGATCAGGTAGCCCTGCACCGGTGAGAAGAAGGTCTGCAGGACGATCACCAGCGTGAACGTGACCTGCACGGCGGCGAGCGAGGCGTTCGTCACCCCCTGAAACGGCTTGGCGAACAGCGTCCAGACGTATTGTGGGCTTGAGATCGTCATCATGACGATCAGCCCGAGGCCGAGTTGCAACCAGCGGCGCCCACTAAGCGTGTCCATAATCCACTCCCTGTAGAGGAGGGCCCGCAAGATCCGTGCATCTCTCGGCCGCCGTGGCGTCACACGGTCCGAGCGCGACCGCATCGCCGTTGAGATGCGTGCGCACGCGCCCCATTGTGGACGCGTCGGAGAATTGTCATGCGCCTCGCCGCGATCGCCGCCACTCTCTGCGCTCTCATCATTCCGGCTCGACAGGCGCCGGCTCAGCCGGCGAGCACGGAGGTCGACGTCGCCCTCGTCCTCGCGGTCGACGTGTCGCTGTCGATGGATCTTGAGGAACAGCGGGTGCAGCGCGACGGCTATGTCGCGGCCTTCCGCTCCACGGCTGTCCAGGCGGCCATACGTCAGGGTCTCATCGGTCGCATCGCCGTGACCTACGTCGAGTGGGCCGGAATCGGAAGCCAGTCCGTGGTCGTGCCTTGGACGGTGATCGGCACGGCTGCCGAGGCCGACGGTTTCGCCGATCAGCTCACGCACGCGCTCCCGACCCGGGCCGTCTGGACCGCGATCGCGGCGGCTCTCGACTTCTCAATGGGGCTCCTGCGTGAGGCCCGGTTCGAGGCCACACGGCGCGTCATCGACGTCTCCGGCGACGGTCCGAACAATCAGGGTCGCGCGGTCACCCTGTCCCGGGACGACGCGGTCGCTGCCGGCGTCATCATCAACGGCCTGCCGCTGATGCTCAAGGCGCCGACGGGCCCCTACGACATACCCGACCTCGACCTGTACTATCGCGATTGCGTCATCGGCGGACCCGGTGCCTTCTTGGTGCCGGTGCGCGACAAGGCGGAGTTCGCCACCGCGATCCGCACCAAGATCGTGCGGGAGGTCGCCGATGCGGCGGGGCCTGCACCGCAGATCCTGCCGGTGCAGGCGTTCAGCCGCGCCCGCTGCGCGGCGACCGGACGTCGTAGCAGGTACGATCTCGATGATCCCTGAAAGAGCGCTCTACCCTGGCACCGCTGAGAAACCGTGCGCTCACCCCGGTCGAGGCTGAGCCCTCACGGGCCGTTGTGATCGGCGGGAGCAGGTACCGCTATCCTCAAGCTAGCGTGTGTGCACCGGCTCTGGTCAAAACTCCGCCGGCGACTTCAAGTCGGCCCGCCGGATAGGTCGTGGGCGCCATGGCGGAGCGCCGGGCGCGCCACCATCCGCAGCGTCATCCATCTGGTCGGCATCCTGCGTGACGAGGCGGTCAAGCGGAGGTCGACGCTCATCCGGTGCGGCTGCACCGTCGCCCTCGACACATTCGACTCCACGCCGATGGGGCTACTGCGCAACGTCCGACCGGATCGGCAACCTAACCTGCGCAGCCGCGAGGCAACCACGTTCGACCCGCCGGTACCGGCCAGGCAGTTCCGCGACCCGTTCGGCACCGTCGCCACCCGCATCATAGGCGGCAGCACGCCCGTTCTCCACCATATGACGGTCCCCCGGTCATACCGTGAGCCGCGGTACTGAGCGGCCTGAAACACGCACCGCACCCACGCGGCTACGGCACGGGAGCTAGTGGCTGACCCTGGGCAATTTCCGCGCCGGTTTCGGACCCACTCCAGTATTCAAGACCGGCCGACGACGCGCTGAGTTGGTGTGGTTTGAACGCTCAGTCGGCCGCAGCGAGATCTGGGTCAAGACCGCCGGATGTTTGTGAACAGCGGCAGGCCCACCTGCATACCGGCGAGATCAGCACGGTAGGCTGTCGGCTGGAGGTACGAACCCAAGGGTAGGAACGGCACATCCTCAAACGCCTGGGCTTGAATCTGCCGCGCAATCTCGAGCCGCCCGGCTTGGTCCGCGGCGTCTATCCAGGATTGGCGTTGATTCTCCAGCCGCTCGTCCGTGGGCCAGCCGTTCCAGGCCCTCAGCCCGGTGCCACGTAGCAGCAGGTGACCCGCTGGGTTCATCACGTCGTAGCCGCCCCAGAACGAGCCGAACACGCTCCAGCCGCCTTTGTCGATCGGCTGCTGGCTTGTGGAACGCTGCACCACGCTACCCCAGTCGGTGGAGACCTCGTCGACGTTCAGGCCGAGCTGACGCATCATCGCGACGCCGACGCTGCAGATCGCGCTGATGCGCGGAACGTCCGTCGCCGTCAGGAACACGACCCGCTCGCCCTTATAGCCGGCCGCGGCGATGTCGCGTTTGAGCTTGGCGACGTCGTGCTTACCGCTCAGCGCCTCCATGCCGGAATCATTGGCCATGGGCAGACCGGCGGGGCCAAACACGCCGACGCGGGTGTCTACGGCGGCGTTCTCGCCTGCGACCGCCTGCATGAATTCGGTCTGGTTGACGGCCCGCAGCACGGCGCGCCGGATCGCCGGGTTGTCGAAGGGCGGGTGGAGGAAATTGAAGCGCAGGACGCCGATGAGGCCCTTGTCTTCCACGACCTCGAGCTTGATCGCCCTGTTCGTGCGCAAGCTCGGCACGAGATCCATGAGCGGCTGCTCGACCCAGTCGACCTCGCCGGCCTGGAGAGCGGCGACCTGCGTGCCCGGGTCGGGGTTCGTCAGCCACTCGACGCGGTCGAAATGGGCGATGCGCGGCCCGGCGCAGAAGCTCGGCGCTCCGTCACTCCGCGGCACGTAGCCTTCGAAGCGGCGGTACACATTGCGCGCGCCCGGCACGCGCTCGTTCGCCACGAAGCGGAACGGACCCGAACCGACCATCTCAGTCAAACGGGTGGTGGGCGGTGTCGCAGCCAGCCGCTCCGGCATGATGGCGGCCATGAGGTTCGTTGGCTTGGCCAAGGCATTCGGTAGGAGCGGAAACGCGTGCTTCAGGCGAAATTCGACCGTCGTGTCGGATGGCGATGAGAGTTCGTCGGTGGCAGCCATCAGCGCCTGGCCGAAGGAGTCGGTGCTCGCCCACCGTCGGAGACTGGCGACGACATCCCGTCCGAGAACGGGGGTCCCGTCGTGGAACTTCAGCCCGTCGCGCAGGGTGAGCCGCACGCGCCGGCCACCATCCTCGACGCTCTCGCCCGCCACCATCTGCGGCCGAGGCACACCGGCGGCATCGAGGGCGTAGAGGGTGTCGAACACCATCATCACGTGGTTGCGGGTGACGAAGGCGCTGACCAACGGATCGAGCAGGGCAAGGTCAGCGTAGGGGATGAACTTGAGTGTTGTGGCGGCCTCTGCGCGCACGAGTCTCGGCGCGGCGATGAGGGATGCTGTGGCGCCAGCAAGAAAATCGCGTCGCCTCATCAAGCGCCTCCAATCCGACGGGTGGCAGTCGTCGTGCAGATGGCATGCCACGGAGGCTGACCAGCTGGACGGAGCAATCGACCAGGCGGATCTTAAGGCGATTGGCGTCCGATCCTGCCCCTCATCCCTTCAAAAGCTGCCGTTCCGCTCTCGGCCATCTGCCGCCACGAAGCGCATGCCCGAGCGTCTCTGATGGGCGGATATCTGCTGTTCCGCTTCCGGGCGCAGCACCGCGCGAAGCGGACGCCTACCGATTAACTGATATTCTCCGTAATCATAACAGATTTTCAAACATCAAGCAGCAAATAAACGGATGTTATTTTCGTGAACTTCATAATTCGATGGAGCTCAGAGGAACATGTCGCGCAACAACAGTCATCCCAAGGACGATAGACTCCGCCGGATCAGCAGTTTCAACCGGTCACGAGGTCGATTTTCGAACGGCGAGCTTCTCCTGTCACCCTTGATGCGAAATCCGACTCAACAACCGCTTGCAAAATTCTTCGGCCGCGACCGGCAACGTCCGGGCCGCCTTCTTGATCAGGCAAACCGGCCGCTTGGGTTGCGGGTCGTCGATGGGCCGCGATCGCAGTATCCGCTCGGCTCGCAACTCTCGCGCCGAGCCCGGCAGGATCGTCAGGCCGAGGCCGGCTCGCACCATACCCACTGCGGTCATCATGTATGTCGCCGCGCAGACAACGACCGGCAGCCGGCCCGCACCGATGAAAGCGAGGTCGACCACCGCCCTCACGCTCGTGGCGGGATCCATCAGGACCAGTGGGAAGCCAGAGAGCGCCTCGACCGTGACCTTCGGCATCGCGCCGATCGCGTGGCCGCGGGGATAGACGGCGTGCAGTGCATCGCTTGTCCGAGTTGACGGACGGTGCCGTCCTTTCACAGGGAACTTCGCGTGCGCCGGAACGTGGAATGCCCCTCCGGCATTCGACCTCCGATCATGGAGGTGACGATGACTGAGAAGAAGGGTCACGGCAGCGCGACGGCCAAGAAGGCGAACGCAAAGGCCAAAAAGGAAGGCAAGTCCAACCCGCGGACATCCTCATCGGCGCAGGCCGAGCTCGGGAAGAAGGGCGGCAAGAGCAAGTGAATACGGCCGGGCGAGCCAGCTGATCGCGCGATCCCGCCGCTGCAAACCCTCAGGCGAAGGTCGACTGCGCCTCGCCTGAGGCTCACCCGACAAGCGGATCGCCCACCTGTGAGGCTGAACGTGCCCTGATCGTGCGGAGCGGAACGCGCGCGGGGCCACCGCACGCTCACTCGCGTCGGATGCGCCAGACTCTGAGCGGCGACCCGCCCGGCATGCCGCCAACCGGCTCGAGCCAGTCCGGGATTGCCTGGCTGCCGCGGGCGAGGCCGGTCGCGAAGGGTTGCGGCTTGTCCGGCCCGCCCGGTTCGAGCGCGAGCGTGCACAGCACGAGGTAGTCGGCCCCCCGGTCCCGGGCCACTTCCCTCACGACCGCCTGCGAGCCCTCGAACGCCTCGATCGCGGCGCGCAGCCCGACAAGGTTGCGATGATACGGCGCGGCGACGATCGAATGCCCGGTCCTCAGGAGTATGGCCGGCCCCAGGTCGATCTCGCTCAGCACCAGCCCCGTCGGCAGCCGGCCGAGGGCGGCGAGGGCCGTCGGCTCGGTGCAGGTCGTCCAAGTCCCGGCGATCGCCGGTTGCGTGCCAGGGGCCGCCGCAATGCGCATCGGCACGTCGGCACCGATCGCCCAGACCTTGCCCATCATCGTCAGAGGCAGCGCCAGGACGAGCAGCCGCCGCAGGATGGTCGCGTTTTCCCGGACGATCAGCATGGCGCGATCGAGCGCGAGCGCGGCCATCAGCGGCACGAAGGCGCCCGCGACATACATGCCGCGCACCTGGACCAGCGCAACCAGCGTGCCCGGCCACATCACCGTCGCGACCGCGAGGAAGAACCGGCGCCGTTCCGGCTCGTGCACGCGGATTGCCATGACGGTGGCGTAAAGCGCGGCCGCGATCAGCGGCACGATGTTGGCCAGCGCCACGTCCGGCTCGCCGCGCAGGACCTGCAGGAACGAACGCATCTCGTCGACCCGCTCCAGCCAGGATGTGCGCACGCGCGCGTCCATGCCGGCAAACGGCCCGGCGAGGCAGGCCGGCGCGATCAGGACGAAACCGGCCGCCACGGCGGCCCCCACCAAAGCCGCGACGGTCGCACGCCCGTTCCGGTTCAGGCCGCGCCGGTCCGCCGCGAGGGCGGCGACGCCAGCGAGGGCGCCCCCGGCCGCGAGCAGAAGCCAGGGCGGCGAGAGCGCATCGCAGGCCGGGACGGTCCACAGGGCCGGCGCTGTCTGCGCGCCGAACAGCAGGACGCTCGCCGCGAACAGGCCGGCGCCGAAGCCTGTGAGCCGGCCGGACGCGCGGGCGCCGTGAAGCACCCAGTCCGCAACCACGAACAGGCCGGCGGCAGCGATGACCGGCAGCGTCTCGAGCCCGATCGCGAGCGACAGGCCGGCCACGAGGCCGGCGACGAGGCCGCGCCGAACAGGCCGGTCCGAACGCGCCAGGGCGAGGGCGACCGCCAGCACGGCGCAGAGCTGCGCGTTGTGGTGATCGATCCGGCCGAAGCGAAAGGTGTTCAGGAAGACGCCGGTCTGCGGCGCAATGAACAGCGTCAGCAAGGCCGGGCGCCACCCGAACAGCCGGCGCATGCCGAGAAAGGCCAGCGCGCCGTAGAGCACGAAGAGCATCAGCGGCCAGAGTGCGGCGGCGGCCGGCTCCGCGAGTTCGCGCCCGATCAGGGGCGTGAGCGCCAGGATGAGCGCCGCGAGCGGCAGATCGATCAGGCGGGACCAATGCGATGCGATGCCGGCCGGCGGCAGCATGCGGTGCTGCACGGGGTCGAACCAGCCCTGGCCGGCCAGCAGGTCGCGCACGCCGACGAGGCGCATCATGTCATCGGTATCGGGCAGGCGCAGCCCGTCGAAGACAGGGATCAGATTGCGCGGATCGTACAGGCCGAACAGCGCGACGAGGACCAGCATCCCGATCAGAAGCGGGCTCTCGAACGGCGAACGCCCCGCCTCCGCGCGGCGGACCGAGAGAGTTTCGACGAGGCTGGTCATGCGAGGATCCCGGACGCCCGGGGAGAGTGGCAGGACGCGCTTACCGCCGGGTGAAGCGGCCGTTCGGAGCGGATCAACCGACGCCGCTAAGGCCCGGCCCGTGCGGCATCGACGAAGCGGCAGATGTCTCTCGCGACCGAGCTGTGCAGGCTGAACGGAACGCTGAGGGCCTCCACCATGTCGGCGTGACCGAGTCCCGGGTAGATGCGCATCTGCGGCGTGCTCCCGGAGACCTGAAGCTTGTCCGCCAGCGCGACCGTTCCGGAGGGCTTCACGTCGCCATCCGCCGCCCCCGTGAGCAGCAGCATGGCCGGATGCGGCCCGGCGGCGTGGTTGATCGGCTGCAAGGCCTGATCGCTGCCCGCGAAGACCTGCCGGTCCTGCGGGTCGTTCAGCGCGGCAACCGCGTAGGGGCCCGACAGTCCAACGATGCCCGCCAGGGCCTCCGGGCTGGTCCCGGCCCGTTCCAGCCACGCCGCATCCAGTCCCAGCATCGCGGCGGCCCAGGCGCCGGAGGAATGACCCACGACCACGACCCGGCGGGGATCCCCCGTGAATTCGGCCGCGTGCGCGAGCGTCCAGGCGACGGCGGTGGCGTTGTCGTCCAGGATGTCCGGCAGGCCCGCCGCCGGGACATGCCGGTACTCCGGGATGACCGCGACGAAACCGCGTCGCGCGAAGGCGGCGCCGACATAGGCGACATCTTCCTTGGACCCGCTCCGCCAGCCGCCGCCGTAGAGGAACACTACGACCGGGTGCGGCCCGGGTCCGCTTGGCCGGTAGATGTCGGCCTGATGGGACTCCCCGGCGGCGTAGGCGCGCCCCTTGTCCACCTGCACCTCGAGAGGGGCAAGCAGGTTCAGGATCAGCAACGTCAGGTTGACGGCCGACTGCGCCATGAGGCTCAGCATCGGTCGGTCGTCCGCTGCTGCGCGTCACGCGGCAAAGCCGGCCCAATGCGTCCGATCGGCAGGAGGCTCATGTCCGGGCCACTGCGTCGAGGCGGATCTCGGAGACGGTGGAAGCCGGCCGCGCCGCCGGCACGCGCCGCACGGCCCGCAGCAGCTCGCGCAGCTGCGCCGCCAGCAGGGCCTGCGCCTCGGGCGAGCCGAGATTGTGATCCGCGCCGGCCACGACCGTCACCGGCGCGCCGAGGCGCCGGTCGGCCCGGCCGGGAAAGCGTCCGAGGTGGCGGCGCGCGGCGATCAGGCCGGGATCGCCGGCGCTGTAGAGCAGGCGGATCTCGGCGCCCCGGCGCCGGATGGCTGCGACGCGCCGGGCGACGGAGCCACCCGGGTTGATCGGGCGCCAGGCGCGGCGGACCCGCCGGAGCGCCGCGTCGAACCCGCGCCGCGCCAGGGCCTCGGCGATCGGCCGGACACGGATCTCGCCCCGGAGCAGGCGCCGCCAGGTCGAGCCCTGGGTGAGAAGTCCCGCATAGGTGGAGGCGCTCCCGAACGTCTGGCGGATCACGCGGTCGAGATCCTGCTCCGGGTCCCAGTCGAAGCAGTAGAGATTGATCAAGAGGGCGCCGGCGATCCGCGGATCCCGGCAAAGGGCCTGGAACGCCGCGTAGGCGCCACTGCACCCGCCCACGAGCACGATGGGGGCGCCCGCACCGGCGATCTGATCGACCGCCGCAGCGATGTCGGCGAACCCGTCCGGGGCGAAAAGCGGATTGCGGCCATCCGGACGATCCGCGCTGTCGCCGATCCCGCTCAGATCGAAGCGGATCGAGGCGATGCCCTCACTGGCCAGGCTCCGAGCCAGTGTCGTGGTCTGGCGCCCCCAACCGGAATGCACGCTCATGCCGGTCGAGACGAACACGATTATCGGCGCACTGGTCCCGGGCAGATGCGGCCCGCAGCGAATGCCGAACAGGCCCGGTCCGAATCGGGTCGGCTCCTCGTCCCAGGCGGAGCCCGCCAGGCGCGCCGGGGGAGGGGGTGGCGCAGCGCCTGCGGACACCGCCATGCCGTCTGTCGCGAAGCCCGTGACGCGCGCGAAGTCCGCAGCCGGGACGTTGGCGAAGATCGGGTCGCCGACCAGCTGGGCGAGCCCCGGAAACGGACCGGTGACGACGTCGCAACCCAGTGCGCCGAGGCGGGTTGCAAGCGCCTTCGTCTCGGCAGCGAGCAGGAGCATGCGCGGCGCCGGCGGATTGTCGATCCGCGCGAGATTTAAGTCGGCGAGATCGGCCAGGAACGCGGCCTCCATGCAGAAGCCGCCGATCGTCAGCGTGTCGGCTTCCTGGGGCGGGTTCGATCCGTCCGGCAGGCGTCCGATCGTCTGGGCGCGCAGACGCATCTCGCGCAGGTACGCGTGCCCGCTCTTCACGGGCGCCAGCAGAACGAGCCGGTCCACGGATTCCTGTTCCGCCGCCAGTGCCGCGAGGGTCGCGCCGAGGCGAAGCCCGACAAGCACGACCTCCGTGACTCCGGTCGCGCGGCGCAAGTAGCCGATGGCTTGGCGGATCGCCGCGACGCAGGACGCGACGCGCGCCTCGCCGGGATCGGCGGAGTTGCCCTCGCCGGGATAGTCGAAGCGCAGGGTCGGGCAGCCCGCGCCCGCAAGCGCGTCGGCAAGCACCCGCCAGGGCCGGTGGGCGGCCATCTGCTCGAAGCCGAAGGCTCCGCACAGAACGACGCCTCGCCGGCCCACCGCCGGATGAAGCCAGCCGAACAGACCATCGAACGTCACCGGCTGCGGCGCGCACGGGCCGGAGGGCGTCGTCGCCCCTCGAAACTCAGGCGTCGTGATCTCAGGCGTCGTGATCTCAGGCGTCATGGCCGAATTCCACGATCTCGCTGCTGTTGATCGCGCAGACGCTGCCGCGCGGCAGCCGGTCGGCGCCGGGGAACGCGATGGTGCGCGTCGTGCCGGGCGCGAGATGAAAGCCGTTGTCGGCGGGGTGCGCGCCCGGGGCGCGGATCCGCACCGCGAAGGCCAGACGCGCCGTCGAGATGCGCAGCGCCGGACCGGCCCCTGCAAGCACGGGCTCGGCCGAGAGACCGATGACCTCGCGGAGGCTCGGGCGCGGGCCGAGGAAGTGGAAGCTGTCGGCCACGACCGTCCCGTCAGGCTCGCTGAGCCGTGCATGCGCAAGGTCGTGGATCCGCGGTCCGAACCGATAGCTGTCCGTCGCGTCGAAGAATCGGCCGAGCAGGTCGGCGGACGACAGCGTCAGCGCCGCATGGCCGTCCAACACAAGGTCGCGCTCGGCCCGGGCCGCGACGCGACCGCCGACGTCGCAGAAGGTCAGCGCCACGGTCAGCGCACGCGGCGTAGGCCTTTCGTTGATGACGTGGAGGTGGAGGCCTTCGAGCCCCTCGTCGGTGAGGAAGACCTGAACGGGCCGGAAGGCGCGCTTCAGGGCATACCACGCCGATTTCGGGCGCCGCGCCCAGTCGATGACACCCCAGCCCGCACCCGGCCCGAGATCGCTCAAGGACAGGACGAGGCCGCCCGCCGTCCGCGAGCGTGGCCGGCGCCACTCCGCGAAGGTCGCCTCCATCGCCTCGGCGACGGCCGCCTGGCCGAGTTCGAGGTAGCGGTCCGGATCGCTTGTGCGCAGCCCGGCCGGATCGACGCCGAAGAGGCGGTCGACGTAATGGTCGCGCACTGTCTCGAAATCCCAGTCGGCGCCGCGGTCGCGGGGGATGCCGGCCGCCCATCGCGGATCGGCCGGCCCGACCGGACCCAGGGTCTCGGGATCGGAGGGATTCGAGAACGCGAGGCACTCGCTGGCGAAGCCAATCTCCGCGCGACGGGCATCCTCGAGGGGCCGGCGATAGGCGCCGACGCCGAAATAATGGGTGCAGCCCGCGCGCGGCAGGAACGGCAACGCACCGCCGGACGGCGAATTGGGTACGATCACGAGGTCGGGACGTGACGCCGCCGCGAGCGCCGGCAGGGTGGTCTCGCAGAACGCGTCGGCCCAGACGGCGCGCGGCGCGCCGAGCATCGCGGCCTGCTGCCAGACCTCGCTGCCGCCGCAGAGCACGCAGAGCGACGGCGCGGTCTGGGTCCGGTCGAGGAAGCCCGTCACCTCCCGGGTCAGACGGGCGGCGAAGTCCGGATCGTCGTGCGGATAGTCGAAATTGGCCAGCATCAGATCCTGCCAGACCAGGATGCCGGCCTCGTCGCAGAGATCGTAGAAGTCGGTTGAGGGATACAGCGTCGTGCCGGGAACACGCAGCATGTTCATGCCGGCCTCGCGGACCAGCGCGAGCAGCGTCCGGGTTCCCTCCGTGCCCAGGCCGACGAGGTCCGGCGGCGTCCAGATGGCGCCGCGGCAGAAGACCGGCACGCCGTTCACCGCGAGCGACAGGCCCTCTTCGAAAGATCGGGTCAGCGACAGCGACCGGAATCCCACCGGGCCGAGATCGAACAGCGCGTCGCCGACACGCGCCGCGACCGGATGGAGATGCGGTTCGCCATGCGTGTGGGGCCACCACGGCGCGATGCCGGGCAATTCCAGCACGCCGGTAAACAGGCCCGGCTCGGCCTCGGTGAGCGCCATTTCGCGGCCGCCGCACAGGAGGACGACGGCGCTGACACCGCCGTCGATCCGCAGACGCGCGACGAGGCGGCCGGTCCCGTCTTGGAGCCCGGCACGCAGGTCGGCCGCCGCAAGACCGGGGCGGGCGCGCTCCAGGGTGATCGGCCGATACGGCCCGACGAGATCGATCTCCGGGCACCAGCCCGGCATGAACCCAACTGCGCTGGTGCGCACATGGCGGAGCGATCCGGGCGTGATCATCCGCGGCCGCCAGCGTCCGCGCTTGGCCGGACGGTCGAGGTCCGCGCGGAGCGACCGGAAGCAGATCGCGAGCTCGGCAGGACCGTCGAGATCGATCGCGACGGAATGCGCCTCGAACATCGAGCGGCTGCACAGGATCAGAGCGTCGTCGAGCCAGATGTCGGCCAGCGTCGCCAGACCCTCGACGTTGAGGCGGAACCGGCCGACGCCTTGAAGGCGGGTCCGGTACCAGACGTCACGGTCGTGGATCGGCTCCGGTGCCGTCTCGGACCAGCGGCCGGCCGCGAGCAGAGCCGATGCCGCGGTGCCGGGCACCTCGGCCGCGATCCAGTCGGTGACGCCGCCGAGGTCGCGCGACTCCCTGCAGGCGCCGGGCGGCGTCACGGCGAGTTGCCAGGGCCCCTTCGGAGCCTGGGGCACGCGGCCGTCGACGCTGCGGATGCGGGCCATCGGCGTCCTCAGCGGCCGAGCGCCCGGTCGAGCAGCGCGAACACGCGGGCGTAGGTCTCGGCGGGGCGATCGAGGCGCGGCGCCAATCCTGCAGCGCTACGGCGGTGGAAGGCCCGCGCGAGCTGGAACTGGAAAGCCTTCGCCTCCCGGCTCAGGTCGGCAGCCGCCTCCGCGGCGGATGCGAAGTCGCCGGCGCCGCTTTCCCGGAGCCACGCGAGGTGGCTCGCGAGCATCTCGAAATTCGCGCCGAGCTGCCGGGTCGTGTTGAACGCATAGGCGTGGAACACGCTGAGCGGCCGGCAGACCAGCCCGTCGGCCGTGGCGGCGAGGGAGTCGCGGAAGGCCAGGACGGGATTGTGCTGGGGTGCGCGGGCGCGGTGCCGGACCAGAAGGTCGAGGGCCGCGCCCGGCAGGGCGGTTGCCGTGAGGGGAGGGGCGACCGCCTTCACGAACTCGGCGTAGGGCGGCAGCGCGGCGGGACCGAAGATACCGGCATAATCCGCCCCCGAGAGCCGGAAACGGCCGGCATTGTGGAGGTAATCCAGCTCGCCTGCGGCCGGATCGAGCGCCAGGATGCCGATCGTCGTCTTGCCGTGGTCCCGACCGTAGGTCGTCCCGTGCGTATCGGGCAGGTAGAACGCGTCGACCTCGACCAGGACCGGCCGACCCGTGCCCACCTGCATCAGGGCGTGGGATTCCAGGTCCCGGTAGACCGCGAGTTCCAATACCTCGAGCCCGTAGAGGTCCTCGATATCGCCGGGCGGCGGCTTGAAGAAGGTGAACTGGTCGCCCTCGAAATCCTGCCGCAGGGTGAAGCCCAGCATCGCCTCCGGCGCGAGGCCGCGGCCGTGCAGCAGCTCGATCCAGAGGTCGACGTAGCAGTTGGTCTCGGGCCAATCCCGACCGGGATCGTGCAGCGGGTGCGGGACATATGGCCCGGCCGGCGCGAGCCCGGATGGCAGACGGAGGGCGGCGGTCACGCCGTCAGCCCCACAGCGCGGCGCGCACCGGCTCGGGCCAGGCGGCGAGGTCGAGGCCGTGGTGACGCAGCAGCGCCAGCGTGATCCGCTCCAGGCCGAAGCCGACGCAGGCCGTGTGGGCGACAGCGCCGTCGGATTGACGCAGCTCCCAGGTGCTGCCGAAATGGTCCTGATGGTAGTTGAAGCTGAGACAGGCGGTCGGCTTCTCGACGCTGTTGACCGGGACGTTCAGCTCGAACTTCAGCCCCTGCGCCCGCTGATTGTTGGCGAGCATCCGGCCGGCCCGGCCGAAGAACGGGTCGTTGGCGGCGTCGATCGCGACCGGCAGGCCGAGGTCGCGCATCATCGCGGTGCCGCGCTCCAGCCAGGATTCACGGAAGGCCAGAACCTGCTCGGGGCTGCCCATGCGCACGTATTCGCGCATCCGGAACAGCTGCATCCGTGTCGGCTCCAGCGAGGGCTCGCGCCGGAAGCAGTAGGATTGCAGATCGAACAGGCGGCCCTCGGCCGGGAGCGCTCCCCGGGCGGCGGCGACCGGGTAGAGGGGGTAGCAGGCGGCCGGCGTCAGCACGACGTCCGTGGCCTCCTGCTGACCCGTCCAGTCCTGCCCGGCCTCGACGCAGGCGAGGATCTCGGCATGGCCCGCGGAGTCGCCGCAGAAGCTGTGAATGGTGCCCGCGAGGTTCGGGAAACCCTTGAGGTAGCCGCTGCGCTCGAAGGCCGGCCGGCTCATGCCCGGCGGGAACCGCATCACCTCTGCGCTATCCGCGTCACCGACGCGGGTGATCAGCCGATCGAGGGCCTCGACGACGCTCTCGAAGGCGCCGCTGCGGCCGTAGAGGCCGTCGACGCCGGTGCGGATCAGCAGGCCGTGATCGAACAGGCGGTCGAGGAAGGTCGGACCGCCGGCCGGCTCGTCCTCGAGCAGCACGTCGCTGGGGGGAGGGGAAAGCGATTCCATCACGCGCTCATGAGCTGGCCGCTGCCCTTCTGCACGAGCAGAAGCTTGGCGGTGTTGGCGAGGATGCGGTCGTTGCCGATCATCAGCGGGGCGGACAGGACGTCGCGCAGCGGTCGGCCGAGGCTGAAGGGCGTGTCGTTCCTGTATCCGGCGAGCCCGACGATCGTGAGCGCGCAGCGCACGATGTCGACGGCCATGTCGGAGACGGTGACTTTCAGATTGTTGAGCATGACGCAGAAGCCGACGGAGCCGATCGTGTCGACATCCCCGTGCGCGTCCTCGAACCGACGGAGTGCCGTGACGATGGTGCCGCGCATCGCCTGATGCGCGTTGGCGACCTCGGCAAGGCGCAGAGCCGTCGGCGGGACCTGCCCGGGCCGGCGGCGCGCCTCGGCCTGCACGGACGCGCGGGCGCGGTCGAGGGCGTAGGTCGCGATCCCGTACCAGACGCTGCTCCAGAGCAGGTGTGACGAGGCCAGCATCGACTGGGCGGCGATCTCCGCGAACGGCTTCGGCAGGATCTGCTCGACGGGAATCTCCCGGGCTTCTAGGCGGAAACCCTCGCTGCAGGTCCCGCGCATGCCGAGCGTGTCCCACCCCCCGGTGCGCGTTAGCGCGATCTGGTCGGCGAAAAGCGCCACGAGCACCTGGTCGGAGGTCGCGGCGTCCGGGTTGCGCCGGGCCGTGGCCAGGATCAGGTCGGCCTGGGCCCCGTAGGAGATGACCGACGCGTCCTTGCCGAGGGCGAAGACCTCGCCGGTCGCCTCCACCGCGCAGAGGCTGTTGCGCAGGTCGCCGCCGATGCCGGCCTCGGTTGTCGAGGAGGCGACGAGCAGCTGCTCGCGCGCGATCCGCTCCATGAGCCGGCAGTGCCAGGCGCTGTCGAGCCCGTGGGTGACGAGGCTCGACACCTTGATGTGGTGCATCGCGAAGACCATCGCGGCCGCGCTGCAGGCTTGGCCGAGCGTGCTGCAGAGCTCTGCGATCTGCGTGAGCCCTGCGCCTTCACCACCGAACTGTCCGGGGATCTGAAGGCCCAGAAGGCGCTCGGCTTTCAGGGCAGCGACCGCCTCCGCCGGGAAGCGGCCCTCGCGATCGACAGCGTCGGCGTGGCGAGCCGCCACCGCCGCCGCCCGCTCGGCACGCGCGGCCAGGGTGCTCATGCGGCTTCCCGATTGATCAGGGTGGACACGGCGTCGCGGATCGACCGGATCGTCGAGAACGACTTGCGGTTCAGGAGCGCGTCGGGGAACTCGACATCGAACCGCTCCTCCAGGGCCAGCATCAGCTGGACGGAGCCGAACGAGTCGAGCCCCCTGTCGAACAGGCTGTCGTCCTCGGAGAGCTGATCGGCCCGTCCGGCGAACGCTTCGTTCGATTCAAGGATGTCGCGAATGTCTTGGGTGATGTTCAAGGTGGGCCTCCGCGCTTCGATTTAAGACACACTATTGATTTGATTCTATCGACGTCAAATAATCCATTTGTTAATAGTAAATATGAGCCATCTTGATGGGGCAGCAGGCCGTGCCGGAGGCCGCTGGCCGGGGCAGTGCGAGCGCCCCACTTTCAGCGCCGACACCTTTCCAATGACTTTCTGTCGAGCCGTTTTTATTGTCTCTGCACACAAATGGATGTGATTACGCCTCGCGATGAGTGAAATGCCGTGTTCTCACAACGCACGGTGGCAGCCTATTCAGCACGTTTCCTGAGAATCCGTGACTTGTCCGGCCCCGCTCTCGCATGGTGCCGCGGTCTCGCCCGGGCCGGGCGGATCGAGACCCGCGGGTGGCCGACGCGCATGATCTACAACCTGCAAGTCCTGCGCGCCCTCGCGGCCTACCTCGTGTTCCTGCTGCACTTCAGCCTCTACGCCGGCCCGGTCCTGCCGCGGCCGGACCTCCTCGCCTTCGGCGCGGCCGGCGTGGACATCTTCTTCGTCCTGTCCGGCTTCATCATGTTCGTCAGCACGAGCGGGCGCGCCGAGCGCCCCGGCGCGTTCCTGGTGCGGCGGGCGGCGCGCGTCGTCCCGGTCTACTGGCTGGTCACCCTCGGCCTCGCCCTCATGGCACTGGCCGGACTGAGGCCCGTCGGGATCGTGGAGTTCCGGCCGGAATACCTGCTGCAATCGCTGGCCTTCCTGCCGTTCTCACGGGGCGGCTACATTGAACCGCTGAACTCGGTCGGGTGGACGCTCAACTACGAGATGTTCTTCTATGCAGTCTTCGCGGCGCTGCTGCTGATCCCGACGGCCGCGCATCGGGCGCTGGCGGCGGCCGTCGTTTTCCTTGGCTTGATCCTGCTCGGGCTCGTCCCGATGCCGGGAATCTACTGGGCGTTCTACACGAAGCCGATCGTGATCGAGTTCGCGTTCGGAATCGGGCTCGGCTACGCGTATGAGCGCTTTGGCCATCCGCCCGCCAGGTTTCCGGTCCGACGCATCGCCAGCGTGGCCTTCCTCGCAGCCGCGCTTCTGCTTCTCGGCGGACAGGGCGGCGCCTATGCCCTGGGCGTGAGTCCCGAGCTGCAGGGCTTCTACCGGCCGCTGGTCTGGGGCTCCGCGGCGGTCCTGATCGTCGGCGCCATGCTCCTTCTGGAGCGCGCCGGAATCGTGCTGCGTGCGCGCTGGTTGTTCGCACAGGGCAACGCCAGCTACTCGTTCTATCTGATCCACAACGTGCTGCTGCACAGCGCAGCCAAGATCGTGTCGGCTCTGGTGACACCGGGCATCGTGAGCGCCGCCCTGATCTTCGTCAGCGCATTCGCGGCGGCGGCGCTCGTCGGGGATCTGCTGTTCCGGTCCGTCGAGAGACCCGGGAGCGCGGCCCTGCGGCGGCGGTACGAGCGACGGATCCGTCCCGCATCCCTGCCGAGCGCGCTCACCCCCTGATCCGGGATCGGCGGCACGGGCGTCGGCGAACGCAGCCCTGTCCCGCAGGCACCGCACGGCATCGGCCAGCCTGCGCGCAACGTGGACGGCCGGATCGCCTGGACGGGACAGAGATCCGAGCGGAATTTAACCTTAATGCAGCGCTTAAATTAACACTACTATCGCAGTTTATGGGTGGCTTGACATCGCTCTGCAGATTTCAAGTTCGTATTGACTTCTTTTTTATCGTCCTGGTCCCTAGTATCTCTGTGCGCGCCGGTCAGAGACATCGACCGGTCTGAGACTCCGGGACGGAACCGCTTCTCCCAGCGTCCGGCACATCCACGAGGAAGCTGCGATGCGTGTCGCGATTGTTCACGACTGGCTGTATGTCGTCGGAGGCGCCGAGCGCGTCCTCGAGCAACTGCTGAGAATCTACCCCGGCGCCGACGTGTATGCGCTGTTCGATTTCCTGCCCGAGGAGGATCGGGCACGGCTCGGCTACGAGCATGCGCGGACCAGCTTCATCCAGCGCATGCCCTTCGCGCGGACCCGGCACCGGAACTACCTGCCGTTGATGCCGCTCGCGATCGAGCAGTTCGATCTGGCCGGCTACGACCTCGTGATCTCGAGCAGCTACGCGGTGGCGAAAGGCGTCCTCACCGGGCCGGACCAGCTTCACGTCTCCTATGTCCACTCGCCGATGCGTTACGCCTGGGACCTGCAGCACACCTACCTGCGGGAAAGCGGCTGCGACGCCGGCATCAAGAGCGTGATCGCCCGCCTGATCCTGCACCAGATGCGTTTGTGGGACGTCCGCACGGCGTCCGGTCCGAACGCGCTCGTGGCGAATTCGGCCTTCGTGGCGCGACGCATCCAGAAGGTCTACGGCCGCTCGGCCGAGGTGATCCACCCGCCCATCACCCTATCGCGCCAGCGCTTCGAGGGACCGCGCGGAAACCACTTCCTCGTCGCCAGCCGCCTCGTTCCCTACAAGAATGTCGAGGCGGTGGTCCGCGCCTTCGCGCTGCTGCCCGACCTCGAGCTCGTGGTCGCCGGCAGCGGTCCGGATGCCGCGCATCTGCGGGAGATCGCCGGGCCCAACGTCTCCTTCTCGGGCTTCGTCTCCGACGACGAGCTGCGCCATCTCATGGCGACGGCCCGTGCCTTCATCTTTGCGGCGGAGGAGGATTTCGGGATCATCGTGCTCGAAGCCTCCGCCGAGGGCACGCCGGTCCTCGCGCTCGGCCGCGGCGGCGCCCGGGAGACGGTCCAGGTGCGCGGCCCCCATCGCACCGGGATGTTCTTCGAGACGCCCGAACCGCAATCCATTGCGGATTGCGTGCGCGGCTTCCTCCAGCAGGAGGGACACTTCAGCCGCGAGGCGTGTCGTGCTCAGGCCGAGCTCTTCTCGGCCGAGCTGTTCCGGGCCCGGTTCTCGACCTTCGTCGACGAGCAGATGGCGCTTCACCGGGCCTCCTGTGAGACGCGGCCGCGCGTTCTGCCGCGCCTCGAAGCTGTCGGCTGAGGGCAAGGCAGATGTCGTTCCTGACTGTCGATATGGCGAACCGGGTCCCGGCCCGGGCCTCCGCCGCCCCCGCGGGGCCGGACCGCCGCGGCACGCTCGCCGCGCCCCTGACGCGGATCTGGCGGCGCCGCTATCTGTTCGCGGCGGTGTTCACGCTCGTCCTCGCCCTGGCGGCGACCGCCCTGATGATCATCCAGCCGCAATACGTCGCGACCGGCTCGGTCATCGTTGCGGAGGCCGAGCCCGGCGCCCACAACGCCTCGATGGCCTGGATCCAGAAGCTCGGCGATCCGGCCGACATCGAGAGCCAGATCCTGGTGATCCGTTCGCCGCGGCTGCTGCGGCTCGCCATCGACAGCGGCCTGCCCGCAGCGGTGATGGACGAGTGCCGCTATGTCGCCACGCGGGGTCGGCCGGAGGAGATCTCGGAGTCGAAGCAGGCGGCGTGCACGACGCTGACGAGCAATCACGACGCGCTGGTCGAGTATCTGCTCAAGCGCTACACGGTCACCAGCTCCGGACGCTCGCGCATCATCACCATCGCCTACAGGTCGCCTTTGCCCGAAGTGGCGAAGACGATGGCCAATGCGCTCATCAACGCGTTCCTCGAGGATCAGCGCGAGGCGCAGGCCTCGAGCCGCAAGGCCGCGTCGGACTGGCTGCACACCGAGATCACGCAGCTCGACGCGTCGATCCGCGGGGACGAGACGCGGATCCAGACCTATCGGCGCCGCAAGGGCCTGCTGAAGGGGTCGAGCGCTCCGATCAGCGCCGAGCGGCTCACCAGCATCAGCCAGCAGCTCAACGCCGCCGAGGCCGCCAAGGCCGACGCCGCCGCGCGTCTCGGCGAGATCGAGAGCCGCGGCGGACGCGGCGCCGAGAGCGCCCCGGCGGTCCTGGCCAGCCAGACCGTCATCGCCCTCAAGCAGCAGCTCAGCACCGTCAGCGCGCAGCTCTCCAACCAGAGCACGCTGCTCGGCGCGAACCATCCGGCGATCCGGGCGCTCGTGACCGAGCAGACCAGCCTGCGCGAGCGCATCGAGCAGGAAATCACCAATGTCGCGCGGGGCCTGCGCAAGTCCTACGAGGCCTCGAACGCCCTCGCTAAGTCGCTGCGCGCCCAGCTGGACACCGCCAAGACCGAGGCCGCCGCCGCCATGGACGACGAGGCCTCGATCGAGGGCATGGTGCGCAACGCGGAGATCAAGCGCACCCGCTACGCCGACTTGGTGAAGCGGGCGGGCGAGCTGGAGACCGAGCGGCGCATCCTCACGGGAAGCACGCGGCTGGTCAGCCTGGCCGAACTGCCTCAGGAGCCGTCCTCGCCCAAGGCCGTGCCTTTCGTGGCGGGCGGAATCGTGCTCGCGGGCGTCCTGGCCGCGGCCGCGGCGCTGCTGCGCGACTCCACCGACCAGCGGGTCCGCACGCCGTCCCAGATCCTGGCCGGCACCGGCGCTCCGGTCTTCGCCCAGCTGCCGTACCTGGAAGCCCCGGGCCTCGTCGGCCGCTTCTCCGACCGGCACCGGGAGCTTCAGCTCGCCGAGGCCCTGGACCGGGCGCGGGTCGAGCCGCTGATGCAGAACGTCCTGCGCAACCTGCACGCACATCTGATGCTTGCCGGCGGGAGCGAATCCCGGGTCGTGCTCGTGACCTCGTCGAAGCCCCGCGAAGGCAAGTCGTTCACGGCCTTCGCCCTGGCCGGCATCGGCTCGACCGGCGGGCGCCGCGTGCTGGTGGTCGAGTGCGACCTGCGCCGGCCGAACTTCGAGGCGTCGCTCGGGCTCGGACGCGGGCCGGGGCTCGGCGGGATCCTGCGCGGTGAGATCGACCCGGCCGAGGCCGTCGTCTCGGCCGGCGCCTTCGACGTCATCCCGGCCGGAACGCCCACCCCGGATTCCACCGAGCTGCTGATGAGCGCCCGGATGACCGACTTCCTGCGCTGGAGCCGTCGCTACGATCTCGTCCTCCTCGACAGCCCGCCGACCAGCCTGCTGATGGACGCCGCGATGCTCGCCCGTCACGTGGACGGCGTGCTCTGCTGCACCCGCTACGGCCACTCGCAGCTGTCCGACACCGTCGAGACCGTGGCGAACCTGCGTCAGGCTGGCGGACACGTGCTCGGTATCGCCATGACCATGGTGAATCCCGGCCGGCAGATGACCTACGACGCGATGCCGCTCCCGGAACCCCGCCACGCCGGGGCCGCCCGATGACGGGTTCCTGTCCCGCGGACGGGCTCCCGGAGCACGGCACCGCGCCCGGCGCGTGGGTCGCCGGGCCCGGACGCAGCACCCGCCCGCGCGTCCTGTTCGTGAGCCACACCGCCACGATGTCGGGGGCGGAGCTGGTCCTGCGCGACGCCGTGCGCTCCTGGACGGACGCCAAGGCGTTCCTGTTCGAGGACGGCGCGTTGGGTGAGGCCCTGCGCGATCTGGGTCTCGAGACGCGGGTCGCTCGTCGCGGAGCCGGTCTCTCGAGCCTGCGCCGCGACGCATCCCCGGTGCGGGCGCTGCCCGTGCTGAAGCGGCTGGCAGCCATCGCGGTCGAGATCTTCGGCGCGACGCGCGATTGCGACGTGGTCTACGCCAACTCGCAGAAGGCCTTCCTGCTCTCGGCGCTGCCCGCGCGCTTGGCCGGCCGCCCGCTCATCTGGCACCTGCACGACATCCTCGACGGCGCCCATTTCGGCCGAATCCAGCGGGCCGTACAGGTGCGCCTCGCCAACGCCTGCGCGGCCCGGGTCATCGTCCCCTCCCGCGCAGCGGCGGACGCCTTCGTGCGCGCCGGCGGGCGGCGCTCCCGGGTCACGATCGTGCCGAACGGCCTCGATCTCGACCTGGACCCGCGCGGGCCGACCGCGCTGCGCGCGGAACTCTGCCTGCCCGCGGGACCGCTCGTCGGCGTGTTCAGCCGCCTCGCGCCCTGGAAGGGGCAGGACGTCGTCATCGACGCCCTGGCGGCGCTTCCGGGCGTCCGCTGCATCGTGGTGGGCACGGCTCTGTTCGGCGAGGATGCCTATGCGGCGGAACTTCGCGCGCGCGTCGCGGCGCTGGGCCTCTCGGACCGCGTGCTGTTCCTCGGCCAACGGGCCGACGTTCCCCGCCTGATGCAGGCGGTCGACGCGGTCGTGCACCCGTCGGTGGATCCCGAGCCGTTCGGCCGGACCCTCGTCGAGGCGATGCTCGCCGGCGTGCCGGTGATCGCCACCGACGCGGGCGCCTCCGCGGAGATCCTGGACAACGGCGCGGCCGGCATCCTCGTCCCGCCCCGGCGGCCCGATCGCCTCGCCGCAGCGCTCGCCGACCTGTTCGAAGATCCGGACGCTGCGGCCACGCGCACCCGACTGGCCCGCACGCGGGCGCTGTCCCACTTCGGGGCCGCCGCCATGCAGCGCGACCTCGCGAAGCTGATTCTTCAGGTTTCTGCCCGACCCTGACGGGCGGGCCATCCTTCTCTCACGACCGAGTCGCCAGAGCCGCCATGCCGCGCGTCCTCGTGAACATGCCCAGCCAGTTCGCCAGCCGGCCGTCGGGCGTCGCGCTCGTCGCCTTCCGGGTCATCGCCGGGCTGGTCGCGCGCGGCACCTTCGAAATCGTGCTCCGCTCGCCCTGGAGTCGCGACCAGTTGCCCCCGGCGATCCGGGACAGGGTTGCGGTCGTCACGGTGCCGCGCCCGCGCATCATGCTGCTCGACGTCCTGCGCCAGGCCGTCACGGTTCCGGCGCTCTGCCGCGCCCGCGGCATCGACGTGGTGTTGAACGCCGATCCCTACGGCGCCGCGTTCGGCGCGCGGGCGCGGGTCAGCGTCGTTCACGACCTCTATTTCCGCACGATGCCCGACCGGATCGGCTCGCGCGAGGCGCTCACGACCGATCCGATCTTCCGCCTCGTCCTCGGCAATAGCGCCCGGGTGATCGCCGTCTCGGAGACGACCCGGCGCGACCTCGGGCGCTGCTACCCCTCGCTCGCCGGCCGGACCGACGCCGTGCCCTCCGCGCCGATGCTCGACCCGGCGATTGTGGATGCGGCCACCGATATCCCCGCGGGACCGTTCGTACTCGCGGTCGGGAACGCGCTCTACAACAAGAACTTCGCGACGCTGGCCCGGGCCGTGGCGGCGCTCGGGCGGGCGGATATCCGCATCGTCCACGTCGGCGAGGACCCGGACGAGACGATCGCCGCCGCCCTCGACGGCGCCCCGGTGGCGCTGACGCGCCTGTCCCGGATCGGCGAGGGCCGGCTGGCCGCCCTCTACCGGGACGCCCTTTGCCTGTGCGTGCCGTCCTTCGCGGAGGGCTTCTGTCTGCCGGTCCTGGAGGCGCAGGCGCTCGGCTGCCCGGTGATCTGCTCGGACCGGTCGGCGACCCCGGAGATCGCGGGCGCGGGTGCGCTGACCTTCGACCCGGCCGATCCCGCGGCACTCACCCGATGCCTGTGCCGTCTGCTCGACGAGCCCGGCCTGCGCGACACGCTGATCGCGCGCGGGCACGACAATGTCCGGCTCTACAGCTGGGCCGAGACCGCCCGGCGCTACGAGGCCGTGCTCCTCGATGCCCTCGCGGAAGCCAGTCGCGCGACGCCCGCCCGGGAGGTGCCGCATGCGCATCCTGCACCTTAGCTCGCTCTACCCACCCGAGCAGGTCGGCGGCGCCGAGCTGATGGTCGAGACGCTCGCCCGCACGCAGGCCGGCCTCGGCCACGCCGTGGCGGTCGCCTGCGCGTCCCGGCAGGTCGAAGCGCCGGTCCGTCAGGACGGCGTCGCGGTTTACCGGATGGGCTACGGGACGCCGTTCCACATCCTCGACTGGCCGCAGCGCGGACGCCTCGACCGGCTCCGCTACAAGCTCGCCGCGCAGTGGAACCGGCACAGCCTCGTCCAGCTCAGCCAAGCGGTGCGGGATTTCGAGCCCGATCTGGTGAACACCCACTCGCTCTCGGAACTGCCCCCGGCGGTCTGGCCCCTGCTCCGACGGCTCGGCGTGCCGGTGGTGCACACGCTGCACGACTTCACCAGCCTCTGCACCAACGGCGCGATGACCCGCCACGGCCAGGCCTGCGCGGGGCAGCATCTCAAGTGCCGGCTCTACGCGGAGCCGCACCGCCGGTGCCAGCGCGCGGTCTCGGCCGTCGCGACCGTCGGCGCGGATCTCCTGGCCCGCCATCGCGCCGCCGGCTTCTTCGACGCGGTCCCGGCGGATCTCCAGCGGGTGATCTGGAACCCGATCGAGCCGGGCTTGCCCGCGAACCGTCGGCCCCGGGCGCCCGGTGCGCCGGTCACCTTCGGCTTCCTCGGGCGCATCGAGGCCAGCAAAGGCGCCGACATCCTGTTCGACGCCTGCCGGCTGCTCCCGGCACAGGGATGGCGCCTCGCCGTCGCCGGGCGCGCCGTGGACGGGCTCGACCGCTATCGCGCCCCGACGGAAGGTCTGCCGGTGTCCTTCCTGGGCCACGCGGAGCGCGATGCCTTCCTCGACGGGGTGGATTGCCTCGTCGTCCCACCGATTTGGCCCGAACCCTTCGGCCGAACGGTGGCGGAGGCCTACGGGCGCGGCGTGCCGGTGATCGGGACCGCCATCGGCGGCATCGGCGAGCAGATCGGACCGGGTCCCTGGCTCGTCCCGCCCGGCGACGCTCCCGCGCTCGCGGCCGCGATGGCCCGGATCATCGCGGAGCCCGCCTGCCTCGCCGACGGTCTGGCGCGAGCCGCCGTCATCCGCGACGGCACCGACCCGGCCAGAGTGGCGGCCGCCTACCTCGACCTCTACGCCGCCGCCCGCGCCGCCACCCAGTCAGCCACGGTCCTGGCCTCTTCCGGCCGCCCGCAACTCAGCGAGTTCCGCCCATGACGGCCTCCTCCCTGGCACCGGCCTTCGCACGCAGCCTGCTGGACAGGGGCCACGCCTCCGCCTCCGGCGCAGCGGTCGATGGCACCACGCATCGCGCCGTTACGGGACCGCTCCGGATCCTGCATCTGAGCGCCCTCTATCCGCCCTACATCGTCGGCGGCGCCGAGCGCTCGGTGGAGCACCTCGCCGAGGAGCTGGCAGCGGCCGGCCACAGCGTGGCGGCGGCCTGCATCGCCCGGGAGCCGGAGCCCAAGGCCGTACGCGGCGGCGTCACGGTTTACCGGATGGCGCACCACAACGATTTCTGGCTGGAGGACTGGCCCAAGGCGAGCCGGGTCGGCCGCGCCTGGGCGAAGCTCAAGCAGCAGTGGAACTTCGCGGTCGCGGCCGAGTTCGGGCGGGTCCTGGACGATTTCCGGCCCGACATCGTCAACACGCATTCGCTCCTCGACGTCTCGACCCTGGTCTGGCGCGAGGCCGCCAAGCGCGGGATCCCGATCGTCCACACGGTCTGCGAGTACGACCTGATCTGCGGCAACGCCGCGATGTTCCGGAACGGCAAGCCGTGCGACCGGTGGCACCTCGGCTGCAAGGTGGTCAATGCCGGCAAGCAGATCACCAATCGCTCCGTGGACGCGGTCGTCAGCGTCGGCACCGAGATCCTCAAGACCCATGCCGATCACGGGCTGTTCACGCACCTCGCGCCGGAGCGCCGCCGGGTGATCTTCTATTCCTGCACGGTCCCGGACGGCGATGCCGAGGCACGGCGCCGCATCGACCGGTCGGCGCAGCCGATGACCTTCGGCTATCTCGGCCGGATCAACGTCGAGAAGGGGGTCGGCACGCTGATCGACGCCTTCCGCCGGATCGGGCCCGGCAACTGGCGCTGCCTCGTGGCCGGCCACGCCATGGACGACTCGATCGAGCGCTTCAAGGCACAGGCCGCCGGCCTGCCGATCGAGTTCGTCGGCTGGGCGAAGCCGGCCGATTTCCTGAGCGCGCTCGACGTGCTGGTCGTGCCCTCGTTCTGGGCCGAGCCGTCCCCGCGGACGATCTACGAGGCCTACACGATGGGCGTGCCGGTCATCGGTGCCGCCTCGGGCGGGATCCCCGAGCTGATCGGCGAGGACAATGCCGATTGGTTGTTCACACCGGGGGACGATGCCGATCTGGCGGCGCGGCTGCAGGCCGTGATGGCACGGGGCCGCGGCGACCTCCCGGACGAGCGCGCGTTCCAGCACGTCATCCGCGAGTCGACCTCGGAGCGCGTCGCCGAGAAGTACCTCGACCTCTACGCCGAACTCGTCGCCGAGCGCCGGGCGGCTCGTTCGTGAGCGCCGGCGCACCGGTTCTGACCGAGGCCGCGGCGGCCGCAGATGCCTCCGAGAACATCGCGGGCCTCGGCGCCGGTGCCGACGTGACCGGCCGCTCCTTCGACGCGGCCCGCTGGGTGGCGCTCGCCTCCGTTGGCAACGTCGTCCTGAGTTTCGGGGTATTCCTCGTGCTCGCGCGCCTGATCGGGCCGGCGGAATTCGGCATGGTGGCGATCGCCGCCGTGTTCATCGACATCCTGCAGATCGTCGCCCGGTGCGGACTGCCGGACGCGGTGGTGCAGCGGGCCGATTGCGACGAGGATTTCGCCGCCACCGCCTTCTGGGTCATGCTCGCGGCGGGCGGCCTGTGCATGGCGGCGCTGGTCGTCCTGTCTGGGCCGATCGCCTGGATCTTCGACCTGCCGGAACTGCGCCCGGTCCTGTGCGCGCTCTCGGCCTGCTTCGTGATCACCGCCGCGGGGGCCATCCACGAGGCCCGCCTGCAGCGCAGCTTCGGCTTCCGCAAGCTCGCCCTGCGCGCCCTCGGCGCCAACATCCTGGGTGGCGCGGCCGCCCTGTCGCTGGCCTTGGCCGGGTACGGCGTCTGGAGCCTCGTGATCCAGCGCCTCGTGGCCGCCACAGCGACGACGCTCCTGACCTGGGCGGCGTCCCGCTGGATCCCGGCACGCCGGGTGAACGTCGCGGCCGCGCGCGCGCAGATCGCCTTCGGCTCGCGGGTGTTCTGCACCTATCTCCTGCTGGTGGTATCGATCCGCAGCCAGGAGGTGGTCGCCGCCTATTTCCTCTCAGCGACCGATGTCGGCTATCTGCGCCTCGCCTGGCGCTGCATCGACCTCGTCAGCCAGGTCGCGGTCATCCCCCTGACCACGGTCGGCCTGACCACCTATGCCCGGCTTCAGGACCGGCCGGCGGAGCTCGCGACGGCCTTCTACGGCTTCACCGCGGCCTCCGCCTTCGTGGCGGTGCCGGCCCTGTTCGGCATGGCGGCCGTCGCCCCGACACTGATCCCGTTCCTGTTCGGCGATCAGTGGCACGAGGCCGCCCCGGTGCTGCGGATGCTGGCGCTCCTCGCGCCCGAATTCGTCGCGACCTCGATGCTCTGGATGATCTTCACGGCGCTCGGACGCAACGGAACGGCGCTGCGGCTCGCGGGGGCCCAGTTCGGCCTTGGCGCGCTCGCCTCCGTCGCGACGGCCCCCTTCGGTCTCGCGGCGCTGGCGATCGGGCATGTGGCGCGGGCCTACCTGTTCTCGCCCGCCATCGTGATCGGCGCGGGGCGCTTCGTGCCGGTGAGCAACCGGCATCTCGCCCGGGTGCTCCTGCCGGTCACGGCCTGCGCGACGGCGATGGCGGGCTTCGTCCTTGTGGTCCAGGCCCCGATCCACGCCGCCCTCGGCGACCGGCTCGGCCTGTTCGCGGCCGTCGCAATCGGCGTCCTGGCCTACGCGGCGTTGGCCCAGACTTTCATGCGGGACACGGTCCGCAGCGCTGTCGGCTTCTTCATGCGCCGTTGAGCCTGATCTGCACGCTCCGCCAACCTTTATCGGCGAGACTGTGCGTGCAGGGCCGCCATCGGCCGGTCCGGGTTGCGGAGACTTCCGCCTCGCCCGGCGCCGGCCCTCGGCGGCGCATCGCGCGTTCGGACGGTTCGGAACGATGATGGGACAGGCGCTGCCGATCCGGGACGAGGCACCGGCCCTGTCCGCCGCCGCCGACCGCGCGGCCGTGTTCCTGCTGGGCCTCGCGCTCCAATTCAACGTGCTGACATCGAGCTTCGGGCTGCCGTTCCAGCGCCTGTCCGACCTCCTGCCGTTCCTCCTCATTCCCTGGCTGGGGCTGCGCCGCGCGGTGATCGCGGAAGCCCTGCGCAACGTTGCGCCGATCGGCGCCATCGTCGTGCTGCTCGGCGCCTCCATCGTGCTGAAGGCCCACCAGCAGGGCGGCGACGTCTACCTGACGCTCGTGCTGCTGCTCTACGTCGTCCAGGCGTTCATCTTGCTGGTGCTGTTCCGCGACCGGCGGATCGAGAACGCGTTCTGCATCGGCCTCCTCATGGGCATGCTGGCCTCCCTGGCGGTGCTGTTCCTCGCCTCGACGGGCGCATCCCTGGAGCGCTTCGGCCTCGCGGTTCCGCTGGACGGCGTCGACGAGGAGCTGAAGCTCTTCTTCCAGGACAAGCTGGGCGGCCTCTGGATCTCCGGCAACGAGACGGGCCACGTTTTCGCGCTCGGCGGCGCGGCCGCTCTGCTGCTGAGCCTGCGCTACCGCCTGCGGGTGATCTACCTCGTCTACTTCGCCGCGCTGCTGGCAAGCTTCCCGCTGACCAACAATCGCGCCGGCCTGTTCATGCCGCTCTTCGTCCTGGCCGTGCTGATGCGGCGCAATCTTCGACCCTCACTGGTCCTGGCCGTCCTCGGCGTGCTCGGCGGCCTGCTCCTCGCCTGGTCGCTGACCGGCGAGATCCCGCTGCCCGGGACGCTGGCGCAGGCGATCGAGCGGCGCTTCACCGAGGACACCAACGTCGCCGGCAATGCCGACGAGCGCTTCCTGTCGGGCATCACCGCGCTCCAGCTCGTCGTCGAATACCCGTTCGGCCTCGGCGAGGTCGCCCGGCGGGACGAACTGCGCGCGCTGACCGGCCTCGTGACGCCGCACAACGCCTTCGTCTCGCTCGCGCTGCAATCCGGGATCGCCGCGGCGCTGCTGCTGATCGCCGGGCTGGTGCGGATCCTTCTGGCGCCAGCCGTCTCCGGCCCGCTTCTGACCTACAGCGCCCTGTTCCTCATCCCGTCGATGATGTTCGAGGAACTCTCGGTCAATCAATACTTCCTGTTCTTCATGGCGTTCGTTCTCGCATCCTGGGCGATCTCGAACGAGCCGGACCCGGAGCGCGCCTACGCGGTGACGGCCCGGGCCGGATCCTAGCGACGGGGCCTCCCCGCCGGGACCCTGCGCCCGGACTCCGCCCGGGGGGAGGGCGGGTTCCCCACCGGTGACGCGGCCGGTAGCGCAAAGGATCGGCGCTGTCGGAGGATCCGTCTTCGGCGGAGCGGCGCCGCCGATTTTGACCCGGGCCGCGCCGGCAGAACGGGGAACCCCGGGCGGCCCGAACGGGTCGTTGGCTCAGATGCGTCATCACGTTCGGATGGGCCATGCCGCAGGACCGGCTCTCGGCGGGGCGACCGCTCGACTGCCTCATCGTCGGCGGCGGGCCGGCCGGCCTGACCGCGGCGCTCTACCTCGCGCGTTTCGGCCGCAGCTGCCTCGTGGTGGATGCGGGCCGGTCCCGGACCGGGTGGATTTCGGTCAGCCACAACATCCCGGTCTTCGCCGACGGAATCTCGGGCACCGAGATCCTCGAACGTCAGCGCGCGCACCTCGCCCGCTACGGCGGGACGATCCTGCCAGGGCTCGTCACGGACCTCGCGCGGGGGCCGGACGGGTTGCGCGCCACCGTCCGGGCAGAGGGGCAAACCGGCACCCGCACGATCGAGGCCCGGCGGGTTCTCCTCGCCACCGGCGCCGAGGATGTCGAGCCGGACCTGCCCGACCTGCCGGACGCGATCCGGCGCGGGCTGGTGCGCTACTGCCCGATCTGCGACGGCTATGAGGCGCGGGGCAAGCGCATCGCCGTCATCGGCCGCGGCGACCGGGGTCTCGGCGAGGCGGTATTCGTGGCGCGCACCTACGCCCAGGACGTGACGCTGCTGACCCTGGGCCAGGATCTGCACCTCGACGGAGCGGCACGCAAGCGTGCGCGCGACCACGGCATCGCGGTCGTCCATGCGCCGGTCGTCGGCCTCGATATCGAGCACCGCCGCATCACCCTGCTGCGCACCGCCGACGGCGCGGAGCACCGGTTCGAGGTGCTGTACTCGGCCCTCGGACTGAAGCTCCGCTCCGACCTCGCGCGCGCCCTCGGCGCAGAGCACGACGGCACGGGGGCGCTTACGGTCGACGAGCACAACCGGACGAGCGTGCCGGGACTCTACGCCGCCGGCGGCGTGGTGCGCGGGCTCGATCAGGTGGTGGTGGCGATGGCGCACGGTGCCGTGGCCGCCACCGACATCCACAATCGCTGCGAGCTGCCCACCGAGGAGGAGCCGGACGGCCCGCTCCGGCGGCGCTGAAGGCCTTCGGCTACCGGGCCGCCCGGGTCAGCGTCAGGGTACCCCGGAACGGCTTGGACGTGTCGTTCAGGCTGGTGCAGCCGAACGGGTACTGACCCGCAGCGTTCGTCCGCGCACGGATCTCGCCCTTGCCGTTCTGCTTGACGGTATAGCCCTCGTTGCTCGCCACGTGCACGACGTCGCCATCGTGATACAGCACGTTCTTGGTCTCGTAGATCTGCGGCGCCGTGAGGACGAACTGGGTCGTGGAGCGGTTCTGCACCTTAAACATCCTTGCGTGTGGGTTTATACAGAAACCGGATTCGTTCCCGCCGATTGATCGACCATCCCCTGCTGCTTGTCCCTCGGTTTACGGGCCAAGACGGTAGCCGCAGTCGCGCATTGCCGAACCAGAGACATCAAATGCGCAATCCAGCCGCGGCCTTGGCCGTGCTCCTTCCCATGACGCTGCCGTTGACCCTGTCAGCCAGCGCTTTCGCCCAGACGGGCGTGCCAACCGGACCGGGTCTCGTCGGCCCGCGTACGACCGGTGCCATCACCGAGATCCGGCCGAATACGCCCGGGAACGATGCCGACCTCGTCATCGCGCCGGGCGCCACCGGGGCCGAGACGGTCACCACGACATCGGCCGCGAGCGGCAACTCCGGCCAGGGCGACGGCCAGTCCCCGGTGTCGGCCGAGACCTGTGCCGTCACAACGCCGGGGCTCGGCGGGCGTGCCGTATCGCCTTAATCGGGCATCAACCAAAACAATAGAGCTGTTGATCGAAGCAGAGACTTTTGCGATCCTGAAGTTCACAGCCTCTTAGCATTTGACATGCTTTGTCCGTGTCTTGGAATACGGACACAAAGAATGTTGAACGAGACGTCGACCGCGTGGGGCCGCGGCGAGCTGTACGAAACCCTGTGCCTGCTCGTCATCGGCGCGGGAATCTGGTTCGTCGGCGTCACGCTCGGAACGTTCGACTCTCTGAACGCCGCGATGGCCGCCTACGGCCTCAACGACTTGCTGATGCTCGCCGCCTGCATGGGCGTGGCCCTGTTTGGCGCCAGCGTTCGCAAATCCATCCTGCTCCGCCGGCTGATGCTCCAGCGCGACGCGGCGGCCGCGCAGGCCGAGGCGATCGCGCGGCATGACGGGCTGACCGGGCTGGCCAACCGCCGCCGCTTCATCGATGCGGTCGAGCGGGCGCAGGCGATCCTCAGTGCGGAGCCATCGTCCGCCGTCCTGCTGATCGACCTCGACCGGTTCAAGCCGGTCAACGACCTCTACGGTCACGCGGCCGGCAATGCGGTCCTCTGCGCCGTGGCCGAGCGCCTTCAGCGGCTGCTGCCCGCCGGCGGGGTTGCGGCCCGGCTGGGCGGCGACGAGTTCGCCATGCTGGTTCCGGTCGAGCAGGGCAGCGAAGGGCTGACGCGCCTCGCGCAAGCCGTCATCGCCACCATCTCCCAGCCGGTCTCCTGGAACCAGAACGACCTCAAGGTCGGCGCCACAGTCGGCGTCGCGGTCGTGGCCGCCAGCCACGCGGATCCCGACGCCGTGCTCCATGCGGCCGATCTCGCGATGTACCAGGGCAAGAAGGACGGCCGCGGCAATTACCGCTTCTTCCGGAGCACGATGGACGAGGAGCTCCGCGCCCGGGCCCGGACCGAGACGGAGCTGCGCGCCGCCATCGAGACCGGGGCGATCGAGCCCTATTACCAGCCGGTGGTCTCCCTGCCCGGGAAGACGATCGTGGGCGTGGAGGTGCTGGCGCGCTGGCGGCACCCGACCCGCGGCTTGGTCGGACCGGCGGAATTCATCTCGATTGCCGAGGAGACCGGGATGATCGCCGACCTCAGCTACAGCCTGATCCGGCGCGCCTGCCTCGATGCGCGCGCCTGGCCGCCCCACCTGATCCTCGCGGTGAACATCGCGCCGCACCAGTTCCAGGACGCGTGGCTGGCTCAGCGCATCCTGGCGATCCTCACCGAGACCGGCTTCCCACCCCAGCGCCTCGAGGTGGAGATCACCGAGAGCGCCCTGATCCAGGACCTGGAGGCGACGCGCGCCACCCTCCTGTCGCTGCGGCAGCTCGGCGTGCGCATCGCGCTGGACGATTTCGGCACCGGCTATTCCAGCCTGTATCACCTCCGCGAACTGAAGTTCGACAAGCTGAAGATCGACCGGAGCTACGTCGACGCGATCACGATGAGCGACGAGCGCGCCAAGCTGGTCGACGCCATCATCAAGCTCGGGACGAGCCTCGGTCTCTCCACCACGGCGGAAGGCATCGAGACGGATGCGAGCCTCGACTGGCTGTCGGACCAGGGCTGCCATTTCGGGCAGGGCTACCTCTTCGGCCACGCCATGCCCAAGGCCGAGATGGACATCGTGCTGAGCGCGGAGGGCGACGCGGTCGGCCCGACAGAGGACCTTGCCCTGGCCTCGTAGGAAGGGCCGGCCCGTGCCGATCACGCCGTCATCCCGGGGCCGCGCAGCGGAACCCGGGATCCGGACACACCGACGCGGCCAGATTGCGCACCGCTCGCAGGTCTGGGTCGCCCGCCTCCGGCGCGCTCCCCCGGCTTCGGACCCGCCTGCGCCGCGCCGCAATTACCGCGGCGGCTTGTAGGCGGAGCCGTCCGCGGCGCGGAGCGGTTCCTCCACGAAGCGGCCGTGCTTCGGGACCGCGACCCGGTCGAAATCCTCCGTCAAAGCCGAGAGGGCGCGGCGCATTTCCGGTCCCTGGAGCGGACGGCCGTGGCCGGTGATGACCCGCTCCGGATCGAGCGCCGCCAGCGTCCGGACGGACAGGCGCGCCGCGTCCCAGTCGATCGTCAGGTACATCGGCGGTCCGTGCAGTTCGGGCTCCTGGACCGCCACCGCATAGACGGATTCCTGCGCGGTCGTCACGAAGGCGTCGCCGACGATGAGCGTCCGGTCGGCCGCGCGCCAGAGGGAGATGTGACCCGGCGCATGGCCCGGCGTGTGAATCCAGCGCCAGCCGGGCAGCGGCGGCACCGTCCCGTCCTCCGGCAGATCCGTCAGGTTTTTCGACACATCCACCGGCCGGGTCGGGAAGAGCGGTGACAGGCGGCCGAGCAGGCCGCCGCCGACGCTGGGATCGGGCGTCGGATAGGCGGCGCTGCCGTCGAGATAGGGCCGCTCCAGCGCGTGCGCGTAGACCGGGACGTCCCACTGCGCGGCCAGATCCTCCAGCACGCCGACATGGTCGAAATGGCCGTGCGTCTGCACGATCGCGGATGGGCGCGCGCCCTCGCCGAAGCGGGCCCGCGCGGCCGCCGCGATGGCCCGCTTCGAGCCCATCACGCCGGCATCGACCAGCACCCAGCCGCGGTCGCCCGCGCCGGGCTCGCCGACGAAGACCACGTTGACGAGACCATGACGCTGATAGGCCACGTCGTGGGTGATGGCGTGGGTGGCGTCGTCCCGCTCGGCGTCGCGTCGCGGATCATCGGCCCGGGCCTTCGGGTCGACAGGGATCTGCTGGGCCATCTGAGGCGGCTCCCATGGCTGTTCGTGATGCGGCTCGACCGGGCCGAGCCCCGCCGGAATCCGTGCGGGCAAGGAGGTACCCCGTCCGGGCGCCGACGCGTTCGACGCGGGATGCCCGTGACCGGCGGTATGCTGCCAACCGGGCCGGCCGGGGCGAGTTCCCCGCGCCGCCGCGGCGCCGCAGCGACATCGCGGGGATCGACACGCACCCCATATTGCGGGCAACGATGCGCCCTCGCAGGTCACAGCATGGCACCGAGCCCGATCGCCCTCATCGCCTCTGCCGCCCTCATCGCGGCGGTCGCCACCGGCACGGGGGCGATCGTCCTGCAGCAGGGCTCGCGCTTCAGCCATCCGCGCAAGACCGGGGGCGCCTTCACCATGGCGGATCTCGACGGCCGGCCGGTGAGCCAGGCCGATCTCCTGGGCAAGCCGACCGCCCTGTTCTTCGGCTTCACGCACTGCCCGGAGGTCTGCCCGACGACGCTCGCCACCCTGGCCGGCGCCCTCGGCCGGATGGGCCGCGACGCGGACCGCCTCAACGTGGTCTTCGTCACGCTCGACCCGGAGCGCGATACGCCCGGGTCCCTGCGCGACTACCTGGCATCGTTCGATTCCCGCATCCGCGGCTTCGTCGGCACGCCCGATCAGGTCGCCCGCATGGCGGATGCCTACCACGTCGCCTACAAACGCGTGCCGACGAAGGACGGCGACTACACGATGGAGCATTCGGCCACCGTCGCGCTGTTCGACAAGACCGGCCGCATTGTCGGGGAGATCGGCTACCAAGAGGACGAGGCGCGCGCGCTGTCCAAGCTGATCACGCTGGCAACGCCGGGTCAGTGCGCCCCGGGCGGCGGGGCGGATCTCTGGTCGACGACCGGTGCCACGAGCACGTGCGGGCCGCGGAGCTGATCGGCGGCTGAGGAAATTGCGCCGCCGCCCCGGCATGGCTAGAGCGCGACGCGGGCCGCGAAGCCCGGGTCGAATCGCCGAGGCATCCGCTTGATCACGCGCCGCGTCCTGACCGCCCTCGGGCTCCTGGCTCTCACTCCCTTCCCCGGCACCGTCCGGGCCGCTGCCGGCGGCCCGCGTCTCGGGTCGCCGGAACCCATGGATCTCGACCGGCTGAACGACCTCGCCCGGAGCCTGCGCGACCGGCCCTACGCGCCGCCACAAGAGGCGCCCGCCGCGAAGGCCCTCGACGCCCTGACCTACGGGCCGCTGCAGGAGATCCGCTATCCGCCGGGCCGGGCGCTGTTCGCCGACAACCCCTATCCGGTGACCTTCTTCCATCTTGGCAACTTCTTCCGACACCCCGTGAAGGTCTTCGCCCTGGAGGGCGGGCAGGCCCGCGAGGTGCTCTACAGCCACGACCTGTTCACCTACCCAGCCGGCAATCCGGCCAAGGACGTTCCGGACGGAGCGGGATTCGCCGGCTTCCGGTTCCAGAAGGCCCCGGCCGGGCAACCCGGCGACGATGCCGACTGGCTGGCCTTCCTCGGCGCGTCCTATTTTCGCGCCGCCGGCGACGGGCAGCAATACGGCGCCTCCGCCCGCGGCATCGCCATCGACACCGCGCCGGGCCCGGGCAGGACCGAGGAATTTCCGGTCTTCACCCGGTTCTACGTCAGCCCGGCCTCGGAAGGTGCCGTCACCGTGCTGGCCCTGCTCGAAGGCCCGAGCCTGACCGGCGCCTACCGCTTCATCGCCCGCAAGGCGCCGCACGTCGTCATCGACGTCGCCTGCACGCTCTACATGCGCCGCTCCGTCGAGCGGTTCGGCGTGGCGCCGCTGACCTCGATGCTCTGGTACGCGGAGGGGATGAGCCGGTTCCTCGCCAGCGACTGGCGGCCCGAGGTGCACGATTCCGACGGCCTCCTGATGCAGACCGGCAGCGGCGAGATCATCTGGCGGCCGCTCAACAACCCGCCGCGGCTCAGCGTCAGCGCCTTCGCCGACCGGTCGCCGAGGGGGTTCGGCCTGCTCCAGCGGGACCGGTCCTTCGACCACTACATCGACGACGGCTTCGAGGAGAACCGGCCGGATATCTGGGTCGAGCCGCAAGGGGATTGGGGCCAGGGCAGCGTACAGCTGGTCGAGATCCCGACCCATCAGGAGACCGACGACAACATCGGCGCGATGTGGGTCCCGGCCGATCCGCCGCAGGCCGGCGAAGAGCGCAGCTTCGCCTACCGCCTGCGCTGGCCGGTGCAGGAGCCGGTCGCGACCGATCTCGCCCGCTGCGTGGCGACGCGGGCGACCAAGGGATCCTGGCTCGCCGAGACCGACCGGCGCCCCGGCCGCGCCAATCTGGTGCGGCAATTCATGCTGGAATTCGAGGGCGCGGCCCTGGCGGGCCTCGATCCCGAGAAGGCCCAGATCGTCCTCACGCTCTCGCGCGGCAGCGCCGAGGAGGTCGGCGCCACCTGGGCCCCCTACGGCAAGCCGAGCCCCTGGCGGGTCTTCCTCAAGGTCTACGCCGACGGTCCGGACCCGGTCGAGATGCGACTGCAGCTCAAGGCCGGCGACCGGCTGCTCTCAGAGACCTGGGCGTATCGGTACGATCCGGAGGCCCCCGGAACGGTCCTCTGACCGGCGGGTTCAGCGCTGTGCCGGACCGGGCCGGCCGGCGCGGGATAGCCTCGATCGTGCCCCGGCCGATCCGACGACGCATGCGAGTCCGTCATGAACGGCGAACGACCGCCCGATCCGCACCTGCCCGAGACGCTCACGCGTCTGCTCCGGGCGCCTAAGAGCGCCATCTGGCCGACACCGGAGGATCGGAACCGGCTGCGCCTCGGCCGTCAAAGGCCGCGCCAGCCGAGCCGCGCCATCCTGGGTGTGTGGCTCTGGGTGATCCTCTATAACGTGATCGGCTTCGCGATCCTCGCGGCGCTGTGGCGGACGATGCGCTGATCCGATGATCCGACATGGCTTCACCCCGGCGGGAATGGCGTGCCGCGCCTTCGCGGTATGGCTTCCGCTGGCGACCGCCGCCTGGGCCGTCGAGCCGCGTCCCGGCGACGCCCTCGACGCGGATGACGGCGCCGGAGCCGTGAAAGTCTGCTCGCCGGTGGCGATGCCGCGCTGGCGGTCGATGACGCCGGTGCCGAAGACCTGGACGTTCCTCGACTGCATGGGCTTCTCGGGCGAGATGGGGGCGACCCATTTCCAGCTCGGCTGCCTGTTCGCCAACGTGACGCCGTACGCGCAGAAATACGCCTGGGGACCGATGGTGAAGATCGAGAAGGGCGCCTTGGCCAAACCGCAGCCGCCGATGCCCAATTGCGGCTGGTAGGCCCTCGGATCAGTCGACGGCGGCCTGCCACTCCAGATCGAGAGCGAGGCGGGCGCGGAAGACGACGCTGCCGGCCTCGTCCCGAACCTGCGCCGCCAGATGCAGACCGCCGCCACGCGTCGGAAGCTTAGGCTTGGCCTCACCGGCAAACACGGAGCGTGATCCGCCTCGCTTCCGCCGTCGCCAACCTGTGAGTGGGTCAAACCGCACCGGCCCTGGATCGCAGAGCCGCCTGTTCACCCATGCCGAAGTGCCTCTCCAGCGGACACACCGTGACGGAAACTTCCGGCAGCCGCGGCGACTGTCAGGACGTACACACGCCCTGAGAGAAAGCAGGCCTCGATTCGCGGCGAAGCGGCCGGCATTCGCGGCGAGCCCCGGACCGCCGCCTTTGGCCGCTGGCTGCGCGATCGCTCTGCCGACCGGTCCTGAAAGCCAGGACGATGAAACTGCACGGCGGACACACCGGATCACGCAGAGATCACCTGCCCCTCATCGACGCCGCACCGCGCCGATACGCTCGGGGCCACCGACGCGAGCGATGCCGTCGTGGCAAAGTACCCTATAGCGGCGCTCTGTGATGCGCCCTGAGCGGCCCGATCAGGCGCTCGTACTCGGCCTCGGCCGGACCGTAGGTGTGGCCCGCTGCCTGCTCCAGGCGTGTGCGGCTCAGGACCCGGATGCGCCCGCGCCGAGCCCGGATCAGCCCGTCCCCTTCCAGCGTATGGATCGCCACCGTGACGGTGGGGCGGCGGACCCCGAGCATGATCGACAGGAACTCGTGCGTGACCGACAGATCGTCCCCGTCCTGCCGATCGTGGTACATCAGCAACCAGCGCGCGAGCCGCTCCTCAGCCGGCGTGCCGGCATTGGCGATGGCGGTCTGGGCGACCTGCACCAGGAAGGTCTGCACGTAGCGCAGCAGCAGATCGCGCAGTGACCGGCTGGCCTCGGCGGCCGCGCGCAGGGCCTCGACGGCGATGCGTTGCCCGCGGCCCGCGACCTGCATGAAGATCTGATGCGGGATCGTGTCGACACCCAGGATCAGCGTCGGCACCGCCATGCCGTCGCGGCCGAACAACCCGACCTCCACGCGCCCTCCCTCCGCAGGGCTCGACACCACGGAGCACAGGCCGGTCTCGATGAAGATCGCGTGCGGAATGACTTTGGCCGGTTCCACCAGAACCATCCCGAGAGGCAGGTCGATGGCTTCGAGATGCGGTGCGAGCAGCGCAGCGTCCGCGACGGATAGGGACGCCAGCAGACAGTTCCGGTGAGCCATCACGGTCAGGTGCGCAGAAGCGGACGGAAACGCGCCGACGCCGGCAGGTGAGACGAAGCGTCACGCCGAGCCTGCTTCGATCACCGGATGAACGCGAGGGGATATTGCATTTTCTGCGGGAAGCGTCCGCAATCAGACAATGCCACGATCTCGGAAGAACGGGCGACTCACGAAAAGCGGCCCGGATACCGAACGCAAATCTTCCTTAAAGGCCGAGCCTCAGATTGACCCGAGCGACGGCGCCGATGTGGCTGCTTCGTCACGGGCGCCGCACGGTCGGCACTTGCCAACACCCAAGCACGTCGGCGAGCTTTGACGTGCGCTTTCCATGGGTCTACAGACGGCGGAGACGAATAAGCAAGAACCATGCCGCAAGCGACGATGCTTCGGCTGGTGAACCGCGCTGGAAGGGCATCGGGGCCTCGCATGAGTTTGGTGCAACGGCTGGAAGTGCGTCAGGGCCAAGCCCTGGTAATGACGCCGCAGCTCCTGCAAGCGATCAAGCTCCTTCAACTCTCGCAGCTCGACCTTGCGGCCTACGTCGAGGCCGAGCTGGAGCGGAATCCACTCCTCGAGCGCGCCGAGCCCGAGTTGCCGGCTGCGGGCGAGACCAGCGAACCCACCACTCACCAGGACGAGTCACAGGCCGACGGCTTCGAGGCGCCGGAGCCGGATTCGTGGCTCTCCACGGAACTGAATGCGAGCCGCGGCGAGATCGAGGGCGACTTCGACACGCCGCTCGACAACGTCTTCCCCGACGAGACGCCGGTTCAGGCACGCGAGGCGGGCGGCGGCGACATGCTCTCGCTGACCCCGCCGCCCTACGGCAGCAGCGGCGGCAGCTTCGACGGCGAGGCGCCGGATTTCGAGGCCACCCTGACGGCCGAGACGTCGCTGCGCGACCATCTCGCGAGCCAGCTCGACCTGGCGACGCGCGATCCCGCCGAGCGCCTGATCGGCGGCTTCCTGATCGACGCCGTCGATGAGGCCGGCTACCTGCGCGAAGGCGTCGAGGGCGTGGCCGAGCGTCTCGGGGCCGACCCGGCTCTGGTGACGCGGATGCTGTCGGTGGTGCAGAGCTTCGATCCGCCCGGTATCGCGGCCCGGGATCTCGCGGAATGCCTCGCGATCCAGCTGCGCGAGCGCGACCGGTTCGATCCGGCCATGCAGGCCCTGGTCTCCCGTCTCGACCTCATCGCCAAGCGCGATTTCGCGGCCCTGCGCCGCCTCTGCGGCGTCGATGACGAGGATCTCGTCGACATGCTGGGCGAGATCCGCCGCCTCGACCCCAAGCCGGGCCGCGCCTTCGGGTCGAGCGCGGTCGAAGTGCTGATCCCCGACGTGTTCGTGCGCGCCGCCCCCGACGGGTCGTGGCTGGTCGAGCTCAACGGCGAGGCCCTGCCGCGGGTGCTGGTGAATCAGAGCTACTACGCCCGGGTGGTGCGCGGCGCCTCGGCGGAGGGCGACAAGGCCTTCCTGTCGGAGGCCCTGCAGAACGCCAACTGGCTGACCCGCTCCCTGGAGCAGCGCGCCCGCACCATCCTCAAGGTCGCCACCGAGATCGTGCGTCAGCAGGACGGGTTCTTCGTCCACGGTGTCACGCATCTGCGCCCGCTCAACCTGAAGACGGTGGCGGAAGCGATCGGGATGCACGAATCGACGGTGTCGCGCGTCACCTCCAACAAGGCGATCGGCACGAGCCGCGGCACCCTGGAGATGAAGTACTTCTTCACCGCGGCGATCCCCGGCGCGGCCGGCATGGCGGCGCATTCCTCGGAGGCCGTGCGCCACCGCATCAAGCAGCTCGTCGACGGCGAGACGCCGGCGGACGTGCTCTCGGACGACGCGCTGGTGCAGAAGTTGCGGAGCGAGGGCGTCGACATCGCCCGGCGCACGGTGGCGAAGTACCGGGAATCGCTGCGGATCCCGAGTTCGATCGAGCGCCGCCGCGAGCATTTCGCCCACGGCTCCGCCCATCACGCCGCCCTGGCTCTGCGCTGAGCGAACGGCCGGGCTTGCGCGAAACCGCCGTCCGGCCCATCCGTGGCGCCGAATGACGACGCCTGGACAGCCATGACCGCAACCGGAACACCCCTGCGCAGCCTCACCGCCATCGTGCTGGCGGCCGGGAAGGGCACGCGCATGCGCTCGGACCTGCCGAAGGTGCTGCATCGGATCGCCGGTCGCAGCATGCTCGGCCACGTGCTGGCCGCCGTGCAGGCGGCGGGCGCCGGCCGGATCGCCGTGGTGGCCGAGCCCGGCCGCGACGACGTCGCGGCCGAGATCGCCCGGCAGGCGCCCGGCGCGCAGGTCTTCCCGCAGGCCGAGCGGCTGGGCACCGCCCACGCGGTTCTGGCGGCGCGGGACGTGCTGGCCGATCCGGATGACGACGTGGTCATCGCCTTCGGCGACACGCCGCTGATCACCGCCGAGACGTTCCTTCGGTTGCGGGCGCCACTGGCCGACGGCGCGGCGGTCGCGGTCCTGGCCTTCGAGTCCGCGACACCCGCCGGATATGGTCGGGTGCTGACCGAGGGCAGCCGCGTCGTGGCGATCCGCGAGGAGAAGGACGCCAGCCAGGCCGAGCGGGCGGTGACGCTCTGCAATGCCGGGTTGATGGCGCTGTCGGGTCACCATGCCCTGGCGCTGCTCACCCGCATCGGCAACGACAACGCCGCCGGCGAGTATTACCTGCCCGATGCCGTGGCGCTCGCGGTGGCCGACGGGCTCGCGGTCACCGTCGTGCCGGTGGACGAGGCGGAAGCCCAAGGCGTCAATGATCGGGCGCAGCTCAGCGTCGCGGAGGCGGCGATCCAGGCCCGGCTGCGCCGCAGCGCCATGCTGGGCGGCGCCACCCTGGTCGCCCCCGAGACCGTCTTCCTCAGCCACGACACCGTGCTCGGACGCGACGTCATCGTCGAGCCGAACGTGGTGTTCGGGCCGGGGGTGCGCGTCGGGGACGGCTGCACCGTGCGGGCCTTCGCGCATCTCGCGGACACGCGGCTCGAGGCGGATGTCCGGATCGGTCCGTTCGTCCGCCTTCGCGGCCACGCCGTGCTGGAGACCGGCGCCGAGCTCGGCAACTTCGTCGAGCTGAAGAACGCCCATATGGGCGCGGGCGCCAAGGCCGCGCACCTCACCTACCTCGGCGACGCGGAGATCGGCGCGAAGGCGAATATCGGGGCCGGCACGATCACCTGCAATTATGACGGCGTGCTCAAGCACCGGACCATGATCGGCGCCGGCGCCTTCATCGGCTCGAACTCGGCGCTCGTGGCGCCGGTCACGGTGGGGGAGGGGGCCTACGTCGCCTCGGGTTCGGTGATCACCGACGACGTGCCGGCGGAGGCCATGGCGGTCGCGCGCGGCCGGCAGGCCGTGAAGCCCGGCTGGGCGAAGGAGAAGCGCGCCACCCTGCAGGCCGAGAAGGCCCAGCGCGGCAAGACCGCCTGACGAACCTAAGGTCACGCCCGCGGGCATTCGGGGCTGGCCCTTTTCGGGGCGGATCCGGTAGAAGCCTCGCGTGAGCCTGCGCGGGGCGGGGCGGGCCGGGCCCGTGTGGGGGCCGGGTGCGGCCCGCATGCGGCGGGTTTGCGGCGCTCCGGGCGCGAGAGCGAGAGACACATCCATGTGCGGCATCGTCGGCATCGTCGGGCGCGACGCGGTGGCGGGGCAGGTGATCGAGGCCCTGCGCCGGCTCGAATACCGCGGCTACGATTCCGCCGGCCTGGCCACCCTCGAGCACGGCCGGCTGGCGCGCCGCCGCGCCGCCGGCAAGCTCGCCAACCTCGAGGCCCGGCTCGCGCAGGAGCCGCTCACCGGCACGATCGGCATCGGCCACACCCGCTGGGCCACCCACGGCCGGCCCAACGAGACCAACGCCCACCCGCACGCCACCGCCCACCTGGCGGTGGTCCACAACGGCATCATCGAGAACTTCCGCGCGCTCAAGGCCGAGCTCGAGGCCGACGGCGTCGTGTTCGAGACCGAGACCGACACCGAGGTCGTCGCCCAGCTGGTCAGCCGCAGCATCGACCGGGGCCTGGGGCCGGTCGAGGCGGTCGAGGCCGCCCTGCCGCGGCTGCGCGGCGCCTTCGCGCTCGCCTTCATCTTCGCCGGCGCCGACAACCTGCTGATCGGCGCCCGCCACGGCGCGCCGCTGGCGATCGGCTTCGGCGCGGGCGAGACCTATCTCGGCTCCGACGCCCTGGCGCTGGCGCCCTTCACCGACGCGATCACCTATCTCGACGAGGGCGACTGGGCGATCCTGACCCGCGACGGCGCCGAGATCCGCGACGCGTCCGGGGCCACGGTGGCGCGCCCGCGCCAGACGATCGCCCCGCAGGCCTACCGGGTCGACAAGGGCGCCTACCGCCACTTCATGGCCAAGGAGATCCACGAGCAGCCCGAGGTGGTCGGGCGCACGCTGGCCCATTACGTCGACCTGGCCAACGGCCGGGTGGTGCTGCCCGCGGCGCTGCCGTTCGACTTCGCCAGGCTCGGCCGGCTGTCCATCACGGCCTGCGGCACGGCGTATTATGCCGGCCTGGTGGCGCGCTACTGGTTCGAGCAGCTGGCGCGGCTGCCGGTGGAGATCGACGTCGCCTCCGAGGCGCGCTACCGCGAGGCGCCGCTGGAGCGGGACGGGCTGACGCTGGTGATCTCGCAATCGGGCGAGACCGCCGACACGCTGGCCTCGCTGCGCTACGCCAAGAGCCAGGGCCAGCACACCTTGAGCGTGGTCAACGTGCCGAGCTCGACGATCGCGCGGGAATCGTCCGTGGTGATGCCGACGCTGGCGGGTCCGGAGATCGGGGTGGCCTCGACGAAGGCGTTCTCGTGCCAGCTGACGGTTCTCTTGTGCCTGGCGATCGCGGCGGGGCGGGCGCGGGGCACGCTGGACGCGGCGGGCGAGGCGCGGCTGGTGGAGGCGCTGATCCGGGCGCCGGGCCTGATGGCGGAGGCGCTGGCCCAGGAGGCGGCGATCGCCGGCCTGGCCCGGGAGGTCGCGCAGGCGCGGGACGTTCTGTATCTCGGCCGGGGCACGAGCTACCCGATGGCGCTGGAGGGCGCGCTGAAGCTGAAGGAGATCAGCTACATCCACGCGGAGGGCTACGCGGCGGGGGAGCTGAAGCACGGCCCGATCGCGCTGATCGACGCGGCCGTGCCGGTGATCGTGATCGCGCCGCATGACGGGGTGTTCGACAAGACGGTGTCGAACATGCAGGAGGTGGCGGCGCGCGGCGGGCGGATCGTGCTGATCGGGGACGCGCAAGGGGCGGCCGCGCACGGTCTGGAGACCCTGGCGACGGTCACGATGCCGGCGCTCGACGCGACCGTGGCGCCGATCGTCTACGCGGTGCCGATCCAGCTGCTCGCCTACCACACCGCCGTGGTCATGGGCAAAGACGTCGACCAGCCCAGAAACCTCGCCAAATCCGTCACCGTGGAATAGGCGTGCATTTTGTATGCAGGTTCACGGCGCAAGGGCGGTTGAGCCCGTACTTCCGCTCGGCCCGGTACGAGGAAGCCTATGACCGCACGTGAGACCGACGCCGTCCGCTGGCTCGATACCCAGGAGGGCGCCATGCTGGCCCTCCTCGAAGAGCTCGTGAACATCGATTCCGGCTCCTACGACAAGCCGGGCGTCGATGCGGTCGGCGCCCGCATCGCTGAATTTCTTGCCGGCCACGGCATCCCGGTCACGACGGTCCCGGTGGAGGGCTACGGCGACGCGCTGAAGGCCCATGTCGCCGGGTCCGGCGGCGGCAACCGGCCGGTGGTGCTGATGGGCCATCGCGACACGGTGTTCCCGAAGGGCGAGGTGGCGCAACGCCCGTTCCGGATCGCGGAGGGCCGCGCCTACGGGGCGGGCGTCGCCGACATGAAAGCGGGGCTCGTGATGAATGCCTTCGTGCTCGCGGCCTTCCACCGGGCCGGCGCCCCGGTGCCGCTCGTCGGCCTGTTCACCAGCGACGAGGAGATCGGCTCGCCGGCCTGCCGACCGATCATCGAGGAAACCGCGCGCGGCGCCCGGGCGGTGCTGAATTCCGAGCCCGGCCGCCCGACCGGAAACGTCGTCACGGGCCGCAAGGGCGGCGTGTTCATGGTCCTCGAGGTTCGCGGCAAGGCGGCCCATTCCGGCGGCAACTATGCCGATGGGCGCAGCGCCATCCTGGAACTCGCGCACAAGACCGTGGCGTTCCACGCGGTCACCGATCTCGAGCGCGGCACGACGGTGAATGTCGGGCTGATCGCGGGCGGGCAATCGGTGAACACCGTGGCCCCGCGGGCGACCTGCGAGATCGACCTGCGCTACGTGACCCCGCCGGACCGCGTGGCGGCCATGGACCGGATCGCCGCGATCGTGGCGGACTCGACCGTGCCGGGCACGACCGCGCACCTGGCCATCAAGGGCGAGTTCCTGCCGCTGGTGCAGGACGAGGCCTCGCGGGCGCTGTTCGAGACCTACGCGCGGGTCAGCGCGCAGCAGGGCACGCCGGTCGCGGGTGAATTCGCCGGCGGCTGCGCGGATTCCGGCTTCACCGCCAGCGTCGGCTGCCCGACGCTCTGCGCCGTCGGACCGGTCGGCGGGAAAGCGCATTCCCCCGAGGAGTATCTGGACGTCGCGACGCTCGTCCCGAGGGCGCACGCGATGGCCGAGACCATCGCGGCGCTGGCGAAGGCCTAATCCCGCAGCGCCGCCACGAGGCGGAGCAGGAAGCCCTCAAGGGCGGCCTTGTCGATCCAGCGCAGGACCGCGACCACGTCGCGGTCCGGATCGCACCAGATGACGTTGTTGCCGGCCCCGAGGGCGCTGAAGGCCGCGGCGGGCAGCTGCGGCTTGGCGGCCGCGCCGCGGTTCAGCCACCAGAGATAGCCGTAGCTGTCGAGGGTCGGCGACGGCGTCAGCATGGCGCGGATCCAGCCTTCCGACAGGATCCGGCGTCCGTTCCAGTCTCCGCCGCGGGCGATGAGGAGCCCGAAGCGGGCGTGGTCGTCGGCGCCGATGAACAGGCCGCCGCCCCAATGTCCGCCCCCCGGCACGGACTGGACCCGGGCCCCGTCGATCTCGACCCAGGCGTTGTCGTAGCCGTGCCACGCCCAGTTTTGCGACGCGCCGATCGGGTCCAGGATCCGCTCGCGCAGTACTTCCGCCAGGCCGCGGCCGAAGCGGCGCATCAGGCAGTAGGACAGCAGGTTCACCCGGACGTCGTTGTACTCGTAATGCGTGCCCGGGGGGCGCAAGAGCCGCCTCTCGCCCTTGCGGCTGTTGTCGGCCCCCGGGCCGATCTGGCGATGGTGATCGACCTGGTCGGACTTGCCGAACAGGGTGCCCTCCCACTCGCTCGATTGCTGCAGCAGGTGCCGCCACGTGATCGCGCCGTTCTGCGGTCCGTCGAGGAGCGGGTCCGGCACGCTGTCCCGCACGGGCGCGTCCACGTCGGGGATCAGCCCGTCATCGTGGGCGAGGCCGGCCAGGACGGCCAGATAGCTCTTGGCGATCGAGAAGGTCATGTCCGGCCGGCGCGTGTCGCCCCAGGCGGCGACGCGCCGACCGCCCTTCAGGATCACGCCGGCCGGCCCGCCCCGCGCCCGCACAGGGCCGGCGATGTCGCTCCAGGGCCCGCGCTCATTCCACTCCACGATCCCGACATAGCGCCCGTCGGGATAGTACAGGCTGCGCGGCCACGGGCTCTCGTTGGCCTCGGCGTAGGCGACCGCCTCCGCGAGCCGCCCGGTGTCGAATCCGGCCGCGCCGGGATCCGCGTCCTCCCAGGCTTCCGTCGGCCAATACGGCTGCATCGCTTCGGTCACATGCGCTCTCCTGTCGCTCGCGGGATTTAATCCCTTGTATTCTGAATGCACGGTCTGCGCCGCAGGCATGGGCCGGGGCTCATCTCTTGCGGCCGGGCATCCTCACGAGGCCCGCGCCCTGTCCGGACGGCCAGATCGCGCCGGCCCGAACAGACCTGCGGCGCGGGCCTAAACCGGAGTCGAGACCATGCTGCGACGTTCCTTTCTCAGCGGTTCCGCCGCGGCGGGTACCCTGCCGTTCCTGCCGGCGCGCCCCGCGCTCGCCCAGACCGCGCGGGCCAGCGTCCTGCGCTACGTCCCGCAATCCGATCTCACGATCGTCGATCCGGTCACGACCACCGCCTACATCACCCGCCACCACGCGCTGATGGTGTTCGACCAGCTCTACGGCCTCGACGCCCAGCTGAAGCCGCAGCCCCAGATGGTCGAGGGGCACACTGTCGAGGCGGACGGAACGCTCTGGACCTTCCGACTGCGCGACGGCCTGAAATTCCACGACGGCGAGCCGGTCCGGGGCCGCGACTGCATCGCGTCGATCCGGCGCTGGGCACAGCGCGACAGCCTCGGCCAGGCGCTGATCGCCCGCACCGACGCCATGAGCGCGCCGGACGACCGCAGCTTCGTCATCCGCCTCAAGCGGCCCTACGGGCTGATGCTCGAGACCCTGGCCAAGCTCGGGCCGCCCGTTCTGGTGATCATGCCCGAGCGCCTGGCCGCCACGGACCCGGCGCAGCAGATCCCGGAGGTGATCGGGTCCGGCCCGTTCCGGTTCAACGCCAGGGAGCGGCTGGTCGGCGCCCGGGTCGTCTACGATCGCAATCCGGATTACCGGCCGCGCGAGAGCGGCACGGTCTCCTGGGCCGCGGGACCGAAGCGGGTGCATTTCGAGCGGGTCGAGTGGCAGGTCATGCCCGATCCCGGCACCGCCGCCGCCGCGCTCCAGAACGGCGAGGTCGATTGGTGGGAGAACCCGATCAACGATCTGCTGCCGACCCTGCAGGGCCACCCGCAGATCGTGACGCAGCTCGCCGGACGCCTCGGCAATCTCGGCACCGCCGTGATGAACCACCTCCATCCGCCCTTCGACAAGCCGGCGGTCCGGCGGGTCATCCTCGAAGCCCTGACGCAGGAGGATTTCATGGCCGCCGCCGCGGGCGACGACGAGAAGCTCCGGCGCACCGGCGTCGGGATCTTCACGCCCGGGACGTCCATGGCCAGCGATGCCGGCCTCGATGTCCTGACGCGCAAGCGCGACCTGGAGCAGGCGAAGAAGAACCTGATCGCCGCCGGCTACAAGGGCGAGCGCATCGTGCTGATGTCGGCGAGCGACAACCCCGTGCTCGGCGCGCTGGGCGAGGTGATGCACGACCTGCTCCGGCGCCTCGGGATGAACGTGCAGTACGTCGTCTCCGACTGGGGCACGCTGGTGACACGCCGGGCCAGCAAGGCGCCGCCCGACCAGGGCGGGTGGAACATCTTCAGCACCACCTGGACCGGTCTCGACATGACCAACCCGGTCGGCGAGCAGGTCCTGCGCTGCGGCGGCCAGAAGGGCTTCTTCGGCTGGCCCGACATCCCCGAGATCGAGACCCTGCGGGAAGCCTGGATCGAGGCTCCGGACGAGGCCGGGCGGCAGAGGATCGCCCGTGACCTGCAGGCCGCTTCCATGGTCCAGGTGCCGTACCTGCCGCTCGGCCAGTATTTCTACCGGACGGCGTACCGGCGCGAGATCCGCGACATCGTCCAGGACCAGTTCGTGTTCTGGAACGCGCGCCGCGAGGCCTGAACCCGGCTCGGGCCCCCGAGCCGGGATCGCGGCGATCAGGCCGCGTTGCGGTAGCGCTCGGCCGGACGGGTCTGCCCGAGATTCGGGATCATCGCGGCCCGGGCCGCGTCGAACCTGCGCCACTGGCCGTCATCGGGCAGCGGCGGGATCGTCACCGTTTCGCGGCGGTCGAACCCGACCAGAGCGGCGTCGACCAGATCGCCCGTCTCCATCACGGCCGGGAGCGCGTTCACGTCGATGCCGGAGCGGCCCCAGATCTCGGTCCGGGTCGCGGCGGGCAGGACCGCCTGGACGTAGACACCCTTCGGCCCGAGCTCGAGATGGAGCGCCTGGCTGAGATACTGCACGTAGGCCTTGGTCGCCCCGTAGACCGCCATGCCGAATTCGGGGACGAAGCCGACCACCGAGCCGATGTTGATGATCGCGCCGGTCCCGGCGGCGGCGAAGCGCGGCGCGACCGCGCCGGCGAGCCGGGTGAGCGCCGTGACGTTGAGCCCGATGAGGGCGGCGGTCTGATCCGGGCTCTGCTCGGCGAAGGGCCCGGACAACGCCGCTCCCGCATTGTTCACCAGCACGCCGATCCGGGCATCCTCGCGCAGGCGCGCCTCGACGCGGGCGAGATCGTCCGTCCGGGTGAGATCCGCCTGCACGACGTCGACGGTCACGCCGGCCTCGCGGCGCAGGCGCTCGGCGAGGCCGTTCAGTCGTTCGCCGTCGCGGGCGACCAGGACGAGGTCGTGGCCGCGATGCGCGAAGCGGTCGGCATAGACGGCGCCGATTCCCGACGAGGCGCCTGTGACGAGGACGGCTGGCTTGCTTGACATGGGCAATCTCCGATGGTCGAACATGACGGTCATCATGTATTCTGAACATGAAGACCGTCATGCTCGGAATCAAGCCGAGGGGGGCTCATTCGGGTGAGGTTCCGCACATGCGGGGCAACCAGCGGCGAGCGGGACGGTGGCCGGATCCTGTTCTCGCCCCGTCATTCCGGGGCGCCGGAGGCGAGTCCGGAATCCAGACAAGCAGCCGACGCAGGATCTTGGAGCCCCGCCGGCTCCGGATCCCAGGCTCCGCTGCGCGGCCCTGGAATGATTGTGCACCTGCGATCCTCGACGTGCGCCCGACGGAAGACGACCGCCGTGCGGCGGGCGCCGCCCCGTCCCGCTGCGTCGTCGGGCCCGGTCGGTGAAGCGGATGGCGCAGCCCGGATGTGCGCCGACGCGCCGCCTTCCGCGTTCGCGCCCAAGGACCACGACAGCGATGCGGCCGGCCTTCGCGCGCTGGATGCCGAGGTCGCCAAGTCCACAGCGGGCATCGACCAGGGCGGCAGCGTCTGGGCGTTCGAGCTGCCGGAGACGGTGGCGTCGCGCTGAAGGCGCGCGACCGAAACCGTGTCGGCCTTACGGGTCGGGACGCCCAGGCCTCGGGATGCGGGCGGTCGTCTCGACACGCGCTTGCGCCCCGGGGCCGCATCGATCACCTTCGGACTTCCTGCCCGCGTATTCGGCCGATCCTGTGAGGATCTCGCGCGAAGGACCGAGGTCTCCGTGCATCTCCTGATCGTCGACGACCACCCGCTGTTCCGCGATGCCCTGGCGGCCACGATCCGCCTCGCGCACCCGGACGCGGTCCTGCACGAGGCCGACGGGATCGAGGCGGCCTGCGCGGTGCTGGCCGCCAACCGCGGCATCGACCTGACGCTCCTCGACCTGTCCATGCGAGGCGTGACCGGCTTCGACGGGCTGATCACCATCCGGGCGAGCTTTCCGCGCATCCCGATCCTGATCGTCTCCGGCCATGAGGATCCGCGCATCGTCCACGAGGCTCTGCAGCACGGGGCGGCGGGCTTCGTCCCGAAGGCCATGGACAAGGCGACGCTGACCCGGGCGATCACCGAGGTGATGAGCGGGGGGCTGTTCCTACCGCCGGGGCTGGCTGAGGCCGGCGCGCCCGCGCCGCGGGGCAAGAAGGCGCCGCTGCCAGAGCGGATCGCGCGGCTGACGCCGCAGCAATTGCGGGTTCTGATGATGATCCGACAGGGCAAGCTCAACAAGCAGATCGCCCATGAGCTTCAGGTCGGCGACTCGACCGTGAAGGCCCATGTCTCGGAGATCCTGCGCAAGCTCGAGGTCATCAGCCGGACGCAGATCGTGATCGACACGGCGTCCCTGGATTTCGACCAGATCCACAACACGCATCCGGCGTGAGAGCGGGGCTGCACGGCCCTCACACCGTCATCCCGGGGCGCCGAAGGCGGGCCCGGAATCCAGAACCGCAGGCGGAGCCGAACCTTGCGGCCTCGGCGACTCAGAAACCCGGGCTCCGCTGCGCCGCCCCGGGATGACGGTGCGCGGTCAGACGCCCTCTGCATTCCGGGGGCGCTCCGCACCGGAACATGGAGCGGACCCATTCACCTCCTGCAACCCTGATGACGCGAGATGTCTCCGTATCCAAATTGATATGATGCTATCTATCAGCACGCGAGCCGTTTGATCCTGCCTCTCTGCGGATCCGCGCGGCGATGGATTTGGCCATGCCCGACATCGACGATCCGAAGACGCGCGAACAGCTGCAGCAGGCCTGTACCCACGCCCTCCTGACGACCGGACGCCACTGGCGTCGCGCCGCCAACACCGTCGCGGAGGCGCATGGCCTGTCCGACGCCACCGCGCACCCGCTGATCATCATCGGCCGGATGGCCGAGGCGCCGCGCCAGAACGTCCTGGCGGAGGCCGTCGGCATCGAAGGCCCGTCGCTGGTGCGCCTCATCGACCAGCTCGCAGCCGCCGGGCTTGTGGTGCGCCGCGAGGATCCGTCCGACCGGCGCGCCAAGGTGCTGGGCCTGACCCCGCGCGGCCGGCAGGTCTTCGAGCGGATCGAGGCCGAGCTCTCGACCCTGCGTGCCTGCGTCTTCGCCGAGGTCGCGTGCGCGGATCTGGAGGCGAGCCTCCGGGTCTTCGCGGCGCTTCAGCGCTACGGCCGCGCGGCCGCCGAGCCCGAATTGGAGCCGGCATCGTGAGCCTTCCCGGATGGCGCGACTGGGCCTTCGCGCTGAAGACCTACGCGGCGGCGATGCTCGCCCTGTTCCTCGCGCTCTGGATCGACCTGCCGCGGCCGTACTGGGCGCTCGGCACCGTCTACATCACCAGCCAGGTTCTCTCCGGCGCGACGCGCTCGAAGGCCGTCTACCGGGTCTGCGGCACCGTGCTCGGCGCGGCGGTGAGCGTCGTGCTGGTGCCGAACCTCGTCAACGAGCCGATCCTGCTGAGCCTCGCGGTGGCGCTCTGGGTGGCCCTCTGCCTGTACGTCTCGCTCCTCGACCGCACCCCCGCGAGCTACCTGCCGATGCTCGCCGGGTACACGGCCGCGCTGATCGGCTTCCCCGCCGTCGACGATCCCGGGGCGATCTTCGACACGGCGGTCGCGCGGGCCGAGGAGATCTCCCTGGGGATCGTCTGCGCCAGCCTCGCCGCCACGCTGATCCTGCCGCAATCGGCGGCCCCGCTCATCGTCGGGCGGCTGGACCACTGGTCGGCGGAGGCCCGGGCCTGGATTCGGAGCGCCCTTGCGGCCGCCCGCGCGCCGGAGGCCGCCGCGCCGAGCCAGGGCCGGCGCCTGCGGCTCGCCTCGGACGCGATCGGCCTCGACGCCCTCGGCCTCGCCCTGCGCAACGAGGCGACGGGTGCGGAGCGCGCCGCAGAGGCCTTCGCGCCGCTCCGGCAGCACATGCTGATGGTCCTGCCGATCGTCGCCGCCGTGGCGGACCGCGTCTCCGCCCTCGAGCGGGCCGGCGTGCTGCCGGCGCGGGTCCGGGCCTTCCTGTCGGACCTCGCCGCCTGGCTCGCCGACGAGGCCGAGGGTGGGGCGGGGGATCCGGATCGCGCTGCGCAGCTGCGCAGCCGGATCGACGGGTTCGAGCCGGCCCTCGGCCGGGCTCCGGACTGGAGCACGCTCCTGCTCGCGAGCCTCGCGGCGCGTCTGCGGGACGTCATCGACCTGCGCCAGGATCTGCGGGCGCTCCGCGAGCAGCTCGCTGACGGTGCGGACCCGCGGGCGCCGCTCGCCTTCGCCTACACCGCCCGGGTCCGGTCCGTCCGCCACCGCGATCACGGGCTGGCGGCGTTCTCGGCCTTCGGGGTGTTCGTGGGCCTGATGGTCTGCTGCGCCATCTGGATCGGCACCGGCTGGCCCGACGGCTCCGCGGCGCCGATGATGGGCGCGGTCGCCTGCTGCCTGTTCGCCGCGCAGGACGATCCGGCGCCGCAGATCCTGAGCTTCACCAACTCGGCGATCGTCGGCGCCCTCGGCGCGGGGCTCTACCTGTTCGCGGTGCTGCCGCTCGCCACCTCCTTCGAGATGCTGGCCCTGGCGATGGCGCCGGCCCTGATCCTGTGCGGCCTGATGATGACGCAGCCGCGCACCGCCCCGATGGGCATGGGCGCGGCGCTGAACGGCGCGACGCTGCTGGCGCTCCAGAACGGCTACAGCGGCGACTTCGCGCCCTTCGCCAACGGGGTGATCGCCTCGGTCGTGGGCATGTGGGTCGGCGCGGTGGTGACCCGGCTGATCCGCTCGGTCGGCGCCGGCTGGAGCGCGCGGCGGCTCGTGCGGATCAACCGGCAGAGCCTCGCGGCCGCCGCGGCCGGGCGCGGCACCGGCCACGGCCTCGAACTTGCGGCCCTGATGCTCGACCGCGTCGGCCTGATCGCGCCGCGGCTGGCGAGCCTGCCCGCGGACATGTCCGCCTCCGTGGGCGACCTGCTGGCCGACGTCCGGGTGGGCATCAACCTCGTGGAGGTCCGCCGGGTGCGCCGACGGCTGACGGGCCCGCCCCGGAGCAAAGTCGACCGGGTCCTCGCGCTGGCGGCGCGCCAGCTGCGCGGCCGGATCGGGCAGCCGGATACGGCGCTCCTGGCGGCTCTGGACGACGCGCTCGACGCCGTCGCGGGCGCGGCCCCGTCGCCGGAGCGGCGCGCCGCCCTGATCGGGCTGACCGGCCTGCGCCGCGGGCTCTTCCCCGACGCGCCGGCCTACCGGGGGGCGCCGGCGCTGGACGATCGGGAGATGGCGGCATGATGGGCGAGATCGACCTCTACGGCGTGTTCGTGCCGGGCCTCGCGCTCTGGATGGCCGCCGCCTTCGCGCTCAGCCTGCCGCTCCGCCGCCTCCTCGCGGCGACCGGCTTCTACCGCCTCGTCTGGCACCGGCCGCTCTTCGACCTCGCCCTCTACGTCGTCCTGCTCGGCGGCGTCGTGACCCTCGCCCATCGGACCCTGCAATGACCGCCCTGTTCTCCGTCCTCGGCCGCCTCCTGGTCACGCTCGGCATGGTCGCCGCGGCGCTGATCGTCGGCCTCGGCCTGTGGGATTATTACATGGACGCCCCCTGGACCCGCGACGGGCGCGTGCGCGCCGACGTTGTGGCGGTCGCGCCCGACGTGTCCGGCCTCGTCACCGAGGTGCTGGTGGAGGACAACCAGGTCGTCCGGAAGGGCGACGTGCTGTTCCGGATCGATCCGGACCGGTTCCGCCTCGGGCTGCGGCAGGCGGAGGCGATGGTGCAGGGCCGTAAGGCCACCGCCGAGCAGAATGCGGCCGACTACGCCCGCTACAGCAAGCTCTCCGACGCAGCGGTGTCGCAGCAGAAGGTCGAGGCCGCCAAGGCCGCCGATCTGTCCGCCGAGGCCGCCTACGAGCAGGCCCTGGCGGATCGCGACCTCGCCAAGCTCAACCTGGAGCGCTCCGCGGTGCGGGCCTCGGTCAACGGCCGGATCACCAACATGGAGCTGCGGCCGGGCGCCTACGTCACCACCGGCCGCGGCGTCATGGCGCTGATCGACCGCGACACCGTCCGGGTCGAAGGCTATTTCGAGGAGACCAAGCTGCCGCGGATCCGCGTCGGCGCGCCGGTCACCGTCCAGCTGATGGGTGAGGACGGCGTGCTCATGGGTCGCGTGGCGAGCATCGCCGGCGGCATCGGCGAGACCGGCCGCAGCGACGCGACCAACCTCCTGGCGAACGTGAACCCGACCTTCTCGTGGGTGCGCCTCGCCCAGCGCATCCCGGTGCGGATCACCCTCGACGGCGGAACGGCGGATCCGCGGCTGGTGAGCGGCCGGACCGCGACGGTGTCGATCGCCCCGGCGGCCGGCGGGGGAGCCCTGCCCTGGCCCTGGGCGCGGTGGCGCGAAGCGCTCGCCCGCTGAGGGTGACCGAACCATTCTCGAGCGTCCGGGTTGGCTCCGCGCACCGTCGCATCGACGGATCAGGAGCCCTCATGCCGAAGACCATCCTCGCCCTCGCCACGTCCCTGGTGCTCGCCACGTCCGGCGCGGCGCTGGCTCAGGCACCCCAGACCGGCGGGGCCAATCAGGGCAACGTCAACAAGTCCGGCGCGGTGGGCGGGACCGGGACGGGGGCCGGATCCATGGAACACACCGGCTCCACCGGCGCCGGCCCGCGCGTCAGCGCCCCCGGCGCGCCGGCCGGCAGCAGCACGGGCAACGGCTCGACCGGCAGCGGCGCGGCGCCCAGCGGGCGGTAGGCTCGGCTCACCCGGGCGTCATCCCGGGGCCGCGAAGCGGACCCGGGATCCAGACCCGCCGAAGCGTCCAGTCCGGGCGCGCCGGTGCGTCTGGCGCCCGGGCTCGCCCGCGGCGCCCCGGAAAGGCGTCGGGTGATCGGCTGGAGGGTGACGGGATGCGCGTCAGACGCCCAGCCCGCCCACGCACAGGTACTTGGTGTTCAGGTAATCCTCGATGCCCTGATACGAGCCCTCGCGGCCGAGGCCGGATTCCTTCACGCCGCCGAAGGGCGCCACCTCGGTGGTGATGATCCCCTCGTTGATCCCGACCATGCCGTATTCCAGCGCCTCCGCCACCCGGAAGGTGCGGCCGAGATCGCGGGTGTAGAAGTAGCAGGCGAGCCCATACTCGGTGTCGTTGGCCATGCGGATCGCCTCCGCCTCGTCGCGGAACCGGAACAGCGGCGCCAGCGGCCCGAAGGTCTCCTCGCGGGCGACATCCATGGCGGGGGTCGCGCCGGTGATCACGGTCGGCTCGAAGAACTGGCCGCCGAGCGCGTGGCGGTGGCCGCCCGCCACAACCCGGCCGCCCTTCGCGACGGCGTCGCGGATATGCGCCTCGGTCTTCTCCACTGCCGCCATGTCGATCAGCGGCCCCTGGGCGACGCCGTCCTCGATGCCGTTGCCGACCTTCAGGCGGTTGGCGGCCTCGGCCATCTTCTCCGCAAAGGCGTCGTAGATCCCGTCCTGCACCAGGAAGCGATTGGTGCAGATGCAGGTCTGGCCGGAATTGCGGAACTTCGCCAGCATCGCACCGGCCACCGCCCGGTCGAGATCGGCGTCGTCGAACACGATGAACGGCGCGTTGCCGCCCAATTCCATCGAGACCTTCTTCACCGTGTGCGAGGCCTGCTCCAGCAGAACCTTGCCGACCTCGGTGGAGCCGGTGAACGTGATCTTCTTGACGAGCGGATTGCCGGTCATCTCGGCGCCGATCGCGCGGGCCGATCCGGTGAGGATCGACACCACGCCGGCCGGGAAGCCGGCGCGCTCGCACAGCACGCCCCAGGCGAGGCCCGAGAGCGGGGTCTGCGAGGCCGGCTTGATCACGATCGGGCAGCCGGCGGCCAGAGCCGGGGCGATCTTGCGGGCGATCATCGAGGACGGGAAATTCCACGGCGTGATCGCCGCCACCACGCCGACCGGCTCCTTGGTGACGAGGATCTTCCGGTCGCCCCAGGGGGAGGGGATCACGTCGCCGTAGACGCGCCGCGCTTCTTCCGCGAACCACAGCACGTAGGAAGCCGACATGGCGACCTCGCCGCGGGATTCGGTCAGCGACTTGCCCTGCTCGGCGGTGAGGATCTGCGCCAGATCCTCCTGATGCTCGGTGACGAGCGCCGCGAGCTTGCGCAGCAGCACGGCGCGCTCGTTGGCGGTCTTGGCGCGCCAGGCCGGATAGGCCGCATGCGCCGCCTGGATCGCCTGCCGGGTCTCCTCGGCGCCGGCATTCGGCACACGGGCGATGACCGCGCCGGTCGCCGGGTTGGTGACATCGATGCTACCGGAGCCGGCCTTGGTCCAGGCGCCCCCGACGAGGCAGGCTTCGACCAGCAGGGCGCGATCCTTCAGGGTGGGAATCTCGGTCTCAGGCATCCAACGGTTCCTTCGGCGGCTGCGGCAGGTCGGGCTCCGATCGTTCGGGATCCGACATCGCAATCCGCGGCTTGAGGGTCACGCCCTGGGCCGTATTCCTCGCCTGTGCCTCGGCTCTTGTCTCGAATACGTGGGGAGCCAGATCGCGGCTCGCCAGCGAGGCGCCGAGTTTCAATCTCAGGAACGCGCTCGTCGTATAGCGCGACGCTGTCTCATAGTACCGCTTTTCCAGATAAGCGATGGCCGAGAAATAGGCATCGCTCACCGTCGGGTCGATCTCGAACCCGTCGTAATTGGCGATCAGGTGAACCTTGCGGCCGATCTCCTGGCAGGCGCGCTCGTATTCCCGGCGCACCAGCTCGACATCCTCGATGGTCCGGACCTGAAAGCCCTCGAGGTTCGAGAACAGGATGTTGCGCTCCGCATCGTAGCTGATCCGCTCCGCCATGGAGAGGCCGAGCAGCCACGGCTCCAGCCCCATCACGGCCTCGCGGAACAGACGCGGATCCATCGGCTTCGGGTTCCGCACGATCGGCGCGAAACCCATCTGGCCGAGGATGTCCCGCGCGATGTCGACCCCCGGCGCAACCTCGACGAGTTCCATCCCGGCCCGGGTCCGCCGGAACACGCAGCGCTCGGTCACGTACAGCACCGGCTGGCCGCGCTCGGCCGCGTAGGCCCCCGAGAAGGTCACCTGCTCGACCGCCGCCATGAACTTCTGCGAGCGCCCCTCGGTGAGGATCCGGATCCCGTCGCCCTCGATCGCGACCTTGAGGCCGTCGGCCGTGAAGGTGCCGGCGAAAACGAGGCTCTTGGCGTTCTGCGAGATGTTGATGAAGCCGCCCGCGCCCGCGAGCCGCTTGCCGAACCGGCTGACATTGACGTTGCCCTCGGCGTCGCACTGGGCGAGGCCGAGGCAGGCGAGATCGAGGCCGCCGCCGTCGTAGAAGTCGAATTGCTGGTTCTGGTGCAGCACCGCGGCCGGGTTCAGCGCAGCGCCGAAATCGAGCCCGCCCTGCGGCAGGCCGCCGATCACCCCGGGCTCGGCGGTGAGCGTCAGGTATTTGAGCACCCGCTCCTCGGCGGCGACCGCCGCGACGCCCTCCGGCATGCCGATGCCGAGATTGACGACGCCGCCGGGCGGCAATTCGAAGGCGCAGCGCCGGGCCACCACCTTGCGGGCGTCGAGCGCCATCGGCGGGACCCGGTCGAGCGGCACGCGCTGGCGGCCGGTGAAGGCGTGGTTGTAGGGCGTGCCGTAGGTCTGCCGATGGTTCTCCGGCTGGCTGAGCACCACGCAATCGACCAGGATGCCCGGGACCTGCACCTCCCGCGGGTTCAGGGAGCCGGCCTCCGCCAGACGCTCCACCTGGGCGATGACGAAGCCGCCCGAGTTCTTCGCCGCCATGGCGGCGGCGAGGTTGTCCAGCGTCAGCGCCTCGCGCTCCATGGTGATGTTGCCGGCAGGGTCGGCCGTGGTGCCGCGGATCAGCGCGACGTTCACCGGAAACGCCTTGTAGTGGAGCCAGGATTCGCCGCCGAGCTCGACCACGCTGACGAGATCTTCCGTCGTGACGGCGTTGAGCTTGCCGCCTTCGAGCCGCGGATCCACGAAGGTACGCAGGCCCACCTTGGTGATGTGGCCCGGCGTATGGGCGGCGATCTCCCGGTACAGATGCGAGACCACGCCGAGCGGCAGATTGTAAGCCTCGATCTGCCCCTCGACCGCCATGGCGCCGAGCTTCGGCACGAGCGCCCAATGGCCGCCGACGACGCGCTTCACGAGGCCGGGAATCGCGAGGCGGTTGAGGCCGCGCTCCTTGCCGTCGCCGGGGGCGGCGGCGAACATCAGCCCGATCCCGTGCGGGCCGGCGCCCGCTTCGAAGCGGCGGGCCAGCGCCAGGATCAGCTCGTCGGGGGTGCCGATGCCGACGAAGCCCGAGACAGCGACCATGTCGCCGTCCTGCAGGATGGCGGCGGCCTCGTCGGCGCTGACAATCTTGTTCTTCAGGCTGCCCATGGATTGGTCCTCGGCGGCCGGACCGCGCGCATCTCCCCCTCAGCCCTGCGGGGGAGGGTGGCCCCTGCGTCAGCAGGGGTCGGGCGCCACCCTTCCCCGCAGAGGGGGGAGGGGAGGGGCGTTGCGCGTCGTGAGAACCGATCAGCGAGCATCCGACCCCCGCTGGCCGAGCCAGTCTGCAATGCCCGAGCCCAGCAACTTCTGCGCCTTGCCGCCGACGAACACGCCGACATGGCCGCCAGGCAGACCCATCTCGGTGTAATCGGTGGTGCCGATCTTGTCCTTCAGCGCCTGTGAAGTGGCCGGCGGAATGATGTGGTCGTCCTGCGCGTACACGTTCAGCACCGGGCAGGTAATGGCCTTCAGATCCACCCTCCGGCCGCCAAGTTCAAAAGAACTCTGGACCAGCTTGTTGTCCTGATAGAGATCCTTCAGCCACTGCTTGGCCGCCTCGCCGGGATGATCCGGCCGGTCGGCGATCCACTTCTCCATCCGCAGAAAATTTAGGAATTTCTTCTTGTCGTCGAGGGCGTCGAGCAGGTCGAGGTTGTACTTCGTCATGGTGCGCATCGGCGTCATCATCGAGAACACCGAGCCCATGAAGGCGCCGGGCAGGGAGCCCTGCGCGTCGATCAGCCGGTCGATATCCTCGGGCGTCAGCGAGCGTGTCCAGACGTTGATGAAGCCGTGGCCGGCCCGGGCATCGCGGGCATCGGCGTGGAAGTCGATCGGCGTGATGGTCAGCACCATCGCGTTGACGGTCTCGGGGTAGAGCGCGGCGTAGCAGGTGGTGAAGACGCCGCCCTCGCAGATTCCGAGCAGGCTGATCGTCTCCCGCCCGGCCGCCTCCTGGATGAAGGCGACGCACTCGGCGAGATAGCCGTCCACGTAATCGTCGATCGTGACATAGCGGTCGGCCCGGCCGGGATTGCCCCAATCGACCACGTAGAGGTCGAGGCCGAGATTCAGCAGGTTGCGGACGAGGGAGCGGTCCTCCTGCAGATCGGCCATCGTGTAGCGGCCGATCAGCCCGTAGACGATCAGCACCGGCGGCAGGCCCTTGCTCTCGGCGAGCGGCCGGTAGCGGTAGAGGCTGACCTTGTCCTGGCTCCAGACCAGATCCTTCGGCGTGGTGGCGATCTCCACGTCCGCGTCGCTGACATCGGCGAACAGCCTGGCGCCCTCGCTGAGGCGGCGGCCGAGGGTGCCGACCTCGGCCAGCAATGCGGCCGGGGTGAGATTCAGCGGAGCGGCCGGCCCCTTCGGGCTCTCCAGATCAGCCATGGGCGTCCTCCCCGATCTGTGAACCAGCCGCCTTCGCGACCTTGCCGGCCTGCCGCCGCTCGCGGCGCAGCGCCCGGACCTCGCGGCGCAGCTCGGTCAGGCTCTTGTGCACGTCGTCGAGCTCGGCCCGGGTCGGCTGGCCGTAGAACTCGGACAGGAACGCCGCGACGTCCTGCTGGGCGAGGCGCAGATCGGTCGAGGCCCGGAGCACGGCCCGCTGCGAGGCCAGAAATCCGTCCGAGCGCTGGACCTCCAGCAGGACCGCGTTGGCGGTGTCGATCCACCGGCTCATCATCTCGCGGGCGGAGGCGAAACTCTCGCCGCGATCGGCGCGGGCATTGGCCTCCTGGGCGAAGGTGCCGGCGGCCCGGGTCCAGGCATCGAGCATCACGGCCTGATGCTCGCTCTGCGCCCGCCGAAGCGTCGCCCAGGCGGTGAACAGCGCCGCGTAGCGCCGCTCGGTCTGCCACAGGTCGGCGAGTTGCGGGCCTTCGGACATGCGGGTCAGCGCCGCGTCGAACTCGGCCGAGCCGCCGAGCCAGGCCTGCGGATCGAAGATTTTGGCGAGCACCGCCCCGGCGGTCGGGTCCGGCGCGCCGGGGCCGCCCTGGAGCGATCGCGTCAGCGTCTGCGACAGGGCGCTGGCGGCGGTCCAGGCCTCGGTCAGCTTGGACTGGGCGGCGGCCATGCCGGCGAGATCGGATGTCGGAAAGGTCGGCCAGCCGAAGCCGGGCGCGGATTGCCCCGCGCCTTGGGTGAAGAGACCCGTTCCGGCCCGGGTCCAGAACTCGCTCATCGCCCGGAACGCGTCGAACTGGTCCATGCTGGCGTTCCCTCCCGACCTTATCGGGCCTCGCGCAACCGCGAAGCCTGTCGTCAGCTCACAGACCCGACCGCATGACCCGTCTCTTCCCGCCCCCCTTTACGGGAAAGGGAAGGCGCGCGTGAATTGGTCGTCGGCCTCATCCGTCGATGTGCGAATCTGCCAGGGACGAGTGAGGCGGGGGGGACCCGTCGGATCAATCGATCGGTCACGCCGCGGGCCGCGCCTCCCCGAGTGCCTCGGCGTAGATCCTGAACGCGTCGTCGTAGGTGACCTCGCGCGGATTGTTCACGAGGAGCCGCGTCTGCTTCATCGCGTCCGTGGCCATCCGCTCCAGGTCCTGCCGGGCGACGCCGACCTCGGCGAGCGAGGCCGGAACCTTGCAGTCGCGGCAGATCGCGTCGAGGCTGTCCACGAAGCGCTTGGCGGCCTCAGGCTGCGGCAGATCCGCGGCGGCGGGATCGAGGATCGGCGCCAGCTCGGCGTAGAGCGCCTCCGCGTGCGAGAGGTTGAAGCGCATCACGCCCATCAGCACCAGCGCGTTCGAGAGCCCGTGCGGCACATGGAAGATCGCGCCGACCGGATACGCCAGCGCGTGCACCGCCGCGACCGGCGCGTTGGCGAAGGCCATGCCGGCCAGCATCGAGCCGAGCAGCATGCCGGAGCGCGCCTCGAGGTTCTTCCCGTCCGTGCAGGCGGTGCGGATGTTGGCCGAGAGCAAAGCCAGCGCCTGCTTGGCGAGCTGGTCGGAGATCGGGTTCTTCTTGTTCTTGCTGGTGAAGGCCTCGATCGCGTGAACCATGGCGTCGATGCCGGTGGCGGCCGTCACGTGCGACGGCAGGCCCAGCGTCAGCTCCGGATCGAGCACCGCCCAGTCGGGCAGGAGCTTCGGCGCGACGACACCCTTCTTCTCGGTGGTGGGCGTGGTGACGATCGAGATCGGCGTCACCTCGGAGCCGGTGCCGGCAGTGGTCGGCACCAGGATCAGCGGCAGGCGATCGCCCTTGGCGAGGCCGACGCCGTAGATCGAATCCAGCGGCTCGTCGGACTTGGCGAGGTAGGCCACGAGCTTGGCGGTATCGAGGGCCGAGCCGCCGCCGATCGACAGGACGAGGTCGGTCCCGAGTTCCCGGGCGCGCTTGGCCGCCGCCTCGATCACCGTGGAGGGCGGGTCAGCGACCACGTCCTCGTAGACGTCCAGGGTGACGCCCGCGGAGGCCAGAGCCGTCTCGGCGGCCCGGGTCAACCCGGCGCTGCGCACGCCCTTGTCGGTGACCAGCAGGACGCGCTTGGCCCCGAAACTGCCGACGATCTCCGGAAGCTTCCGGGAGGCGCCGGCCTCGAACAGCACGTTCGGCGTGGTCTGGAAGGTGAACGGGTTCATCGCACTGCCCTGTCTTGGTCCCGACCCACTTGCGACGCCGAGATCACTCGGCGGGCTCGAAATCCTTCACCTTGGCGCGCAGCTCATCGACCAGCACGCGGGTGTTCTCGGAATAGTCGATCGGCACCGCCACGAGATGCACGCCGCCGGCCGCGAAAGCGCGGTCCAGCGTCGGCACGAGGTCGTTGACCGATTCGACCCGGTGGCCGGTGGCGCCGTAGGACTTCGCGTAGAGCACGAAGTCCGGGTTGTTGAAGGTCATCCCGTAATCGGCGAACTTGTCGACCGCCTGCTTCCAGCGGATCATGCCGTAGGCCGAGTCGTCGAGCACCAGCACCACGAGGTTGAGCTTCAGCCGGACGGCGGTCTCCATCTCCTGGCTGTTCATCATGAAGCCGCCGTCGCCGCACACCGCCATGACGCGCCGCTTCGGGTAGAGCATCGCCGCCATCATGGCCGAGGGCAGGCCGGCGCCCATCGTGGCGAGCGCGTTGTCGAGCAGGAGCGTGTTGGCCACGTAGGTGCGGTAGTTCCGGGCGAACCAGATCTTGTACATCCCGTTGTCGAGGCAGACGATGCCGTCCTCGGGGATGACCCGGCGCACGTCGCGCACGAGGCGCTGCGGCGTCACCGGGAAGCGGTCCTCGCCGGCCCTGTCGGCGATATGGCCGAGGATGTGCTCGCGCAGGTGCAGCAGCGCGCCCGCGTTCGGGAGCTTGCCGTCGAGCTTGTCGGCCAGCAGCTTCAGCGTCGGGCCGAGGTCGCCGACCACCTCGGCGTCGGGATAGTAGACCTGCTCGACATTGGCCGGCATGTAGCCGATGTGCAGGACCTTCTGGTCGGCCTGGCCCATGAAGAAGGGCGGCTTCTCGATCGTGTCGTGGCCGATCGCGATGATCAGGTCGGCCTTGTCGATCGCCTCGTGGACGTAGTCGCGCTCGGAAAGAGCGGCGGTGCCCATGTAGAGGTCGGTCCCGCCCGCGACGGTGCCCTTGCCCATCTGGGTTGTGAAGAACGGGATGCCGGTGCGCTGCACGAAGCCGCCGAGCTCGCCGGTGGCGCGCGGGCGGCTCGCGGCGGCGCCCAGCATGACCAGCGGGCGCTTGGCCCCCAGGATCATTGCGGCGGCGCGGTCGATCGCGGCCGGGTGTGCGACCGCGATGTCGATCGGGTGCGAGGGCACGAGATCCGCCTCGGCTTCCTCGGCGGCGATGTCCTCCGGCAGTTCCAGCAGGACCGGGCCGGGCCGCTCCTCGGTGGCGACCCGGAAGGCGTCGCGCACGATGGTGGGGATCGAGGAGGCCGAGACGATCTGCCGGGCCATCTTGGTGATCGGCTTCATCGACGAGATCACGTCGACGATCTGGAACTTCGCCTGCCGCGAGGACAGGATGCCCTTCTGGCCGGTGATGATGATCATCGGCATCGCGCCGAGATGCGCGTAGGCGGCGCCGGTGGAGAAGTTCAGGGCGCCCGGGCCCAGCGTCGAGAGGCAGACGCCGGGCTTGCCGGTCAGCCGCCCGTGGGTGGCGGCCATGAAGCTCGCCGCCTGCTCGTGGCGGGTGAGCACCAGCTCGATCTTGGAGTTGCGCAGGGATTCGACGACGTCGAGATTCTCCTCGCCGGGGATGCCGAAGATGCGGTCGACGCCCTCGTTCTCGAGGGCTGCGACGAGGAGATCTGAACCCTTGGGCATGCGACGTCTCGCTGATGCAACCGCGACCGATGGGGCGTCCGGTCCGCATTCGGCCCGCTGGTCGCGATACCGTGAACGGCACGGGACGACAGACGCCCTCGAATAGTCGAACGGTTAGAGGGCTCGCCCGGAGAGTGGTCAAGACCCGGTCAGGGCCGAACAGTCACAGAGCCGGGCCGATGCTATCTGTGCAAGACTGTCGGCATCTCGGAACGGCGTGGCACGGTCAAGGTTGTCCAGCCTGAAGCGGATCGGAAAGTCATGGATCGGGCGGCAAGCAACGGCACTGACTTGCCGCGCGGTCAGGCGCAGCCCGACAGCGGGGCCGATGATCCGGTGCTGGCACCGATCGCGGATTTCCCGCGCATCGACCTGCGGGTCGGCGTCGAGTCCTGGGACAAGCGCCGGCAGGCCGGCAAGCGGATGCGCGGCGCCGTTTCCCATGCGGCCCAGGCCGCGCCCGCGTCCGATCCGGACCGCCCCGATCCGGTCGCGCTGATCGAGGCGGCGCACCGGGGACGGCAGCCGCACCTGATCCCGCTGCGGGTCGCCCGGATGGCGACGTCGCCCTTCGCGTTCCTGCGCGGCGCCGCGCACGTCATGGCCCGGGACCTCGCGCACGGGCCGCGCAGCGGCATCGACGTGGTGATGAACGGCGATGCGCACCCCGACAATTTCGGCCTGTTCGGCACGCCCCAGCGCGACATCGTCCTCGACCTCAACGACTTCGACGAGGTCACGATCGGCCCCTGGGAATGGGACCTGAAGCGTCTCGCGGCCGGCATCGCGGTCGCCACCGGCGATGCCGGCGTCCCGGCCAGCGAGCGCCGCGCCGCCGTGAAGGAGGCGGTCACCGGCTATCAGCACACGATGCGGCGCCTCGCCCCCCAGGGCTCCCTCGACGTCTGGTACCAGACCACGCGGGCCGATGCGCCGCATCTCGCCGGAATCCGGATGGATGCCGAGGCCCGGGCGGTGGTCCGGCGCGCGGTGGACAAGGCCCGGCGGCGCAACAACCGCAGCCTGCTCGGCCAGCTCGCGGAGCGGCGCACCGACGGCAGCTGGCGCCTGCGTGCGGACCCGCCGATCCTGACGTCCGTGGACGACGCGACGCGGGACGGGATCGTGTCGGGTCTGGAGCGCTACGCCGAGACCCTGCCGCGCGAGCGGCGCTTCATGCTCGACCGCTATCATGTCGTCGACGTCGCCCACCGCGTCGTCGGAGTCGGCAGCGTCGGGACCCGCGCCTACGTCGCGCTCCTGTTCGGCAATTCCGACGCGGACGCGCTCTTCCTCCAGGTCAAGGAAGCGGTCCGCCCGGCCCACGCGCCCTACCTGCCGGGCATGCCGGCGCCCTATGCCGGCCACGAAGGCGAGCGCGTGATCTACGGCCAGCGCCTGCTCCAGGCGGTGGGCGATCCGCTGCTCGGCTGGACCAGCATCGCGGGGCGGCCGTTCTACGTGCGCCAGATGAAGAACCTGAAGGGCGCGATCCCGCTGGCCCGCATGTCCGGCGCCCCGCTCATGACCTTCGCGTATGCCTACGGGGTCCTCCTCGCCCGAGCCCATGCCCGGACCGGCGACGCGGCGGCGATCACCGGCTATTGCGGCAGCGGCAAGCACCACGACCTCGGCGGCGCGATCGCCGATTGGGCCGCCGCCTACGCGGAGCGGAACGCGGCGGATTACGCGCTGTTTCGCGATGCCATCGCGAGCGGGCGGCTGGAGGCGGCCGAGGATCCGTGCCTGTGAGCGGATGTCGAGCAGGAGAATGCGAGCGGCAGCCGGGCGTCACGCGTGAGAGGATCCGTCTCCGTTCAGGCGACCTGCGGATGGTGGAGCGCGCCGTCATCCCGGGGCGCCGCAGGCGAGCCCCGGATCCGGAATCGCCGTTGGTGCAAGATGTTGGCGCGTCGGCGCCTGTGGATTCAGGCTCCGCTCCGTAGGCCCGGAACGATTTCGGGAAGCGGCTGCGGTGCATCGATACAGACGAGGGTTCCGGTCGATCCGCTCCACCCGAACCTCAGAGGACGCCGAATTCCGCCGGCTCGTGCGCCAGCCGGACCAGCAGGTCCCGCAGCCAGCGGTGGGCCGGATCGCGGTCGTAGGAGGCGTGCCAGAGCATCGAGACCGCCACGTCGTCGAGCTGTACCGGAACCGGGCTGACGCTGAGCGCCAGGGCGCTGGCGAAGGATGTGGCGAGCCGGGCATGCATGGTGGCGATCACCGGCGCGGCGCGGACCAGGAACGGAACGACCAGGAAGCGCGGCGTCGTTACCGCGAGCGTCCGCGACCGGCCGATCAGGGCGAGCGCGTCGTCCACCACCCCGTGCGCGGTCTCGCGCAGGGAGGTGAGGACGTGGGGGAAGCGCAGGTAATCGTCGAGTCCGATTGGCGGCTGAAGCCCGATCAGCGCGGCGTTGAACAGGACCACGTAGCTGTCACGGTAGAGAAGCCGCTGCTTGTGGTGGATCTGTCCTTCCGAGAACAACCCGATCGCGAGGTCGACCCGGTCGGCGTCCAGCTCGTCGAGGATCCGCGCCCGGTCGACGGAGCGCAGCAGCAGTCGGATGCCGGGCGCCTCCCGGCGGAGTTCCGCGATCAGGCGGGGCCCGAGCAGCACCTCGACGCTGTCGGGGAGGCTGATGGTGAAGCTGCGCGCAACGGTTTTCGGATCGAACCGCTCTTCCCGGTGCACCAGCGCCTGGACCTGCCGGAGGGTGGCACGCAGGGGCTCGGCGATCTTGAGCGCGCGCGGCGTCGGGCGCATCCCGTCGGGGGCGCGGGTCAGGAGCTCGTCGTCGAACAGGCGGCGCAGGCGGGCGAGGCTCGAACTCATCGCCGATTGGCCGATGCCGACCCGGGCGGCCGCCCGCGTGACGCTGCGCTCGTCGAGCAGGGCGTCGAGGGCGACCAGCAGGTTCAGGTCGATCCGGGTGAGGTCGATATGGTCGATGGCCACGCGCGCTGCGATCGATGAGGGCTCGGACGCCCGACATAGCAGACGCGGCCGCCCGCATCTCCAGATCGGGAAACGGCGCGATCCTCGTTCTGGGGGGATCGTTGCCGCCGCGTCCCCCGTCATCCCGGGGCCACACAGCGGAACCCGGGATCCGGAGCCGACGGCGGCGCGCTATCCCGGCGCGGCGGCGGCGCTCGGCGGCCCGCTTCCGGCGTGCCCCCGCAGGTCCGGGCCCGCCTGCGGCGCCCCGGAACGACGATGCGGGGCGTGATCCACACGGGCTGCACGGCGACGGGCACGACCGCCCCTTGACAATATTCCTATTCTGTGCTTCCTAGCCGCACCTGCCCACGGCGGTTCGGGAGCGATCCCGGGGCGTCCTTCATGGGTCCCGTGCGGTGGCTGACCGGGCGGGTCCGGGGGTGGGGCGGCGCCCGCGTCGGTGGCTCTCAGCCGCCATCGCCCCGGGCGGCGTGCCCGGTACGGGGCGTGTCTCGGTGGCGGGCGTGAGACCGGGCGGCCCTTGGCCCGGCGGGGGCGGAAATGCCCCCGCGCCGACCCGCCTCTGGGCCGACCCTACGCATCCTGCGGATCCGCCCACGACGAGGCGGGCGAACGGCTGGAAGGCCACGGAGAGTGATAGCGGGTTCCGGAGGCGCGTGCGCCTCGCCTGAGACCGCTTGGCAGGCCGGCGCAGGACCGGGACGTCGCACAGACGCCGCGACGAGAAAGACGGCACCGGCCGGGGACCATGCCCGGCCGATGCCGCGGGCGCCGCGGGGATCGGATCCCGCGCGTTGACTGGCCGACACCTGGGTTCCCGCGGCGTCCCGCGTCCCCTGTGGTCGCTTCTTGGGCCATGCCCCCGGCGCCCAACGGCGCGCGGGGATGATCGCGCATGGCGGGAGGGGCCCTGCCGGTTCCGCCACCCGCGCCGTCGTTCCGGGGCGCCGCAGGCGGGCCCGGACCCGGACGGGCAGGCCGGAGGCGGGCAACCCAGAGAAGCCGGCGGTGCACGCCCTTGCCGCCTCGGCGGGTCTGGATCCGGGCCCCGCTGCGCGGCCCCGGGAAGACGGGGCGGAGAGGGGCGGGCGAGGACGATGAGGCGTGTCAGCAGACGGCTCGGGCACCCCGACGGACCGGACCGTGCCGGCTTACCCCGGCAGCGATCATGCCGGAACCGGCTCGCGCGGCTCGGTGTGATCGAACAGGCGGGGCGGCGGGATCTCGTCTCGGGCGCCCATCCGCTGGACGAGATGATCGGCCACCCGCAGGGCGTTGGCGATGATCGTCAAGGTCGGATTCACGGCGCCGACCGACGGGAAGAAGCTGGCGTCGGTCACGTACAGATTGTCGAGCTCGTGCGCCTTGCAGTTGCGGTCGAGGACCGCGTTCGCCGCATCGTCGCCGAACCGAAGCGTTCCGGCCTGGTGTGCGGTGCCGCCGATCGGGATGTTCTTGCCGAGATAGAGCGAGCGGTCGAACAGGTGAGGATGGATGTCGGTGAAGGTGCAAATCTCCTGCAGCTTGTGCCGAAGCCGCTTGTGCGCCTCGACGTTGGTCTCCGTGAGATCGAGATGGACCTTGCCGTCGCGGTAGAAGACCCGGTTCTGGGCCAGAGGGATGTCTTCCGAGGTGAGCCAGAAATCCACCGAGTGCTTGGCGAGCCAGTCGAACGGCTTGTTGGGAAACCATTGCAGGAAGCCCGGCAGGCCCTCGCCATGGATCTGGGCGCCGTCGGATTTGCCGACCATCTGGATGTGCCCGAGCGGAAAGGCCCAATCGTCCTTCGGATCCGGGTCGCCGAAATAGAAGTCGTTGAGCCCCAAGGTCTTCTGGAAACGGGTCGGGTTCGGCGTCTTCGAGAGCGCCAGCACAGTCGAGTTGTTGTGGCGCATGTAATTGCGCCCGACCTGATCCGAGCCGTTGGCAAGGCCGTTCGGGTGCCGGTCGCTCGCCGAGCGCAGCAGCAGCAGGGCCGACGAGAGCGCGCCGCAGGCCACCACGACGATGTCGGCGGAGGCCTCGAAGGGATCGCCGTCCCGGGTGCCGACGACGCCCGTCACCGCACGGCCCGACGGGTCCGTGACGAGACGCTCGATATAGGTCCGGGTGAGGAGCGTGAGGTTCGGGCAGTCCCGCAGGGCGGGATCGACCACCATGGTCTGCGCGTCCGACTTGCCGTTGGTCGGACAGGGGAAGCCGTCGAAGGACTCGCACTTGATGCAGGGCGAGGTCGAGACCGCCCGCCCGTCCTTCTCGACGAGCCGCACGCCAACCGGCAGGTGGAACGGGTGGTGGCCGGCCTGCTTCAGATCGTCGAAAAGCTCCTGGATCCGCGGCTCGTGCGAGACCGGCGGATGGGCGTAGGGCCTGTTCGACCAGGGCTCGGTGGGGTCCTCGCCGCGCAGGCCGTGGACGTGGAACAGCTCCTCGGCGGCCTGATAATACGGCTCGAACTCGTCGTAGCCGACCGGCCAGGCCGGCGCGATGCCGTCCTGGTGGCGGATCTCGGCGAAGTCCTGCTCACGCAGGCGGAACAGGACCGAGCCGTAGAACTTCGAGTTGCCGCCGACGTAGTAGTGGAGCCCCGGATGGAAGCTGCTGCCGTCCGAGGAGTACCAAGTCTCCTTGGCCTGGTAGTACCCGTCGACGATCACGGCTTGGCTGTCCCAGTTCCGCGGCTCGCGCAAGAGGTAGTCGCCGCGCTCGATCAGCAGGATGCGTTTGCCGGTCTGGGCCAGGCGCCACGCCATCGTGCCGCCGCCCGGGCCCGACCCGACGATGATGACGTCATAGTGCTCGCCGGGCATGTGCGGTCTCCGTCCGGGATTTCGTCCTGGCAAGCAACTCGCGAGCCGCGGTTCGGATCGCGCTGCGGCGGCGTTTCCGGCCGGTGCAGGGCAAGCTGCGCCGCATTCGGCGAATGCCGCAACCGCCGATTAAGCGCCTTTCCCAACGCCGCCTTCAGCTTCGCCTGCGATCCTGCACTGAACCGGCCTGCCGCCGGGGAGGCACGGATGATCAAGGATATCGCGCTCGCCCTGGCACTCCTGCTCGCCGCGGCCCTTGCATGGGGGCGCTGGCGCGCGCACGGCGTCCCCGCCGACGACAACGAGGCCGAGCGGATGCACGACCGCCTCTGGCGGATCAGCGAGAGCGAGGACCGCTATCGCGCTTTGGTGGCGGCAACCACGGAGGTCATCGTCCAGCGGGACGCGAGCGGCCGCATCACCTACGCCAACGCGGATTTCGCCCGTCTCCTCGGCCGCGAGCCCATCGCGCTGCTCGGCTCGCAGATCGACCTGGAAATCCTGGACCGCGGCACGGTCGAGGTCGGAGAGGACGGCGTGCGCCGCATGGAGGCGCAGGTCCGCTCGGTCGACGGACGGGTCCGCTGGTTCGCCTTCGTGGAGATGCCGGTGGCGCACGGCGACGCCATGCACTGGCTGCGCGCCGGGCGGGATGTGACGGCCCGTGTCGAGGCGGTCCGCAGCCGCGATGCCGCCCTGGAGAAGGCCGAGGCGGCGAGCGTCGCGAAATCGCGCTTCCTGGCCACCATCAGCCACGAGATGCGCACGCCGCTCAACGGCATCCTGGGGATGGCCGATCTCGTCCTCGGGACCGATCTCGATCCGGAGCAGCGCACCTACGTGGAGGCCGTGCGGACCAGCGGCCAGGCGCTGCTCGGCCTGATTGACGGCGTGCTCGACTTCTCGCGGATCGAGGCCGGCCGCCTGGATCTCGCGGCCGAGCCCTTCGACCTGCCGGCGCTCGCCGAGGGCGTGGTCGAGCTGCTGGCGCCCCGCGCCCAGGACAAGGGCATCGAGATCGCCCTCGACGTCGCCGAGGACGTACCCCTGAGCCTGCTGGGCGATGCCGACCGGGTGCGGCAGATCCTGATCAACCTCGCCGGCAACGCCATCAAATTCACGGAGCACGGCGGCGTCGGCGTGAGCCTGACCTTCGCGCGCTCCGAGGCGGGTGACGGAGAGGTGCTGATCGCGGTGTCGGATACCGGCCCGGGCATCCCGGAGGATCGGCTGCCGATCCTGTTCGAGGAGTTCGAGCAGGGTGACGGCAGCGCCAGCCGCAGCCACGAGGGGACCGGGCTGGGCCTTGCCATCACCCGGCGTCTCGTGACCCGGATGGGCGGTCGCGTCGAGGCGGAATCGCGGTTGGGGCGAGGCTCGATCTTCCGGGTGGCGCTGCCGCTGCCGGAAGTGCCCGACGGCCAGCTGCGTCGGCGCAGGTCCGCGATGCGCCTGAACGCCCAGCGCTGCCTGATCGTGGCCGATTCACCGTATCAGGCGCCTTATCTCGCCCGCAGCCTGTCCCGGGCCGGCGCCGCGACCGTGATCGTGGACAGCCTGGAATCCGGCCTCGACGCGCTGGCGGGGGCGGCCTTCGACGTCGTGCTGGCGGATCGGGCGCTCGGGGACGCGGCGGTGCGGCAGATCGCCGATGCCGCGCGCGCCTGCGGCGTGCGCTGCAGCCTCGTGCTGCTGTCGCCCTTCGACCGGCGCGGCTTCGGTGCGCCGGGCGCTGCGGGCTTCGACGGATACCTGATCAAGCCTGTCCGGGCGCGATCCCTGTTCGAGCGCCTGCTCGCGCTTCCCGCCGCGTCGGAGGCCGCCCCCGTACCCGCCGCGCCGGCGTTGCGCTCCGGTGCCGGATTGCGGATCCTGCTGGCCGAAGACAATCCGATCAACGCCCTCTTGGCGACCCGGGCGCTGGAGCGGCTCGGCGCCGAGGTCGTCCACGCGATGGACGGTGTGCAGGCGCTGGAATGCCTGAACGCCGACGGGCCCTTCGACCTCGCGCTGATCGACGTGCGGATGCCACGCCTCGACGGTCACGAGACCGCCCGTCGGATTCGCGCCGCCGAAGGCGAATCGCCCGACGGCCGTCGGCTCCATCTCGTCGCCCTCACGGCGAATGCCGGCCCGGAGGACGAGCGCGCCGCCCGGGAGGCGGGGTTCGACGGCTTCCTGGCCAAGCCGCTCAACGTGAAGCTGCTTCCGGCCCTGCTGGAACGCCGGACGGCGCGCGCCGCCTGACGGTTCCCGCGTTGACAGCGGGGCCCGCACCGCGCCAACAGGATTTCCATGTCGACAGCCACAGCTCCGTCGCCCGCACCGCGCTCCTCGAGCGGCGCGCTCGCCGCGTGGGGAACGGCAATTCTCGTGATCGCGACCGTACTCCTCGGCGCGCTCCTGCCCGCCCGGCACGCACCGGCGCCGCGCTCGGTCGCCGAGGATCCGGCCTGCCTTGAATGGAGCGACGGTTGCACGGTCTGCCAGCGCCTCCCTGAGGGGCCGGCCTGCTCGCTTCCCGGGATCGCCTGCCAGCCCGCGGCCCCGCATTGCCTGCGGCACAAAGACGGGTGAGGTCCGAAACACCGATCCTTCGCTTCGCACCGAGCCCGAACGGGCGTCTCCATCTCGGCCACGCCTATTCGGCGCTGCTCAACGCCGATCTCGCCGCCCGGATGGGCGGCGTGTGCCGCCTGCGGATCGAGGACATCGATCCACAGCGCTCGAAGCCCGAGTTGATCGCCGCGATCGTCGCCGACCTCGCATGGCTCGAGCTGACCTATCCGGAGCCGGTCCGGCGTCAGTCGCAGCATATGGGTTCCTACCAGACCGCGCTCGATCGCTTGGTCGCCCGAGGCCTAGCCTATCCCTGCTTCTGCTCGCGCGGGCAGATCCGGGCCCGGATCGCGGCCGGTAGCGAGATTCCGTGCGACCCAGACGGCGTTCCGCTCTATCCCGGGACCTGCCGCACGCTCGAAGTCGGGCTCGTGGCCGACCGCCTCGCCCGCGGCGAGCCGCATACCTGGCGCCTCGACATGGCGGCCGCGCTGCGGGAGATGCCCGGGCCCTATGGCTACTGCGCCTTCGCTGAGGACGGCACCTCTCAGGTTGCCGCCGAACCGGCCCGCTGGGGTGATGCGGTGATCGCGCGGCGCGACGTGCCGACGAGCTATCACCTGTCCGTGGTCCACGACGACGCGGAGGAGGGGGTCACACACGTCGTCCGCGGCCGCGACCTGGAGGCCGCCACGGATCTTCACGTGCTGCTGCAGCGCCTGCTCGGCCTTCCCGTGCCGTATTACCGGCATCACCCGCTGCTTCTCGACTCCGCCGGGGAGAAACTCGCCAAGTCGCGCGGCTCGCAATCGCTCGCGGACCTCCGCGCTTCGGGCGTCACACCCGGGGCGATCCGCGCACGGCTCGGCTTCAGCTGATCCAGGCGCGACGCCTCAACGCACCACCGCGTCGCGCTGGGCGAGTGCCGTGGCGCTCTTGGACTTCTGCAGGGTCGCGTCGATCTGCTCGCGCTGACGTCTGAATTCGGCGAGAAGCCGACCGTCGAGCTCGCGTCCGCGCGGCACGCGGATCTTCATCGGGTCCACGAAATGGCCGTTGATGATCACCTCGTAGTGGAGATGCGCTCCGGTCGACAGGCCGGTCGATCCGACATAGCCGATGATCTGCCCCTGCCGGATCTTGACGCCCTCACGGATGCCGCGGCCGAACCGGGACATGTGGTTGTAGGTGGTGACGTAACCGTTGACGTGCTGCAGCTCGACCCGGTTCCCGTAGCCGGAGGTCATCTCGGCGCGGATCACGACGCCGTTGCCCGCCGCCATAATCGGGGTGCCGATGGGATTCGACCAATCGACACCGGTGTGCAGCTTGGCATAGCCGAGCACCGGATGGCGGCGGTAGCCGAAGCCTGAGCGCATGATCCCGTCCGCGATCGGTTTGCGCAGGAGGAATTTCTTGAGCGAGCGCCCCTGATCGTCGAGATAATCGATGGTGCCGTCATCCGGCGACTGGAAGCGATAGACCTTGCGGGTCTCACCGCCCAGCGTCAGCGCCGCATAGAGCAGGTCCGGCCGGTCTGCACTCGTCTCGTCGTCGTAGGTGTAGAACACGTCGAGCCCGTCGCCGCTGGCGATCCGGCGCTGGAAATCCAGGTCGTAGCTGAACACCCGGACGATATCCTCGACGGTGGCCCGGGGCAGGTCGTGGCGCGCCGCGGTCTCGTAGAGGCTCTGATAGAGGCGGGGCCCGGAGCCCGAATCCTCGTCCTCCTCCTCGCCGGCCTCCGCTTGGGGCTGCGACTTGGGGGCGGGGGCCTCCTCGACGGGCGGTGCCACCGAAACAAACGCGCCCCGGTCGTTGAGGGCGGCGATCCCCTCGATGCCGTTCTCTCCGTAGAGCACCACGCGGGTGACCTGGCGCGGATCACCAGGATGGGAGCCGGGGGCGATCTGCACGCGCATCGCCTGGCCTTCGTTGAGAGCAGCGGTCTTCGCTCTGCCGCCGAGCGCCGCGACGACGCCGCGGATCGCTTCATCGCCTGCAAAGCCCGTGGCCTTGAGCGTGCTCTCCAGAGTCTCGCCGCGCTTGAGGGCGAGGTCGCGCTCCTCCACCAACGGCACTTCGTTCGGCTTTAACTCGGTCTTGGCGACCTTGGTGACATTCTCGGGGACGACAAGAACCTCGATGGACTTGAACGGGTTCGCTTCCTTCGGCGCCGCCCCGTCGCCGTCGGCGGACCCGCCCTGCTGCAGGGTCCGCGACAGCATGATCTGCGGGGCGATCGGGATGGCGGCCCGGCGTCCGGCCTCGGCGGCGATGCGGCGCTCCTCCTCGACCTGGGCAGTGACATCGTCGTCGGTGAGCGCGGGTGCGCTGGCCTCGACCGCCGCGTCGGCGAGATCGCGCTTGACCACGGTAACCTCCGCGCTCGGCGCGTCCGCCGCGGCATCGGGCGCGCGCTCGAGCGGCTCGTCGGAGACGAACTTCATCGGGTCGAAGCGGGGCGGCTCGGCCGCATAGACCCCAGTGGTCATCGACAGGGGCGTGCTGAGCCGGACGAAGGCCTTCGCCTTGATGATCTCGCGATCCCCGAGACGGACGGTTACGGGCGCGCGGAAGCTTTGCTTGGCGGAGGCGACCATCAGATTACGCACGAGACGGTCGCCCTTGCGGGCGATGTTGGCCCCGCTCTCGCTCGGCTGCGGCCGTGCCACGACGGTGGCCTTCTCGGGGATCGCCGCGAAGGAAACGTCACCCTGCAGAGAAACGTGGAGCGCGGCCGCAATCAGACCCGCGCCGGTCAGACCCGTGAGCGTGCTGGCGCAGAGCCATCGCAGGTTCACAGCTCGACGGTCGATCGGAGAAGTCGCAGCGCCGAGTTGATCGAGAGGCGCGTGGGCCCCGTAGCCCCGGGTGAGAGCGGCTACGTCGCTGATCTTGAGTCGCTCGCGCTTCACTCGAAGGCCCTGAGAAAACGATGGCGAGCAGCGGCCCCTTGGATCCGGAAGATCGATAGGCAGCCAATGCCACACCGCGCGCAGCCGGCGCGCCCGGCCTATTCCTGTCGAGAGGTAGCGTGTCGAGATTGAGGCGTC